>CAMTVX010000038.1:0-64765 GCA_947085295.1 uncultured Alphaproteobacteria bacterium | reverse complement strand
GTGACTCCCCATCCTTCCACCGGCGCCAAAGTTCTTTCCTCTGTTCAGCAGATATGCCGGGGCGGCCAGTCCGTGCCATCTTGTAACCTTTCAGAACATCACGAATTCAATCATGTTGCGCTGACCGGTTGAACCCACCACCGCGTACTTCGCCAGGGATGCAAAGTGAGGTACGCGTTTATCAAGGCGCATCGTATGCAGTTCCGCATTCGGACCATGTGCCGGATGCTCCACGTTCACCCGAGCGGATTTTATGCCTGGCTCAAGAAGCCATTCAGCAAAAGGGGAACTGAAGATCAGCGGCAGAGTGTGTTGCTGCACCAAGCCTGGCAAGACAGCGGCAAGGTCTTGGAATCAAGGAAGCTGACGAGGGCATTTGGCTGGTGAGTTTTATGGACTAGGATCTGGGGTATATCGATCTGGGGCAACGTACCCTGCAACCAATAGACACCCCCTTTGGCCCGGGGGTGTCACCCATGTCTTAGGTACATTATGTTACCTATGTGTCCGGGCCGGACATGTGCCAATTGGCGGAGAGGGTGGGATTCGAACCCACGGTACGCTCGCACGCACAACGGTTTTCGAGACCGCCCCGATCGGCCACTCTGGCACCTCTCCGTCATGGTGAGAGCAGTTCTGTCCACAAACAAAAATGGACATGAAATGCTGCTCTAACCGCGAGAGCGCGCAAACTAGCTGAGTTGGCACCGCTTGCCAAGCGGCAAGCGGTATTTCAACACGGGCAATTCAAATCGAAAGTTAATCCGGCCCATTCAACCGGTAAGCGGTAAATGCGGCTTGCGCGACCTGTTTTGCAGCAGCAAGGCTGCCCTGGGTTTCGCAGGACGCAAATCGGGCGATTTTGGGCGGTAGGGCAATTTCCCAGCACGCATCCCCATTTTGTACAATCAGTACAACCTGACCTGACAGGGGGTCCGTGCCCATCGTCACAGAACCATCCGGAGAAGAGCGATAGCTGAGCCCATCGTTCGACACGGATAAACCCTGTACAAGCGATAACTGCGGTTTCGTATCCAGTGTTTCGAGAATTGTTTCGAATGAAGGCGCCAGCAATGTAGCGCTGGAGGCTTGCGAAAACGTCATAATTTATCTCCTTTCGGGGGCCCCGCTACCATTTTCGATCCCCCGATATGAGGATAGAAATTAGGCCGGTGGCTTTGCGTCCCGCAGTTTCCTGCGGTTTGCCGTTTCGAGGAAAAGGTCTGAAAGCATCAGACCCTTCTAAGTCCGTACACTATGCCAGCAACTTCTTGCCAAATCCTTAACATCAGAAGATAGCGTAACCGCCATCCCCTTTTTCAGAAGATAGCGTAACCGCCATCTATGATAAACTGATCGCCGGTGTGATAGCGTGAGGCGTCGCTGGCCAGATAGACGGCCACGCCCGCAAAATCTTCCGGTTGGCCCCAGCGCCGGATCGGCACCCGGCCAATAACATTATCGTTAAATTTCTGTGAAGCCTGCGAGGCCTCGGTCATGTCGGTGGCAATCCAGCCCGGTAAAATCGCGTTGGCGCGCACCCCATAGCGGGCTAACTCAACCGAGATGCCCTTGATCATGGAAATCAGTGCACCCTTGCTGGCCCCATAGGCCTGATTGCGTGCCGCGCCCTCGATCGCCGCCAGGCTGGCAACCCCCACCATGGAGCCGCCGCCTTCGCGGGCAACCATGTGCCGGGCGGCTTCGCGCAGGGTAAAGAACGCCCCTTCTACATTGACACCCATCACCTTGCGGAAGGTTTCGATTTTCAGCTCCATGAAAGATGGCGAACCAAAGCCAATGCCTGCATTGGCGATCACGGTGTCCACACGGCCCATTTCCTTGACGGCCTGACCAAAGGCGTCGATGACCTGCTGTTCCTGGGAAACGTCCACCTTTGACGCCATCACCTTTACCCCTAGCCCGGAAAGCGCGGATTTAGCGGCATCGTTTTTTTCTGTGTTGGTGCCCCAGATAACAATATTGGCGCCGGCCTCGGCCATCGCCTGGGCCATGCCAAGGCCGATGCCGCCATTACCGCCAGTTACCAGCGCGACCTTGCCGGTTAAATCAAATCCCTTATAGGCCATGTCTCTTTCCCTTCTGTTTTATGTTCAACTTATTCCTCGCGGGCATTGCGCAATTCCCTGCTTGCGTCAATTACACGCCGGGTCTCAGGCCAGAGCGCATATGCATTCAGGGCGCTGTAGCCTACCCATAGGGCGGCATCGGCATCATCCCCAGGGCTGGGCGTTGCCCCGTCCTGCACGCTATGACCATGAAAATCGATCAGCGTGTAATGCGTCCGAACCCGCCCGCCATCATCGGGCAGGATCAGGTCTATCACATCGACAAGCCCGTCAATCGCGATTTCGATACCGGTTTCCTCGAACACTTCGCGGATGCCGGCCTGCTTTGTGGTCTCTCCCACTTCCTGCATGCCGCCAGGAATGCTCCATTGCCCCTTACGCGGGGCGTGGGCGCGGCGAACCAGCAACACGGAATCCCCGGACCAGACGACAACGCCAACCCCTATCCAGGGGCGCTCAGGATAATCGCGATCCTTCATCGCCTAGATATGACAGGAGGTCGCGCCGCGCTTTTCAAGATATTGCTGGTGATAATCCTCGGCCATCCAGAAGGTCGTGGCCGGGCAGATTTCTGTAACGATTGGGCGTTTGAAACGGCCCGACGCTTCCAACTTTTTCAGAGTGGCGCGGGCGATTTCGGCCTGGGTTTCATCATGATAATAAATCCCTGAACGATACTGGGTGCCAACATCCGGCCCCTGCCGGTTCAGGGTGGTTGGGTCATGGTTTTCCCAGAATACATTGAGCAGTTGCTCGTAAGATACTCTGCGCGGGTCGTACACAACCTTTACCACTTCGGCGTGCTGGGTACGGCCACCGCACACATCTTCATAGGTGGGATTGTCCAGAATGCCGCCAAGATATCCGACCGCAGTGGCAAAAACCCCTGGAACCTGCCGAAAAGTGGCCTCCACGCCCCAAAAACATCCTGCGCCAAAGGTGGCTTCCGCACGTTTCGCCTGTTCCGCCATTTTCATCTCCATTATCTTTTGATCTTTTGCCCCGGTACCCGGGGCGCGGGCCGTTCATAGGCGCCCGAACGCTTTCAATTCATGCTGAGGTGAGGATTATATTGTGCAGATGTCACCAAAAGCAATCTCCGCTGAACTCTTTTAGGTCAGAATAAGTCATGTAAATACCTAAATTTAGCCTTTTAATTGACGTATTGATCGCCGATGTTAACTTCGACATGATGCAGTATAGAGATTCGCAGAAATGAGACCCGGGTTGATGAAAGAGCGTCTGCCACAGATCTGTCGAACATCCCATTTCCGGGCCGCTTCGATTGGCGTCGGCACCACATTCCTGATGCTGGGGGGCGCGGTGGCGCAAACACAGGCCGAACCGAACCCCAACATTATAACGCTAACCCAGACCGGGTGCCAGTTCCTCGAATCAGAAGCTGGCGCCGATCATGGCTTCAAGACGAAAAAGAAAGCCGACTGTGAAGAAATCAATAAGAAAACCGGAAAGGATCGTCTGAAGAAAGCCACCCCGTTGACTGTGAAGCCGGGCATATATATTTTTCGCGTAACCAACAGGAACGTACCCTATGAGCTTGGTTTCTGGTTGCGCGGTGCGGGGCTGTCGCGGCTGGTGCAGCCCAATGTTTCTGGGGGCGGTTTGACCAAAGGCGTTACCCGTGATTATAGCGTGGAATTGACACCAGGTAATTATGCATATTCGTGTCCACTTAATCCGACCCCTGATTATCCACTGATTGTAAAGGAATGATGGGTTAGATTTTTTTGGACAACAAGAGTTTCCATCGGGGGGAAAAGCGGAAAAAACCGCTTCCAATCGGATGGAGAGTGAGGCCGAGTGTCGGCCATATAAACCAAGGAAGGTAAAAACCATGAAGAAGAGCAGCTTTAACCGTACCGCGACCGCCATCGGCCTGGCCCTGGCAGTATCCGCAGCAGCCCTCCCGGCCTATGCAGAACATCATGAAAAGGCGCCCGCAGAAGATGCAGCAAATCCTTGCGCTGCTGAAAACCCCTGTGAAGCCGAAAACCCCTGCGAAGCCGAAAAGAAGGCCGAGTAGTAGCCTGACATTTAGGCCGTGCCCCTTGCGGGGTGCGGCCTTTATTTTCTTGACCCGTATCCTTACATGGTGACGTGTTGTTAACGGATAAGTAGTGTGACCTCGTAAAATTTGCTACACTCCGATCGACGGTAACAGAGGATATCAAGATGGCGCAGTTGGCGAAGTTTCGCATTGGTCAGGTTGTCCGGCACCGGATTTTTCCATTCCGGGGGGTGATCTTTGACGTTGACCCTGTGTTTAACAACACCGAGCAATGGTACCAATCCATTCCTGCCGAAATCAGACCCCGCAAGGATCAGCCGTTCTACCATTTACTCGCAGAGAACGAGGAATCCTATTACGAGGCCTATGTTTCCGAGCAAAATCTTCTGCCAGACGCTTCGGGAGAACCTGTCGAGCATCCACAGGTCGCCGCCATGTTCGGGCAATTGCGTGACAATAATTATGAATTGTTGAAACGCAACGCGCATTAAAACAGCCAGTCTTTAAGTGACGGGGTTAATTCCGGTTAACCCTGGCGTGCGCCGATTATCCAACATATTTCTCACTACTGTACATTTTTGATCCCTAAAATTAACGGAATATCATGGTATCCCTGATAGACTTAATCAGTCTGATCGATCATGGGGCGAATTTGCAATGCATTTCAAAATAGAAATTCGCAAAATGTGCGAAATTTCTGACTGCCTTTTCAGGCTGCTCATTTGCGTTTTTTTGGCTGTCGTCGCCACATTATTCCTGACCGCATCCCCGCTATCCGCTGGGGATGGCGTTAATTCACGCGCCAATATGCAAGAGCAATATGAGCGCCTTTTCGTTCTTGCCAATACGGAATTCACTCTGCTGCATGAGATTGCGCACGTTATCATCTGGGAAATGAAACCACCCGTGTTTGGCCGCGAGGAAGATGCCGCTGACAGCATCGCCGTCATGGCGCAGATGATGCTGCCCGTGGAAAAAGGCGAAATTAACGAGATAGAAAAACTACAGGCGGTTGCAGATGGCTGGAAGCTGGAATGGCAATTGATCCAGGAAGAAGAGATCGATAATGCCTATTGGGATTTGCACTCGCTGGAAATTCAGCGTTACTACAATATCGCATGCCTGGTTTATGGCGCAGATCCCGAAAATCGCGCTGACATCGCAAAGGCTGCCGAATTACCAACCGACCGCGCAGAATGGTGTCACGAAGAATATGCGCTGGCCAAAAGCGCAATGGATTGGTTGCTGACGAAATTATCGACCGATCCCGCCGTTAGGAATAAAAAAAATCTCAGTAAAACGACGGTGCATTATGCCAAGAACAACACCGTGGATGGCGAAAAACTTGATAAATGGCTGCGTGATTCAGGTATCGCCGACCGCCTGGCGGCGGCCGTCACACGGCGTTTTGATCTGCCACGCGACGTCATTATATCGTTTGAAAGCTGCCCCTTCCCCAATGCAGCCTAGGATGCCGAACAGGCCAAAATTCAGTTTTGTCACGCATTGCTGAACCGGTTTTTATATCTGGCGAAGGAGCTGTACAAGGAGCGAAATTTATCCGTCGACAATACGGTATGGCACGCCAGCGCAACCGAAAGTTCCGGGCCGGATGTAAATCGCGCGAACATCAATAAATCCCATCGGTAATTTTGAGCCTAGTTCAGGACGTTCAGTGCTTCCTGAATCATGGGCATGGCCTCGCGCATGGCCATTTCGCCAAGCTTGATGGATTCCTCTGCGCGATGAAAATCCAGTAACCCGATATGCGCCACCTGCGGATTGACCAGTACATCTGGCGGATCGCCTGCAAGGCGTGACCGTGCCAGACGGTCCTGCACAATATTAAATGCGCCGAACATCACGGTGGTTAGTCCAGGGGTGCCTTTTGTGGTGCCCAGCATTTGGCGCAACGCCAGACGGTTGGACAGACGCGCACCCGCAAGAAGAGAACGCGCATCGGCATTTTCGGCGTCCAGTTCTTCGTCGCTTTCCAGCCGGTCGCCCTTGCGTACCGTTCCCATGCCAAAAATGTCCGCATTCAGATTAACGGCAATCACCAGACGCGCGCCAAACGCTCGGCAGGTCGAGACAGGAACCGGATTGACCAGCGCGCCGTCGATCAACCAGCGCCCTTCGACTTTCACCGGACTGAAAATTCCCGGCAGTGCATAGGAGGCGCGCATGGCTTCCACCATATGTCCTTGACGCAGCCAGATTTCATGTCCCGTTGCCAGCTCGGTGGTGACCGCAACAAAGCGACGTCCCAGATGCTGAATTTCCAGATCGCCCAGTTCATTATTTAATTCGGCCGCCAGTTTACTGCCCTGTAACAGTCCGCCGGTGCCAAGGCCGAAATCGAGAAACCGGAACAGGCGCCGCTGGGTCATGTTGCGCGCCCATTTTTCCACTTCGTCGAGCTTGCCCGCAACATAGCCGCCGCCAACCACCGCGCCGATGGATGTACCACAAACAATATCGGGTTGAATGCCTTCGCGTTCCAGCGCGCGCAGCACGCCAATATGCGCCCATCCTCTTGCAACACCCGAGCCCAACGCCAAACCAATCGTAGCAGGCCTGCGCGACCAGGTGGGACGGGGGATAAGATCACTCATGGTTTTGAACCGGGCTCATAACTGGGTTGGATTTGGTGCATCCCCATATACGGCTTTCGGATCAAAAACCTTTTCCGTCTCTTCAAATTGTAAGGCGACATCGCCCGACGCCCCAATCGGCACGGAACGGTAAAAACACGAACGATAGCCGACATGGCAACTGGCGCCGCCCTGTACATTTACGCGCAGCCAAACAGCGTCCTGATCATCATCAATGCGGATTTCGACAATCTTCTGCACCAGTCCGCTGGTGGCGCCCTTGTGCCATAGGGCCTGACGGCTGCGGCTGAAATATACCGCCTCGCCCAGCGCCACCGATTGGCGAAAGGCCTCGGCGTTCATATAGCCATGCATCAGCACTTCGCCACTTTCGGCATCTGTGGTGACGACGGGGATCAGCCCGCGTTCATCAAATTTCGGGGCCAGTTCTACGCTTTCCTCGACCTGCTCAATGGTGCGGCGCGGCGCAAAACGAAGTTCATTGTGTTTATCCATGCTAAAACTCTGCCTGCTTATCCTTAAGGGAACGTTACTTTATCCGCGCTTGCGCAACATATTCAAAAAGCGTTCTTCCAGACGCGGGTCGGTCTTGAAAGCGCCCGTCATGCGGCTGGTGATCATGTCCACATCAGGTTTATGCACACCGCGTGTGGTCATACATTCATGGCGCGCCTCGATCAGCACCGCAACACCTACCGCCTGTAGACCATCCTGGATAGCGCTGGCGATCTGCGCCGTCAGGGTTTCCTGGGTTTGCAGGCGCTTGGCAAACACTTCCACTACCCGCGCCAGTTTGCTGATGCCGACAACGCGCCCTAAGGGAATATAGGCAATATGCGCCACGCCGATGATCGGCAACATATGGTGTTCGCAGTGCGATTCAAGCCGGATATCGCGCAGCATGATCCAGTCGTCATAGCCCTCGACCTCTTCAAAGGTACGCGACAGGATTTCATTGGGATCCTCGGTATAGCCGGAGAAAAATTCCGCATAGGAGCGCACGACGCGCGCCGGCGTATCCAGAAGGCCTTCGCGGGCCGGGTCATCGCCCGCCCAACTGATCAATGTGCGAACGGCGGCTTCGGCCTCCGCCTTTGTGGGGCGGCGGACCGCTTCTCTTTTTTTGGCTCTGTCTTCAAAAACACTGACCTGGCCGGCCTCATTCGCGATGGCATCCATTGTCAAATTTTCACTCTCTTGTTTGATAACCCCGGCGCGTCGCTAGCTGGATAACGGGGATTTGTCCATTTAAGCCTATTGGTTTAGGCCGCTGCTTTCTCTTTTTCTGCTCGCTGGCGGTTTGCCGTCGAATATCGGGTAGGCGATACCCACATCAGGGGGATCACCAGCGTAGTCTAACTGCTCGGGTCAATATGTGCAATCTTGCCTTAGCAGGGTCTTTATTGCGATAAGAATCTCTAACGCCATTGTGAGACGATTTGAACCGTGCAAACCATAGCCGACGCCCAGACAGACCTGATCGGCGAATTCCAGTTTTTCGACGACTGGATGGATCGCTATCAGTACCTTATTGATCTGGGACGTAAGTTGCCGGAATTCAAGGAGGAATGGCGTACCGATGCCAACCGCGTGCAGGGCTGCCAAAGCCAGGTCTGGTTACAGGCGTCGGGTGACGCCAAAAGGCTGCATTTTGACGCGATCAGTGATTCTGCCATTGTTTCTGGCCTGATCGCCATCCTGCTACGGGTGTATAGTGATCGTTCCGCAACAGAAATAATATCTACAATGCCTGGGTTTATTACGGAAATAGGGCTGGATTCACATCTTAGCGCCACCCGGTCCAATGGCTTGCATGCCATGCTAAAAGCCATCAAGGCCCATGCGAGGGCCGCGTTGGAGGGTGAACATGGTTAATGATCTGTATAACAAGGCGATCCTGACCCTGGCCGGGAATATTGACCGGGCCGGGCGGTTAACGGACCCTGACGCCAGCGTGTTTCTGGACAGCCCGCTATGTGGCAGCCGCATTACCGTCGATATCAAAATGCAGGACGATAAAGTCAGCGACTACGCCGCCGAGGTCAAGGCCTGCGCCCTGGGGCAGGCCGCCAGCGCCATCATGGCCAAACATGTGATCGGTCAGACGGCTGCGCAACTGCGCCAGGTGGCCCTGGAAATGCGCGCCATGCTGAAAAACCATGCGGCCCCCCCGTCCGGCGAATGGCAGGAACTCGAAGTTTTGCAGCCGGTGGCCGATTACAAGGCCCGGCATGGCTCAGTGATGCTGCCGTTCGAGGCCGTATTAAAGGCCGTTGATGAAATCACCGCAAAACGCGCCGCCGCCGGTTCTGCGCATGGCTAAAGTTCTGCTATTTCTGATCCGGGTCTATCAGCTTACCCTGTCACCATTTCTGGGGAGTTCGTGCCGCTATCAGCCGACCTGTTCGCAATATGCAGCGATCGCCGTACGCCAGCATGGCGCGTGGCCAGGAAGCTGGATGGCGCTGGCACGCATCTGCCGGTGCCATCCGTGGGGGGGTCAGGGTGTCGATGTAGTTCCCGAACGCCTTGAGATGCGCTATGGAATATTCAACGCATGGCGCTATGGGCGCTGGTCGCACCGCAAACATGACGCTCTAAAGTGAGAAACTGATGATTAGAATTACCCTTCCCGATGGCGGACAGCGCGAATATGCCGCGCCAATCAGTGGCGCTGATCTGGCGCTGGACATTTCCAAATCGCTGGCGAAAAAAGCTGTGGCGGTGCGTGTCGATGGAGAAGTGAAAGACCTGTCCACTATTTTTGCGCATGACGCGAAGGTCGCCATCCTGACCGCCGAGGATGCCGATGCGCTCGAAATTCTGCGCCATGATTGCGCCCATGTGCTGGCCGAAGCGGTGAAGGAACTCTATCCCGAAACCCAGATCACCATCGGCCCGGTAATCGAGAACGGTTTTTTCTATGATTTTGCGCGCCCCACGCCGTTCAGTCTGGACGATCTGGAAAAAATCGAACAGCGCATGCGCGAAATTGTGGATCGCGATGAACCCATCACCCGCGAAGTGTGGGAGCGCGACAAGGCCGTGGCGTTTTTCCGTTCCATTGGCGAGGAATACAAGGCGGAAATCATCGCATCAATTCCCGCAGATCAGCAGGTCAGCCTTTACCGTCAGGGCAATTGGCAGGATCTATGCCGGGGGCCGCATCTGCCATCGACGGGCAAGCTGGGCAAGGCGTTCAAGCTGACCAAGCTGGCGGGCGCATACTGGCGTGGCGATTCCAACAATGAAATGCTGCAACGTATTTATGGCACCTGCTGGGCCAGCGACAAGGAACTGAAAGCCTATCTGCTGATGATCGAAGAGGCGGAAAAGCGCGACCATCGCCGCCTGGGCCGCGAGCTGGACCTGTTTCATTTTCAGGAAGAAGGGCCGGGCGCGGTGTTCTGGCATCCCAAAGGCTGGTCTTTATTCCGTACCCTGATCGATTATATGCGCGAGCGTCAGCGCAATGGCGGCTATGTTGAGGTGAACACGCCGGAACTGCTGGACGCATCGTTGTGGGTGGCCTCCGGCCATGCCGAGAAATTTTCCGAGGAAATGTTTTCCAGCCATACGCCAGATGAGCGGCATTTCTGTCTGAAGCCGATGAATTGCCCCGGCCATGTGCAGATTTTCCGTCAGGGCATCAAAAGCTATCGCGATCTGCCCTATCGCATGTCGGAATTTGGCAAGGTGCACCGGTACGAGCCGTCCGGCGCGCTGCACGGCCTGATGCGGCTGCGCGCCTTTACCCAGGATGATGCGCATATTTTCTGTAGCGAAGATCAGATTACCCAGGAATGCGTCACCGTCACCAATCTGATTCTGGAAATCTATCGCGATTTCGGATTTGATCAGGTGCGGGTGAAATTTTCCGACCGTCCCGAAAAGCGGGTGGGTTCCGACGAAGTGTGGGACAAATCCGAAGCCGCCCTGCGCACCGCCATTGAGGCCGCCGGGCTGGACTATGTGATGAACCCCGGCGAGGGCGCGTTTTATGGGCCGAAGCTGGAATTTGTGCTGCGCGACGCCATTGGCCGCGACTGGCAATGCGGCACCCTGCAGGTCGATCTCAATCTGCCGGGCCGGTTGGGCGCCAGCTTTGTCGGCGAAGATGGGCAGAAACATCCCCCGGTGATGCTGCACCGGGCGATGTTCGGGTCGCTGGAACGCTTTACCGGCATTCTGATCGAACATCATGCGGGGCGCTTCCCGCTATGGCTGGCCCCGGTGCAGGTGGTGGTTGCAACCATTACGTCGGACGCGGATGAATACGCAAATGCTGTCGCTGCGGCCCTGTTTGCGCAGGGTGTCCGAGCCGAAACCGATCTTCGTAATGAGAAAATTAACTATAAGGTGCGAGAACATTCCGTACGCAAGGTACCTGTCCAACTGGTTGTGGGCAAACGTGAAGCGGAAGAGCGCACGGTTTCAGTGCGCCGTCTGGGTATGGCCCAGCAGCATGTAGCGTCGCTTGATGCAATTGTCGCCGAGCTCGTTCGGGAGATTGCGACACGCGCACCACTGGTCACAGATGCGGGGACAGCAGCCGCAGCGGAATGATGCATGCTAAAACTTACCGTTCATAATGGTAATTGAATTTGATGACTGAGGCACGACCTGCGGACAACGAACTATCCCGGACTAACCAGATCGTATCTGCGTTAATCCACCCCCAGCTTGGCCGCACAACAATCATCGCTCTGTGCGTAACGATGGTCTTTGCGCTATTGGCGGGAGCGGTGGAAGGGCTATATTTGCTGCGGCAGGACAGCGTATCCTTCGTTGAACAATATGCATTGGTTTTTGTGGGTATCGGCCTGTCGGCGGCGCTGTTCATCCTGATGAAGTTTCCCGGCGAATATATTGACAGGCTGGCATTGGTGGTTTTTGTCATTGCGGTTGTCTATATATCTGCAATGCTGATCAGTGCGCTGTTCCTGGGTCAGGATAAGGCGCGCAGCCTGCACGCCATATTATGGTTTCATCCGGCCTTTATCGCCGTGACGCTGACACAGCCCATGAAAATCGCGCAAAGCGCCTGCTGGCTGGTCATTCTGTTTTTAACGGGCGTCATGGTTTATTTTGACGGCCATTATGAGGGCGCGCTTCTGCAATCAACGCTCGTGACCAATCTCTGGATCGTCCTCCTGTCGCTCTGCGCCTCAACGGCGCTGCTATTTAGTCTTTCTGTGTATCGTGAAAGCCAGGGGGCATCGGCCGCGCGCGTCGAAATTCTGGAAAAATACTCGGCGGCGTTACAGGCCGAAGCCGAGGCAAAGGAAAAGATGAATGGCGAACTTGCACAGGCCAATGCGGTCGTCGCCAGCTTCCTGGACAATATGAGCCACGAGTTGCGCACCCCGCTTAACGCCATCATCGGTTTTTCAGAACTAATCCACGGTGAAATGTTCGGCGCACTGGCCAATGAAAAATACAAGGAATATGCAGGCGATATTTTGGGCAGCGGACATACCCTGCTGGAGACGGTCAACAATCTTTTGTATTTTGCAAAACTGAGTGCGGGAAAAATCTCTCTTGCGCCGGAGCCCCTGGACGCGAAAGATATCATCACCCGGGTTGCCGATAACCGGCGCCCCATAGCCGAAAACGCGCAGGTGTCCCTCGTTACAGAGGTGACGGGCAGCCCCGTTCTTGAGGCGGACCCGCACGGAATAACCAGAATATTGAATGGCCTGGTGGACAATGCCATCAAGTTTTCGAATCCCGGCGGCAAAGTTTATTTGCAAGCGCGCCAGCGCCCGGACGGCGCCTGCGAAATTGCCATTCGCGATACCGGAGCGGGTATTGCCGAAGCGGAACAGGAGAAGATTTTTGCCCCGTTTCGCAAAGGCAAGGATAGCGAAATGCAGGCCATTTCCGGCGTCGGACTGGGCCTTGCCACCGCAAAAATGCTGATGGATTTGCAGGGCGGCACAATATCCATTGACAGCAAAGAAGGTGAAGGCGCCTGCGTGACGCTGGTTTTTTATGCGCATCCGCATTCCAACGTTTTGGCCAAAACGGGCTAGCATAGTGCTTGGCGCAATCCCGGCGCACGTTTACACTGGCTGTAAAACAACCGCCTGGGGAAACGTCACATGACCAAACTTGAGTTTTTTTTCGACTGCTCCAGCCCGTGGACATATCTGGCGTTCAGCCGTATCGAGGCGCTGGCCGTGCGTACAAATGCGCAGATTGAATGGCGGCCCATTCTGGTGGGCGGCGTGTTTAATGCGGTGAACATGGAACTGTATGAGATGCGCGCCAACCCGCATCCGGTGAAATCAAAATATTCCACCAAAGACTTGCAGGACTGGGCGCGTTTTTGCGGCATAAAAATCGGCTGGCCGAAAGTGTTTCCGGTGCGCGCCGTGGACAGTATGCGCGGCGCGATGGTGGCGCTGGATGCAGGCGTGTTGCCCGCCTATGCGCGCGCCTGTTTTGAGACCTATTGGGGCGATCTGAAAGACATTTCGCAGCCGGAAATTCTGACCGAAATCTGCAATCGCGTGGGCCTGAACCCGCAGGAATTTTTCCGTCGCATTACCGAAGCCGATGTGAAAGACCGCCTGCGCGAAAACACCGAAGAACTGGTCCGACGCGGGGGATTTGGTTCCCCCACCATGTTCGTGAATGGCGACGATATGTATTTCGGAAATGACCGCCTGCCATTGGTGGAAGCGGCGTTGTCGCGGTAGAGTGTGCTGCAATTAGGTAGAGTCGCCCCACACACAGTGTCACCCCGGACTTGTTCCGGGGTCCAGGGCCACAAACACAGGTTTTCCCGTGAGGCTCCTGGATCCCGGAACAAGTCCGGGATGACATCCTAGGGGGATGCTTCCGTCAAACAATGAAACGATCTAGTCATTACGCCGCCTGTTGTTTCGGGTTGAACCGGCCATAAAAGCTTTCGCCTTTGGCGGCCATTTCGCGCAGCAGTTTGTTGGGCGCGAAACGTTCGCCGTAAGCCTGGGCCATGCGGTCGCATTCGCGCACAAATTCCGCAGCACCCACCGTGTCGATCAGCGATAGCGGCCCGCCGGTATAGGGCGCAAAGCCCCAGCCCTGAATGGCGCCAACATCGGCATCGCGCACATCGGTTAGCACACCCTCTTCAAAACAGCGCGCGGTATCCAGCGCCTGCACATATAAAAAGCGTTTTTTCAGTTCTTCGATGTCCGGCTCCGTGGTGGATTGTTTCACCAGTTGCGCGAGGCCGGGCCAAAGTTTTTTCTTGGCCCCTTCGGGATAATCATACCATCCCTTGCGGTTCTTTTTACCCAGACGGCCCTGTTTGACGACCATCTCATCCAGTAGCGCATCGATGGCGCTGGGCTTATAGGCCGTACCCAGATCTTTTCTGGTCTGATCGGCAATGTGCCAGGTCAATTCCAGGCTGACCTCGTCATTTACCGCCAGCGGCCCCACCGGCATGCCAACCATTTTTCCGGCATTTTCAATCAGCGCGGGTTTAATGCCCTCGCTCAACATGGCGATGCCTTCGTTCACATAGGTGCTGAACACGCGGCTGGTGTAAAAGCCGCGACTGTCATTGACGACAATCGGTGTCTTTTTGATTTTGCGCACATAGTCGATGGCCACCGCCAGCGCCTGTTGCGAGGTTTTCTTGCCCATGATGATTTCAACCAGCCCCATGCGATCGACCGGCGAGAAAAAATGCACGCCGATAAACTGTTCGGGACGGATGGATTTTTCCGCCAACCCGGTGATCGGCAAGGTTGATGTGTTTGACGCGAAAATCGATGTCGCAGGCATGACGGCTTCCGCCTTGGCGGTGACCACGGCCTTTATGTCGCGATCCTCGAACACCGCCTCAATCACCAGATCAACGCCCGTCAGTGTCGTATAATCCGTAGCCGGAGTAATGCGCGCCAGAACAGCAGATTTTTCCGCCTCAGACCGGGCGCCTTTCGCGACTGCCTTGCCCAGCAGATTTTCGGAATAGGATTTCCCTTTGGCGGCATTTTCCAGACTGCTATCGATCAGCACCACCTCAATGCCCGCCAGCGCCGAGACATAGGCGATGCCCGAACCCATCATGCCAGCACCCAGCACGGCGATTTTCCTGCATTCGGATTTTTTTGCATCTTTCGGACGGCGCGCGCCCTTGGCCAGTTCGCCGCTGGAAATAAACAGCGAACGCACCATATTACTGGCGCTGGGATGCAGGAACAGGCTAACCAACTGGCGTGTTTCTATGCGCAGGCCCGCATCCATCGGCACCTGAATGCCTTCATACACACAAGCCAGAATCGCCTCCAATGCGGGGTAATTGCCATAAGTGGATTTGCGCGTCGTGGCGATGGCCATGGCGAACATTTCCTGCGCCGGGCCGCCGTCAAACGGGCCACCGCCGGGAATTTTGTAATTCTTTTTATCCCAGGGTTGCACCGCATCCGGGCTTTCCCGGATCCAGCGTTTGGCTTCCTGCACGATTTCGCCCGCCGGAACCACTTTATGAATGATGCCCAGCTTCAGCGCCTGTTGCGGCGACACCGGCTCGCCCTGCAACAGCATGGGCAGCGCCGCTGGAATGCCGATCAGGCGCGCCAAGCGTTGCGTGCCACCACCACCGGGCAGCAGGCCGACTTTCGCTTCCGGAAGGCCAATCTGAATGGCCGGATTATCCGCACACACCCGGTAATGACAGCCCAGCGGAATTTCCAGCCCGCCGCCCAGCGCCGTGCCATTAATCGCCGCCGCCACCGGCTTGCCGCAGGTTTCCAGCGCCCGCAAAATGCCGCTAAAGCCGATGATCGGGCTGGCGTAAAGCGCCTCCACCCGCTGCTCGCGCGTGTGTTTGGGATTGCCTGTGGCGGTGGCCTGCACCATCATCAGATCGGCGCCCGCCAGAAACGCCTCCTTGCCGCTGGTGATCACCGCGCCCTTGATGGCGGCGTCGCTTTTGATGCGCGCGACGCATTCAGAAAATTCCGCCAGCGCCTCATCGGAGAGCACATTCATACTGCGCCCCGGCATGTCCCAGGTGATGGTGGCAATGCCGTCGCTGTCCACGTCAAATTTCATCTGTTGCATGTGGTTCTCCCTGTTATTGTTCGTCATTGCGAGCAAAGCGCGGCAATCTAGAGTCACACGGTATGGCCTTCGTTTGGGACTCTGGATTGCCGCGTCGCTACGCTCCTCGCAATGACATTTTTATTTTTGTCCGTCTACGGAATAGTTCTACACCCGCTCGATAATCGTCGCCGTCCCCATGCCGGCGCCGACGCAGAGCGTGATCAGTGCGGTGCTGAGGTTGCGGCGTTCCAGCTCGTCGAGAACAGTGCCAAGGATCATCGCGCCGGTGGCGCCGAGCGGGTGGCCCATGGCAATGGCGCCGCCGTTGACGTTCATTTTCGAGTGATCAATTTTGAGCTGATCCATCATGCGCAACACCACCGATGCAAACGCCTCGTTCAACTCGAACAGATCAATATCGCCAACCGTCATGCCCGCGCGTTTCAGCACTTTTTCGGTGACCAGCGCAGGCCCGGTCAGCATGATGCAGGGTTCCGATCCGATCGACCCGAACGCGCGGATGCGCGCGCGGGGCTTCAACCCCATGGCGCTGCCTGCCTCGCGGGTGCCGAGCAATACGCCAGCTGCGCCATCGACGATGCCGCTGGAATTGCCGCCATGATGCACATGCAGCATTTCTTCGACATCGGGATAACGCTGCATCGCCACCGCGTCAAAGCCGCCCATTTCGCCCATCGCCACGAAAGATGGCTCCAATGCGGCCATAGACTGCATGGTTGAGCCAGGGCGCATATGTTCGTCATGGTCCAGAATGACGCGGCCGTTAATGTCCTTCACCGGGATCACGGATTTTTTGAAATAGCCATTGTCCCAAGCATGCTTGGCGCGGCGCTGGCTTTCCACAGCATAGCCATCCACATCGGCGCGGCTGAACCCGTCGCGCGTGGCGATCAGGTCGGCCCCGATGCCCTGGGGCGCGAAATAGCTTTTGAAGGCGATGGCCGGATCAGTGGACCAGGCGCCGCCGCCCGCGCCCATGGGAACCCGGCTCATGCTTTCCACGCCGCCGCCGATGGTCATATCGCTTTGTCCTGACATGATCTGGGCGGCCGCCATATTCACCGCCTCCAGCCCCGAGGCGCAGAAGCGGTTGATCTGCACCCCCGCAACACTTTGGGCATAATCGGCGTTCAACACGGCGATGCGGGCGATATCCGCACCCTGTTCGCGCACCGGCTCCACACAGCCCAGGATCACGTCATCGACCTTGCTGGTATCCAGATTATTGCGCTCGCGCAAGGCCTTGAGCACCTGTGTCGCCAGTTCCAGCGAAGGCACCTCATGCAGGCTGCCGCTGGTTTTGCCCTTGCCGCGCGGGGTGCGAACCGTGTCATACACAAAGCAGTCAGTCATTGGCGTTCTCCCTAGTTTAATCTTCCCGCATATTATGCATAAAAGTTATCTTTTGGCAGCTATTATCGTTACGCTTGCCTCTTCTCCAGCGATTGACATAGACTTTACCCCGACCGAGACAATCGGGTGTCCTGCACAAATCTGACCAAACTATAGAGGTGGAAAACATGGACAGCAAATCCGCACCAGAAATCCCAAGGGGTGACACCGTGGTTTGGCAAAATCATATCCGCCTGTCCGGTAGCGATGCCGCCCCGCGCAGCTATGAAACCATCAAGGTCAGAAAATTATCGCCTGCATTAGGCGCGGAAATCAGCGGCATTGATCTTTCCAAGCCACTGGGCAATCAGACCTTTCAGGAAGTGCATGACGCGCTGGTTGATAATCAGGTGATTTTCTTTCGCGATCAGGACATCAGCATGGACCAGCACAAGGCCTTTGGCCGCCGGTTCGGCACGCTGCATGTACACCCCGTAATTCCGGGGCCGGAAGGACATCCTGAAATCCTGATGCTGCATTCCGATGAGAAAGTACAATATTCCGCCAGCGCCTGGCATTCGGATGTATCGTTTGAGAAAATGCCCAATCTGGGGGCCATTCTGCTGGCCAGGGTGATGCCGGAAACCGGCGGCGATACAGAATTCGCCAGCATGCATGCAGCCTATGAGGGGCTGTCAGACAAGATGCAGCGCTTTCTATCCGGACTGGAGGCTGAACATGCCAGCGAGCATGTGTTCGGGCGGGCCAAACATGAAAATGACCCCCGCCCCAAGAATGTGCACCCTGTGCTTCGCACCCATCCAGTGTCAGGCCGCACGGGAATTTTTGTGAACAGCGTATTCACCACCAAAATCATCGGTATGAAGCCAAAGGAAAGCGCGGCAATACTGGAATTCCTGTATCGCCATGTTGAAACGCCGGAGTTTCATGTGCGCTTCAAATGGGAGAAAAACTCAATCGCGTTCTGGGACAATCGCAGCACCCAGCATCGCGCGATTGCCGATTATTTCCCGCAAACCCGCACCATGCAGCGCGTCACCATTTGTGGCGATGATGTACCGTTCTACCGATCCGCATAAACACGTATCATAGCGCCCGCGAAATCAGTATCCGCATAATTTCGCTGGTGCCGCCATAGATGCGCTGCACCCGGGCGTCAGCGTACATGCGTCCGATGGGATATTCCATCATAAAGCCATAGCCGCCGAATAATTGCAGGCATTTATCAACCACCCGGCAATGGGTTTCACAGGCCCACAGCTTGGCGACGGCGCCTTCTTCGGGCGTCAGTTCGCCGCGCACCAGACGCGCAATATATTCATCGACAAAGGTACGCGCGACGACGGCTTCGGCCTTGCAATCAGCCAGCACGAACTGGGTGTTCTGAAAATCCAGCAACGCCTTGCCAAACGCCTTGCGCTGTTTGACATATTCAACGGTGACATCAATCGCCGCTTCCATGCCAGCAACCGAGCCCAGCGCGATAATCAGCCGCTCGCGCGGCAATTGCTGCATCAGTTGATAAAAGCCACGCCCTTCATCGCCGCCCAGTATATTTTCGGCAGGCACGCGCACATCATCGAAAAACAGTTCAGAAGTGTCCTGCGCATGCAGGCCAACTTTTTCCAGATTGCGGCCACGCCGGTATCCGGTAACTTCATCGGCCTCGACAACCACCAGCGAGATGTTTTTCGCGCCACCCGAAATATCGCCGGTTTTGCAAACGACAATAATTAAATCCGCATGCTGACCATTAGTGATGAAGGTTTTCTGGCCATTGATCACCAGACTGTTGCCATCGCGCCGCGCAGTCGTTCGCACGGCTTGCAGATCAGACCCGGTGCCCGGTTCGGTCATGGCGATGGCGGCAACCAGTTCGCCTGTGGCCATTTTTGGCAACCAGCGTTTTTTTTGTTCTTCGGTGCCGTAAGACAGGATGTAAGGCGCGCAAATGCCACTATGCACGCCATTGCCCCAGCCGGAAAAATGCATCCACTGTTCCTGCTGCACGATCACCGCTTCATGGCGGAAATCGCCGCCCATACCGCCATATTCTTCCGGTATAGTCACGCATAACAGGCCCGCATCACCCGCCTTGTTCCAGAAATTACGATCGAGCTTGCCTTCCTGGTTCCAGCGCTCATTATGCGGCAGAGCTTCGCGTTCAAAAAACTTGCGCACGCTGTCAGAAAAAATTTGCAGGTCTTCATCCATCCAGGCTGATTTTCGCGCGATCATGGTGTCCTCAACTTTATGGGTTAAAACGCATCCGCAGAAAGCGCCATCATGCTGTCCGCACCGGTTTTTATCTTGATCAGCATGGAAATGCTATCGGGCATTACACGTTGCATGAAATAGCGCCCGGTCAGCAGTTTTGACTGATAAAACCCGGCATCACCGGCGCCCGCCTTCAACCCCGCATGGGCGGCCCGCGTCATGCGCACCCACATCATGCCAAGGGCGGTCAGCGCAAACAGATGCAGATAATCGGTAGAACCCGCCGCCAGATGATCAGGGTTTTGCATGCCCTTTTCCAGAAACCACAGCGTCGCCTGTTCCAGCAGTGAACGGGTTTCTTTCAGCGGCGTACAATATTCAGCCATTTCCGCTTCACCCGCGCATTCCGCCAGCAGCGCATCGACCTCGGCAAAAAACGCAAATACAGCGCGCCCACCATTCATGCCCAGCTTGCGGCCCACCAGATCCAGCGCCTGAATGCCGTGGGCCCCTTCATAGATCATGGCGATGCGGGCATCGCGCACAAATTGCTCCATGCCCTGTTCGGCGATATAGCCATGCCCGCCATAAATCTGCTGCGCATTGACGCTGTTGGCAAAGCCCTGATCGGTCAGGTACGCCTTCACCACCGGCGTCAGCAGCGCCATATAATCATCGGCCTTTTCGGCATCGGTGGCGCCAGAGCGTAAAATATCCGCCTGTACGCCGATCCACATGGAAAACGCCCGCGCGCCTTCATTGAACGCCTTCTGGTTCATCAGCATACGGCGGATATCGGGATGCACAATCAGCGGATCGGCCGGTTTTCCTGGTTCTGCTGCCCCCGTCAGCGCGCGCCCCTGTAGCCGGTCACGCGCGTAAATCACCGCATTCTGATAGGCGACTTCGGAAACCGCCAGGCCCTGCTGGCCGACCAGCAGGCGCGCCTCGTTCATCATGGTGAACATGGCGCGCATGCCTTTATGTTCTTCACCCACCAGATATCCCACCGCGCTATCGTAATTCAGAACGCAGGTGGCATTGCCATGAATGCCCATTTTTTCCTCGATCGACCCGCAACTGACGCCGTTGCGCGCGCCCAGGCTGCCATCGGCATTGACCATAAATTTCGGGACCACAAACAGCGACACGCCCTTGATGCCTTCCGGCCCGCCCACGATTTTCGCCAGCACCAGATGAATGATATTGTCCGCCAGATCATGTTCACCGGCGGAAATAAAAATCTTCTGTCCACTGATCTTATAGCTGCCATCGGGTTGCGGTTCGGCCCTGGTGCGCATCAGGCCCAGATCGGTGCCGCAATGCGGTTCGGTCAAATTCATCGTGCCGGTCCACTCGCCCGATGTCAGCTTCGGCAGATAGATGCGTTTGAGCTCCTCCGATCCGTGCTGATGCAAGGCCTCATACACGCCATGCGTCAGGCCCGGATACATGCCGAACGCCATATTGCTGGACGTGACCATTTCGTTAAACGCCATGGCCAGAACCACCGGCATGCCCTGACCGCCAAATTCGGGATCGCATGACAGACTGGGCCAGCCGCCATCGACAAAGGTGCGATAGGCGGCTTTGAAGCCATCAGGCGTGGTGACCGAACCGTCGGCGTGGCGGGTGCAACCTTGGCTGTCGCCCACCCGGTTCAGCGGTTGCAGCACTTCCTCGCAAATTTTCGCGCCTTCCGCCAGCACCGCCTCCTGCAGATCAACGCCCGCAGAGGAATAGGCCGACAGATTGCTCAGCCGCTCCAGCCCCAAAACTTCCCGCAGCAGAAAACTGAATTCTTTTAAGGGTGCATGATAGACGGGCATGATGACTCCTGTCGTTTAGAGAAGTTTGTGAACATATTGAGACACGCTTGGCTTTCCTGCATCTCGCTGATCCCCTCCCTAGCCCTCCCCTTTGCAAGGGGAGGGAAGCTCTTGCGGTAAAAGCCTCCTCCCCCGGAAAGGGGGAGGTTGGGAGGGGGTCTGTTCAACCGGGTCACAATTTGCTTTACACTAAAGTGGTTTGGCGTTCAGCATTACGGCGGCGATTTTGCATACTTTTCCGGAACGGTTTGACCAGGCATGGTTGGTGCCGCGCTGGATCAGCACATCACCGGCCTTCAGCAATGTTTCGCCGGTTTCCATCATGGAATAAACCTCGCCTTCCAGCACGATAATGAAATCCACCGTATCGGTTTTGTGAAAACCGGGATGCGAGTCCAGCCCCTTGCCGGGTTTGGCCAGACCTTCGGGTTCGGGTGGAAATTCTGCCATGCGCAGCATCATCTGACCGGGGCTGGGTTCCAGCGCATAATCACCGGGGCGGCGGCTGTCCTTGTTGCCAGAATTGTCGGCAGGCAGGCCGCTCGCCCAAAGCTCCGCCAACGCCAGCGACCCCTGGGCTGCAAAATCCTCCATGCCGCCGCCGCCGAACACATCGGGAATGCCCGAATCCATAAAGAAAATCGAGCGGCCTTGCGCATCATGGCCGGTGACTACGCGACGTACTGGTTTCATGGCTGGTTCCTTCCTGGGGATGTAAGGCTTGATTGCCTAAATCTAAAAGGTTTTCCGATCACGTTGAAATGCGCAAACCCTCCATCGTCATTGCGAGCGAAGCGTGGCAATCCAGAGCCGAAAATACAAGCTTTACCGTGTGGCTCTGGATCGCCACGCCGCTTCGCGGCTCGCGATGACGAAAAGGGCGTTGTGATTCAATTTGAACCAAAAACAGACTAGCTAGCCGGATTGGAACACGCATCCCGCATTTGCGCAAGCATGCTTGCTACGGTCGTTCTGCGATAAACGTCAATTCGAATAGAAACCTGTTCATCGCGGGAATGAAATCTTTCTGGATGAAACCCAGTTTTTCAAGCACCTTGCGGGACGCTAGATTAGCGGGATGCGTGAAAGCCCGTAGCCCGGAAAGTTTGAGTTCATCCCGCGCGATGGCGATGCAGATCAAGCCCAGCTCCGTAGCGTAGCGCAGGCCCCATGCGGCGGGCGCGAAGAAATATCCCAGCTCCACGCCCCAGCCCGGATCGAAAGGATCATCATAAAGCCCGCCCCAGCCAATGATGCGCTGGCTGGTAATTTCGCGAATGACCCAGGGAGCGCATCCATGCGTTACGCGCTGGACCTCGTGCGTCATGATACGGTGACGGCAGGCTTCCAGATTTGCGGAATGCTCCGTGTGCTGCATGGCCGCCGGATCGCCGAGAAATTCAAACAGCGCAGGGGCGTCTTCTGGCCTTGCGGGCGTCAGTAACAGCCGTGCTGATTGACGGGGCAGTATCATCTGAATTTATGCTTATTACGCGCCCCTGTCTCCATTGCCGCAATGCGTTTGTCCGATTGCGCTATATGCGCCAAGGCATCATCTATCGCGGCGATTGCCGACTTGGTTGATTTGATCATTTGGTCGATCATGGCTTCAAGTATAGCTTCATCTTTCAGTTGCTTACGCATCTCGCATCTCCCGCAGAATAGCCTCGGCGGCCTTGCGGCGGTCAGGCGCCTTCACGATGGGGCGGCCGACTACCAGATAGTCGGCCCCGGCGTTGATCGCGTCGGCGGGCGTCATCACCCGTTTCTGGTCATTGGCGTCACCACCGGCGGGACGGATGCCGGGGGTGATGATCAGCATGTCGGGGCCCAATGCAGACCGCAATCTGGCGGCCTCCTGCGCCGAGGCGATCACGCCGTCACAGCCCGCCTGTTTGGCAATCAGCGCGCGTTGCAGCACCAATTGCTCCACGCCGCCATGATAGCCCATTTCATCCAACGCCGTCTGATCGAGGCTGGTCAGCACCGTGACGCACAGGATTTTAAGATCGCTGTTGCCGCGCCCGGCCACCGCAGAGGTTAAAATTTCCCGGTCCCCATGCACGGTCAGAAACTGCGCGCCGATACTGGCGGCGCTGATCACGCCATTGCGCACGGTTTCGCCTATGTCGTAAAATTTGAAATCCAGAAACACCTTGTCGCCACGCGTGATCAGTTCGCGCGCCAGTTCCACGCCCCCCAGCGGAAACAGTTGCAGGCCAATTTTGTAAAACCGCACCACGCCGCGCAATTCATCCGCAATGCTGCGCGCCTCGACAATGCTGGGCACGTCGAGTGCCACGATCAGGCGCTCTTCAAGCGGGATGTTAGCGCGTGCGCTCACTCTGCTGCCTGATGCCTGCGCGGGGTTTTCTCAGCCAGTGTCGTGGCCCGCACCCCCAGCCGCGCAAACAATGAATCGTCACGTTCCTTGGCGGGGTTTTTCGTGGTCAGCAGTTTCGGCCCAATAAAAATCGAACCCGCACCTGCCAGAAAACACAGCGCCTGGGTTTCATCGCTCATCTGTTCGCGCCCCGCCGACAGGCGCACCACACTGGCGGGCATCATGATTTTCGCCACCGCAACCGTGCGCACAAATTCCAGCGCGTCCAGCCGGTCGGTGCCAAATACCGGCGTGCCTTCGGTCTGGATCAGCATATTGATCGGCACACTTTCGGGATGATCGGGTAGGTTGGCCAGCGTGTGCAGCATGCCAATGCGATCCGTGCGCGCCTCGCCCATGCCGACAATGCCGCCGCAGCACACATTGATGCCCGCATCGCGTACCGATGCCAGTGTGTCCAGCCGGTCTTCATAGGTCCGTGTACTGATCACCTTGCCGTAAAATTCCGGCGAGGTGTCGATATTGTGATTGTAATAATCCAGCCCCGCAGATTTCAGCCGTTTGGCCTGGGCGTCCGTCAGCATGCCCAGCGTCACGCAGGTTTCCATGCCCAATGCGGCCACGCCTTCGACCATCTGGCAGACCACTTCCAGATCCTTGTCTTTGGGGTTGCGCCACGCGGCCCCCATGCAATAACGGCTGGCGCCCGCCTCCTTTGCGCGCTTCGCCTCGGCCAGCACCGCCTCAACGGACATTAATTTCTCCGCCTTCACCGGCGTCTCGAACTTCGCCGACTGCGCGCAATAGCCGCAATCTTCGGGGCAGCCGCCGGTCTTGATGCTGAGCAACGTGCTCATCTGCACTTCGTTCGGATCAAAATATTTGCGGTGCGCCGTTGCGGCCTGAAACAGCAGATCGTTAAACGGCAGCGCAAACAGCGCGGCAATTTCGTCGCGGGTCCAATCATGGCGTAATTCCGGTGCGCTGCTTTTCATATTAACTGCCTTTGTTCATGCGATTATTGACCAAATCCTCTACCACGCTGGGATCCGCCAGCGTGGAAATGTCGCCTAGGGTGGAATAATCATTTTCTGCGATCTTGCGCAAGATGCGGCGCATGATCTTTCCCGAACGGGTTTTGGGCAGGCCCGGCGCCCATTGCAATAAGTCGGGCGAGGCGATGGGGCCGATTTCCTTGCGCACCCATTGCACCAGCTCCTTGCGCAGTTCATCGCTGCTTGCCACGCCCGCATTCAGCGTGACATAGGCATAGATGCCCTGGCCCTTGATGTCGTGCGGATAGCCGACCACGGCGGCCTCGGCCACCTTGGGGTGCGCGACGAGCGCGGATTCCACTTCCGCCGTACCCATGCGGTGGCCTGATACATTGAGCACATCATCGACGCGCCCGGTGATCCAGTAATAGCCGTCTGTGTCACGCCTGCACCCGTCGCCGGTGAAATATTTTCCCGGATAGGTGGTGAAATAGGTTTCGATAAACCGCGCATGATCACCGTATACCGTGCGCATCTGTCCCGGCCAACTGTCGGTGAGACACAGATTGCCCGATGCCGCGCCGTGCAACTCCGCGCCTTCGGCATCCACCAGCAAGGGCTTCACGCCAAAGAATGGCCGCGTCGCCGAACCGGGTTTCAATGCGGTCGCGCCGGGCAGCGGCGAAATCAGAACGCCGCCGGTTTCGGTCTGCCACCAGGTATCGACAATCGGGCAGCGCCCGTCGCCCACCACCCGGTGATACCACAGCCACGCCTCGGGATTGATCGGCTCGCCGACCGATCCGAGCAGACGCAAGGACTTGCGGCTGGTGGATTTTACCGGCCCGTCGCCTTCGCGCATCAAGGATCGCAACGCCGTGGGCGCGGTATAGAAAATATTCACCTGATGCTTGTCGCACACCTGCCAGAAGCGGCTGTTGGTTGGATAGTTCGGCACCCCTTCAAACATCAAGGTCGTCGCGCCATTAGACAGCGGCCCATAGACAATATAGCTGTGCCCCGTCACCCAGCCCACATCGGCGGTGCACCAGTAAATATCGCCATCATGATAATCGAACACATAGTGATGCGTCATGCTGGCGAACACCATGTAGCCGCCGGTGGTGTGCAGAACGCCCTTGGGTTTGCCGGTCGAACCGGACGTGTACAGAATAAACATCGGATCTTCGGCGTTCATTTCCACGGGCGCGCAGGCAGCGGGCACGTTGGCCGCCGCCTCATGCAGCCAGATGTCGCGCCCCGCTTTCATGGCGACATTGCCGCCGGTGCGGCGCGTCACAATCACGGACGTCACATCCGGGCATTGCAGCAGGGCTTCGTCCGTATTGGCTTTGAGGGGAATTTTCTTGCCGCCGCGCACACCTTCATCGGCGGTAATCACGCAGGTGGACGTGCAATCCAGAATACGGCCCGCCAGCGCATCGGGCGAGAAACCGCCGAACACAATCGAATGCACCGCGCCGATGCGCGTGCAGGCCAGCATGGCGTAGGTGGCTTCCGGGATCATCGGCATATAGATGGTGACGCGGTCGCCCTTTTTGACGCCCTGCGCCTTCAGCACATTGGCGAAGCGGCATACTTCTTCATAAAGCTGTTTATAGGTGATGCGCTTGTCTTCGGTGGGCTCATCCCCTTCCCAGATGATCGCCACCTGATCGCCGCGCCTGGCCAGATGCCGGTCAATGCAATTGACGCTGGCGTTCAGCGTGCCGTCCTCATACCAGCGGATGCGGAAATCCTTCGCGTCAAACGACACGTCCTTGACCTTTGTATAGGGCCTGATCCAGTCGATGCGCCTGCCCTGTTCGCCCCAGAACGCCGCCGGGTCTTTTACCGACGCTTCATACATCGCCAGATATTTGGCGTTATCCACCCAGGCCCTTTTGGCCCATTCTGCGGGGACTGGAATAATCTGATCGTCAGACATGGAACTTCCTATTGCTTTCTATTTCTTGCCAAATACCGGCGCGCGTTTTTCGGCAAAGGCGCGCTGCGCTTCTTTAGCATCTTTGCGGCGCATCGTCTCGCCTTCCATGCATTATGCATCTGGCGCAGCTTTCGTCCAGTAAGGCTTCCTGCGGATTGCGTTGCCGTTAAGATAATGTCAAACTCGTTCAAAATGACTGACAAAATAAGTTGTAATACAGCGGAAAGGTCCGGCACCATGAGCGATGCAATCACCCCATTCACATTGTCAATTCCTCAGGCGGCGCTGGATGATCTGGCGCGGCGGCTGGATGCGACACGTTGGCCCGAACGTGAAGTGGTGAGCGACTGGACGCAAGGCGCGCCGCTCGCCAAGGTGCAGGCGCTGTGCCAGCATTGGCGAAACAGATATGACTGGCGTCGCATTGAGACGCACCTTAACGGGCTGGGGCAGTTCAAAACCGAAATCGACGGGCTGGATATCCATTTTCTGCATGTGCGCTCCAAACACCCCAACGCGATGCCACTGCTCCTCACGCATGGCTGGCCCGGTTCGGTGATTGAATTTATGAAGGTGATCGGCCCGCTGACTGATCCGGTGGCGCATGGCGGCAAGGCCGAGGATGCGTTTCATATCATCGCACCGTCATTACCGGGCTATGGCTTTTCCGCCAAACCCACCACAACCGGATGGGGCATTGCGCATATCGCCGATGCGTGGGGCAGGCTGATGACGCGCCTTGGCTATGACCGCTGGGTGGCGCAGGGCGGCGATTGGGGGGCTGCCGTCACCACGGCGATCGGCGTGGCCAAACCCAAAGGTTGCGCCGCCATCCATGTGAACCTGCTGTTCATCTTTCCCGGGCCTGACGAAATGGGCGACCTGACGCCTGCCGAAAAATCCGCCGTGGAAGCCATGACCTATTATCAGGAATGGGATTCAGGCTATTCCAAACAGCAGTCGACCCGACCGCAATCCCTGGGCTATGGCCTGACGGATTCCCCCGCAGGACAGGCCGCCTGGATTTACGAAAAAATGTGGGCCTGGACCGACAATAATGGCAATCCCGAAGATGTGCTGAGCCTGGATGAGATGCTGGATAATATCATGCTGTACTGGCTGCCGGGAACCGCCGCGTCATCGGCCCGGCTGTATTGGGAAAGTTTTCGCGGCGCGCTGGGCAACACCAAACTGGACCTGCCCGTCGGCGTGAGCGTCTATCCCAAAGAAATCTTCCGCGCCTCACGCCGCTGGGCCGACAAACACATCAAAAACATCGTCCACTGGAACGAACTCGACAAAGGCGGCCACTTCGCCGCATGGGAACAACCCGAACTGTTCGTGAAGGAAATCCGGGATTGTTTCCGGCAGTTCCGGTAGGGGGAAAGGCGCGCGATAAAACTGTCATGTCAAGACCTGACCCCTTTTTTTCAAGCCGGCGATAAAGTGCCGGACATTCCGTCCAGTAAGGCTGCGTAATGCAATCTGTTCGCATGTTGGTTTTGGCGCTATTCGCCGTGCTTGTGGTGCCGATGCTGGCCCATGCGGGGGAGAATACGGTGGCGCGCGAAATTCGCGCCATTTTCGACGGCGCCACCCCGATCCCGCATCATCTCTCCCCCGTGCATATGGATATGGCCAGGCGGTTATATACGGAGCGGCAGGGGGCGCCTCTGTGGAGGACAGATCTTACGTGGTGGATAGACAGCACCTGGCAGGATAAAGCCATTATGGCGCAAAATGTTCTGGCAGAGGCTGCTACGGAAGGCTTGCGCCCAGGCGATTATGCCGATGGGCTGCCTGCGTTGCCGTCCGCAAACGCCACGGCGCGGCAAATCGCCGAAGCCGATGTGCTGCTGTCGGCCGCGCTGCTGCGCTATATTGCAGATATCAGTAATGGTCGGCGCAAACCCCATGAGATTGACCCTGAGCTGCACGTCAGGCCGGATAGTGTTGATCCGCTTACGGCGCTGCGCACAGGGATAGAGGCCCCGGATTTTGCAGCCTGGCTGCACGGCCTTGCGCCCGCCACACCGGGATATGGTCAATTACGGGATGCCCTGGCGCGGATGCACGCCCTTGTGGCGATGTCTGCCTGGCCACAATTACCAGACGGACCCAAACTGGAACAGGGGCAACAATCGGCAGAAATCATAACGCTGCGTTGGCAATTGGCGTTGCTTGGCGATCTGCGCGAGGACTTAAGCTTAACCGGTAATGCGCACTTCGATGCCGCGCTTGAGATTACGGTCAAGGCTTTTCAGGCGCGGCATGGCTTGGATGCGGACGGCGTAATTGGCAGGGATACGCGGCGCGCGCTAAATCTTCACCCGGCGGAACGCGTCAAACAGATCATACTGAATATGGAGCGGTTGCGCTGGCTCGATGAGAATTTCGGATCGCGTTACGTGCTGGTCAATATTGCCAGCTTTGAGTTGATTGCCGTGAACGACAACAAGATTGTGATCCGCAGCCCGGTCGTGGTTGGGCGCGCGTACCGCCGCACCCCAATTTTCAGCGATCAGATCGTCAATCTCGTACTATCGCCCACCTGGACGCCGCCACCCCGGCTGGCGAAGCTGGATGTATTGCCAAAGATCAAGGCCAACCCCGCCTATCTTAAGCAGCAGGGGTTTCGCGTTTTTGACGGCTGGGGGGCGGATGCCAGGGAACTGGATGCCGACGCCATCAACTGGCACACCGTCACGGCTGGCAATTTACGCTTCCGTTTGCGCCAGGACCCCGGGCCGCTCAATTCGCTGGGCGGGGTACGTTTTTCGCTGACCAATTCGTTTAGCATTTATCTGCATGATACGCCGCATAAGGAATTGTTCGGCAAGCCCAGCCGCAGTTTCAGTTCCGGCTGCATCCGTGTTGCAAAGGCGGCGGAGCTGGCATTGTTTGCCCTGGAAAATGACCCAAACTGGCCGCCAGCGCGCCTGACAGAAGCCATGACCGAGGCAAAAACCCAGATCGTAAAACTTGCCAACCCCTTGCCAATACATATTATTTACCGTACCGCCTGGGTAGACGGCGCGGGGGTGTTGCAGTTCCGAAATGACATATATGGCCGCGATGCGTTATTGCGCACCGGATTAAAGCTTGACGTGCCACAGTAACTTCTTGTTAAAAGACCTCCCGGATAATGTCGGGCACCAGCAGTAATCCACTAGTTTCAAGGGATCCATGCCGACACCAACTGAGAATCAAATGCAGGGCCAGGCTTTACAGCTTAACCGCCGAAGCCTGTTAGGGTTTGGGGGGGCCTGTGCGCTCAGCCTTCTTTCCGGGCGGGCGTTTGCTTTTGGCAATACCCTGGATTATGCCAAAACACTCTCATTCCATAATCTGCACACCGGTGAAAATCTGCGCACGGAGTTCTGGGCAGAGGGGCAATTCATCCCCGAGGCGCTGGGGCAGATCAACCGCGTATTACGCGACCATCGCACCAATGAGATCAGCACCATTGATCCCACCTTACTTGATCTCCTGCATGCGCTACAGCGCAAGATCGAAACACAGGAAACTTTCCATGTGATCTCCGGCTATCGCTCGCCTGCAAGCAACGCCAAGCTGCGCGCCCAAAGCGGCGGTGTTGCCAACCGCAGCCTGCATATGAGCGGCAAGGCCATCGACATCGCGCTACCCGGCACCAGGCTCACCGATCTGCGCCGCGCCGCGTTGAGTTTGCGCGCTGGCGGCGTCGGCTATTACCCGGCATCGGGTTTTGTTCATGTGGATACCGGCCGTGTCCGGCAATGGTCATAGAGGCGCGCCTGCTATCGCGGTGACTGGCCAGTATCAAGGAACGGGGTCACAAGGAACGGGGTCAGACTCGATTAACCCCGCTTCACTGCGCAGAGCATATAATTCACATCCATATCGGGGCTGAGCGCCCAGCGGTCCTTGAGGATCTGATAGGTGACGCCGGTGCGCCCGGTGACGTTCAGGCCCTGCGCAGTCAGCAATGTGGAGAGCTCATCTGGCGTGATGAATTTGTCCCAGTCGTGGGTGCCGCGCGGCAGCCAGCCCAGCACATATTCCGCGCCCAGCACCGCCAGCCCATAGGCCTTGAGCGTACGGTTCAGCGTGGCCAGCACCATGATCCCGCCGGGTTTCAGCACCTTCGCGCAGGCGGCAAGAAACACGTCCCGATCAGCGACATGTTCGATGACTTCCAGATTGAGGACGATATCGAACTGCTCGCCTGCTTCGGCCAGCGCCTCGGCGCTGCTGTTGCGGTAATCGATGGCCAGTCCCTGTTCCCGGGCGTGGGCGCTGGCGGTGCCAATATTCTCATATGAGGCGTCGGCCCCGATCACGGTTGCCCCCATCCGGTGCATTGGTTCGCACACCAGACCGCCACCACAACCAATATCCAGCAGGCGCAGGCCATCCAGCGGTGCGCGCGCGCGCGCATCACGCCCAAAATGTGTGCAGATCTGGTCACGAATATAGCCAAGCCGGGCGGGATTGAACTTGTGCAGCGGACGAAACGGGCCGTTCGGATCCCACCAATGCGCCGCCTGGGCGGAGAAACGTGCCACTTCTGCCGGGTCGATACTGGGGCTTGCGTTCATAATGTGGTGCCGTATGCGAAATATTACAGGTTTGCGCACCTTGCGCCTTGCGGGTCAATTCAGTATGGATAACCGGCATTTGCGCGGTAAGTTGCCGTGTATCCCTATCATAGAAGCATGGGTAGAGAAATGGCCCGTTTGGTCATGAAATTTGGCGGCACGTCGGTAGCGGATCTGGACCGCATCGCGCATGTGGCGTTGCGCGTGAAGCGCGAGGTGGACGCCGGTCATCAGGTGGCCGTGGTGGTGTCGGCCATGTCCGGCACAACCAATCAACTGGTGGCCTGGACCAATCAGGCGGCCAAACTGCCCGACAAACGCGAATATGACGTGGTGGTCGCGACCGGCGAACAGGTGACGGCGGGGCTGCTGGCGCTGGCGCTACAGGAAATTGGTGTGTCGGCGCGGTCGTGGATGGGCTGGCAATTGCCGCTTGCCACGTCGGATGCGCATGGTTCAGCGCGCATTCTGGACATTGACGCCAGCGTGCTGGAAGCGGGCTTTGCGCGCGGTGAGGTGGCGGTCATTGCAGGCTTTCAGGGCATTGCGCCGGGTAACCGCGTCTCGACCCTGGGGCGCGGCGGATCAGACACCAGCGCGGTGGCGATTGCAGCGGCCATCAAGGCGGATCGCTGCGATATTTTTACCGATGTGGACGGGGTCTATACCACCGATCCGCGCATCGTTGCCAAGGCGCGCAAGCTTGATAAAATCACCTATGAGGAAATGCTGGAAATGGCGTCGCAGGGGGCCAAGGTCTTGCAGACCCGCTCGGTTGAATTGGCCATGGTGCATAATGTCCGGGTGCAGGTGCTGTCCAGTTTCGAGGACTTGCCCGGCACGCTGGTTGTGGATGAGGGAGAGATTGTGGAACAGGAAGTTGTCAGCGGTATTGCCTATTCCAAGGACGAGGCGAAAATCACCCTGCTGCGCGTCGCCGATAAGCCCGGCGTAGCGGCCAGCATTTTCGGTCCCCTGGCGGATGCGAATATCAATGTCGATATGATCGTGCAGAATGTCTCGGAAGACGGCACCTCTACCGACATGACCTTTACGGTTGGGCGCGCCGATCTGGACCGCGCGGTCCAGGTGATCAGCGCATTACAAAAGGCGCTGAACTATCGCGATTTGCTGAGCGACGCCAATGTGGTCAAGGTGTCGGTCATCGGCGTTGGCATGCGCAGCCATGCGGGCGTTGCAACCCGCATGTTCACGGCGCTTGCGGACAAGGGCATCAATATCCAGGTGATTTCGACATCTGAAATTAAAATCAGCGTGCTGATTTCGGCGGACTATACCGAGCTGGCGGTGCGCGCCCTGCACACGGCTTTCGGGCTGGATGCGGAATAAAGGTGGCACGATTTATGCTCAAACATTCTAAAGTGGCTACACGAAGGGAAACAGGCTAGTGCCGCAGGGCTCTCCAGGAGGTCCGCGTGTGCTGCTACGGCGTCTGCGCGAAATTATGGCAGAGCCAAAGGACACGCAAACCCGACTCGACATGGTTGTGCGCGCCATTGCCGCCAATATGGTGGCGGAGGTGTGCTCGCTATATTTGCTGCGCGCCAATAATTTGCTGGAACTGTTCGCCACCGAAGGCCTGAACCCCGCTGCCGTACACAAAACCCATCTGAAGATCGGCGAAGGCCTTGTCGGGCTGATTGCCGAAACCGCCGAATTCGTTTCGCTGCCTGATGCCCAGTCGCATCCGCATTTTGCGTACCGTCCGGAAACCGGCGAAGAAATTTTCAAATCGCTGATGGGCGTGCCGATGCTGCGCGGTGGCCGCGTTATCGGTGTGCTGGTAGTGCAGAACCGCACCATGCGGCATTACGAAGAAGAAGAAGTTGAAAGCATGCAGACCGTCGCCATGGTGCTGGCGGAAGTGGTGGCGTCCGAAGCGCCGATAGATGCAAAAACCGGCGTCACCAACGGTGCCGTGCCGGGTATCGGTGCCGTGCTGGCAGAAGCGCGCAGCCACCGCTTTCTTGGCCGGGGCATGGCGGAAGGCATCGCATTTGGCAATGTGGTGCTACATGCGCCGCGCGTGGCAATCACCCACTTCATTGCATCCGACGTCAAGGCTGAACGCACGTTACTGGATCGTGCATTGCAGGATTTGTTAAAAGAACTGGAAGTGATGCTGTCCAGCGATAAGCTGTCGCGGGCGGGCGAACACCGCGATGTGCTGGAAGCATATCAAATGTTTGCCAAGGATCATGGCTGGACCACACGCCTGCGCGAAGCCGTGGAATCCGGCTTGACGGCGGCCGCTGCTGCGGAACGCGTGCAGATGGAAAATCGCGCGCGCATGCAGCGGGTAAGCGATCCCTATCTGCGTGAACGGCTACAGGATCTGGATGATCTGTCCAACCGGCTGTTGCGCCATCTGACCGGACAAATTCATGCGCCGGGAACAGCGCAGTTGCCAGACGACACCATCGTTGTCGCACGCAATCTTGGGCCGACGGAATTGCTGGACTATGATCGCAGCAAACTTGCAGGCGTGGTGGTCGAAGAAGGCAGTGACACCTCACATGTCGCCATCGTTGCGCGCGCGCTGGAAATTCCCATGGTGGGCGGCGCTGCGGATATTCTCGACTGGGTGGAACCCGGCGACAGCATCATTCTGGATGGCGAACTGGGCGCGGTTTATGTACGCCCGACCGATGATGTCGTGGCAGCCTATACCGAACGCATGGCGGTGCGCGCGCGCAAACAGGCGCAGTTCGATGCGCTGCGCGGTGTGCCGGCAATTACCAAAGATGGCGTGGCAATCCGTCTGGATATTAATGCTGGTCTGGTTGTTGATCTGCCGCATCTGGATGATACCGGCGCCGATGGCATTGGCCTGTTTCGCACCGAGTTACAATTTCTGATTTCAGCCCTGTTTCCACGCTTTGATGTGCAGCGAAACCTTTATTCAAGGGTGCTGGATGCAGCCAGGGACCGCAGAGTGATTTTTCGTACGCTGGATGTCGGGGCTGACAAAACCCTGCCCTATCTGCGTCAGCGCGGCGAAGAAAATCCGGCATTGGGCTGGCGTGGCACACGTCTGGCGATGGAACGTCCCAGCCTGTTGAAATATCAGGTGCGCGCGCTGCTTGCTGCGGCGGCGGGACGCGAATTGAATATGATGTTCCCGATGATCAGTGAGATTGGTGAATTCAAACAGGCGCGTGCGCTGGTCGATAAGGAAATCGAACGGCTGCACCGCCTGGGGCAGCCGTCACCATCCAGTTTGCGCATCGGCACAATGCTGGAAGTGCCTGCGCTGGTATGGCAGTTACCGCAACTTTTGCCGCTGGTTGATTTCATTTCCATTGGATCCAATGACCTGCTGCAATTTTTCTATGCCTATGATCGGGAAAATCCAAAATTTGCCGGTCGCTACGATCCGCTGGGCGCGCCTGCCCTGCAACTGATGCGCCATATTGTGCAGCAATGTGATGCGCATGGGGTGCCGGTTGGCATTTGCGGTGAATTGGCGTCCCGGCCATTGGAGGCCATGGCCCTTATCGGCATCGGCTATCGTGCGCTTTCCATGTCGCCCATGTCGATAGGGCCGGTCAAACTGATGGTGATGAACCTGGACGCCGCCAGCGTGGCTGAACTGATGAACACAGCGCTTGCCGCCAATAGCGGGGATATCCGCGCGCAGCTTGTCGCGTTTGCCCAGCAGAATAATATTCCGCATTAATTGTTTATATTAACGGTATGCTAACCTTATTTGCTTTTGATAGAGTTTAGAGACATCCTGCATCTTTTGATTGAGTTTGACTTGCAGAATGTGCCGTACATTGGGGTGTGGACCGGTTCACGGATACTGAATGGATCGGATGCTGGGCTAGAGGCTGGGCGATGGTTGAAGCCGACGAAGTGGGTGATTATACAGGTGTTGGCCGACATTTGCGGGCAGCGCGTGAAGCTGTAGGCCAGCAGATTGCCGATGCCGCCAGAGCCTTGCGCATCGGTGGTTACCATCTGGAGGCGCTTGAAGCCGGCCGTTTTGCTGATTTACCAGAAGCAGTTTATGTGCATGGGTTTGTGCGGTCCTATGCAGATTACCTGAAACTTGATCCGGATGAGATGGTCAGGCGGGTCCGGCTGGAAATGCTGCCGACGATCATTCCCGATATATTACATTTTCCTGCCGCACCAACGGATTCGCCAACCCCAAGCCGGAATTTACTCCTGCTTGCCCTGTTGCTGGTGGTTCTGGTTATTGGCTTCTGGTACCTGAATTATAATTTCGAGCCCAAGCCTGAACAGGATGGGGTCCTGCCCGAACAGACTGTTCAACCAGCAATGCCCGAACCGACGTCCGAACTGGCCACGGCGCCTGAATCGGCGCCGGAAATAGCCACGGCGCCCGAAATGGTTTCAGAGTCGCCAGAAATCCCTCCGGTAGACGAACTGGTCGATCAAAACCCCCCTGCGACGACTGTGACACCGATGGAACCGCAAACGGCTCCCGTGCCAGCAGAGGCGCAGGAAGCGCAGGAGACAACCGATGCTATTCTGGCCGAGAATATCGGTACACCCGAAATCTCACCCGATGCGACACCCCGTTTGGATACCCCGGATATACCGGATGAAAATGTTATTCTTGCGCCGTCCCCGCCATTAAAGTCGGAAACGCCACCGGAGAAAACCGCGCCGCCTGAGCAACCTGAAGCGCTGGTCAATGCGCCCGTTGTATTGCGGGCGTCTTCGGACACCTGGATGCAGGTATCGAATGCAAATGGCGGAGTGTTGAAATCCTGGGTGATGCGGGCGGGTGAACAATATGTACCCCCTGTGGATCAGGCCGGATTGAAGGTAATGGTAGGCAATGCAGGGGCGCTGGGCATATTTGTGGATGGCGTGGAATTGCCGCCATTAGGCGCGCAAGGGGCGGTAGTGCGCGATCTGCCGCTGGATGCAGCAGGACTTAAGGCCAGGTTAAGCCGGTAAAATTCCGGCCCGCCCATTCGATCGCTGGCGCTATCTTCACCTGATTGCTATATAGCAGGAACAGCCCGTCGAGAATGAAGAGCCATATCAAACCATGAGTTTACGTCCATATCGCGATATTCAACGCCGCAAATCGCGCCAGATTTTTGTTGGCAAGGTGCCGGTGGGGGGCGATGCGCCCATCAGCGTGCAGTCCATGACCAATACGATCACAGGCGACGCCAAAGCGACGCTGGCGCAAATTCATGCGCTGGAAATGGCAGGCGCAGATATTGTGCGGGTGTCGTGCCCGGACGAAGACGCGACGCGCGCGCTGAAAACTATTGTGCGCGAATCCAATGTGCCGATTGTCGCCGACATTCACTTTCACTATCGCCGCGCGATTGAAGCGGCGCAGGCGGGTGCGGCCTGCCTGCGCATCAATCCCGGTAATATCGGTTCCAAAGACCGGGTGCGCGAAGTAATTCAGGCGGCGCGCGATCATGGCTGTTCGATACGTATTGGCGTTAATGCCGGATCACTGGAAAAAAATCTGCTGGAAAAATATGGCGAGCCATGCCCCGAAGCAATGGTGGAAAGTGCGCTGTATCATGCCGGCATTCTGGAAGAACATGATTTCCGCGAATATAAAATCAGCGTCAAGGCGTCGGACGTGTTTCTGGCCGTCGCCGCCTATCAGAAGCTGGCGGAGGCGGGCGATTTTCCGCTGCATCTGGGCATTACCGAAGCGGGCGGATTAATGACCGGCTCGGTCAAAAGTTCGATCGGCATGGGCATGCTGTTATGGGCGGGCATTGGCGACACCATCCGCGTATCGCTGTCGGCCGATCCGGTCGAGGAAATTAAAGTCGGCTTTGAAATGTTGAAGGTGCTGGGGTTACGCCATCGCGGCGTCAATATTATTTCCTGTCCGTCTTGTGCGCGTCAGGGGTTTGACGTGGTGAAAACCGTTGCGGCGCTGGAACAGCGGCTGGCGCATATTGCGCAACCGGTTACCCTGTCGATCATGGGCTGCGTCGTGAATGGCCCCGGCGAGGCGCGCGAAACCGATATCGGCTTTACCGGCGGCGGCGCGGGATCGGGCATGGTTTATGTGGCAGGCGTGCCGGATCATAAAATGGAAAATGCGCGTCTGGTCGATCATATTGTTGAACTGGTTGAGGCAAAAGCCGCCGCCATGAAGGCAGCCGAAACACCAGCGCCAAATTAAATTCAGGTTATAAAAAGTGTTGATACCCGAGACGAAACTGAAAGAAGTCGTCACGCGCCATCAGGAATTGGAGGCGCGCATGGCCGGGCAGTTGCCGCCCGAAACCTTTGTGGCGCTGTCACGCGAATATGCCGAATTATCGCCGGTTGTCGCGGGCGTTCTGGCGTGGAACGTGACGCGCGATGAACTGGCGGGGCTGGAAGCGCTGATCGCTGATCCTGCTACGGATACAGAAATGCGCGAAATGGCGCATGACGAACGCAGTGAAGTGCAGACGCGTCTTGCGGATCTGGAAAATAAACTGCTGATCCTGCTGGCCCCCAAGGATGAGGCCGATCGCAAAAACGCCATACTCGAAGTACGCGCGGGAACCGGCGGCGACGAAGCGGCCCTGTTTGCCGGCGATCTGTTTCGCATGTATCAAAGCTATGCCGCTGCACAGGGCTGGAAGGTGGAAGTGCTTTCCGCATCCGAAAGCGAGATGGGCGGATACAAGGAAATCATCGCATCGGTCAGCGGGCAGAATGTATTTTCCAAACTGAAATATGAATCCGGTGTGCACCGCGTGCAACGCGTACCGGAAACCGAGGCGCAGGGCCGCATTCACACCTCTGCCGCAACCGTTGCCGTACTGCCCGAGGCGCAGGAAGTGGACATCCATGTGGATGACAAGGATTTGCGCGTGGACACCTATCGCTCGCAGGGCGCAGGCGGCCAGCATGTCAATACCACCGACAGTGCCATTCGCATTACCCACGTACCCACCGGCGTTGTGGTGCAATGCCAGGACGAAAAATCGCAGCACAAAAATCGCGCCAAGGCGATGATGATGCTGCGCGCCAAACTGTATGACAATGAACGCCAGCAACAGGACAAGGCCCGCGCCGCCGACCGTAAGGGCCAGATCGGCAGTGGCGACCGGTCGGAACGCATTCGCACCTACAATTTTCCGCAGGGCCGCGTCACCGATCACCGCATTAATCTGACTTTGTACAAACTGGATCGGGTGATCAGCGGTGAAGACCTGAACGATCTGATCGACCCGCTGATTGCCCACGACCAGGCCGAACGCCTGGCCGCGATGGGTGAAGGATCCTAAGCAATGGACCAAGCTGAGTATAAAAAACTGCTTGACGGAATGTAATCGATCGACTACATTTAGGCCATGTTCTCGATTAGGCCGCTTCCCGAATTTACTGCTTGGCTTGATGGTTTAGCCGATACGGCGGTTCGCGGTGTGGTTGTCGCCAGGATCAGGCGATTGGAGCGTGGGCTAATGGGGGACGTTGAGCCAGTTGGCGACGGCGTTTCGGAGCTGCGCATACATGTGGGCGCGGGCTGGCGTGTGTACTTCACACAGCGCGGTGCGCAAATAATCGTGCTGCTTGCGGGTGGCTCTAAGCGCACACAGAAGAGCGACATCAGGCGTGCCAAGGCGCTGGCGGCACTGCTGGATTGACCGGAGGAACCCAACATGAGCAAACGCATTAAAATTAAAGCAACCGATCTGCCCGAGTTTGATGCAACGCCTTACCTTGATAATAAGGTGGCCATCGCCGCCTACTTGACAGATATACTGGAAGCGAACGATGCGGCCTTACTGGCGGCTGCGCTGGGCGATATTGCCCGCGCGCGCGGGATGGCCGAGATCGCCAAATCGGCCGGGATCACGCGCGAAGCCCTGTACAAGGCGTTACGGCCAGATAGCGCCCCGCGTTTCGACACGGTTAGTCGTGTCTGTGCAGCGCTCGGTGTGCGCCTGGTTGCGCAAGCCATGCGCTCCTGATGCCCACAATCCGCGAAACGCTGCGCATGGCGACGGCGCAGTTGCAGGCGGCGGGTGTGACGCAGGCGCGGCTGGATGCGCGCTTGCTGTTGTCGGCGGCGACAGGTCTGTCGCACGAAGACTTGATCCGCGATCCGAATGCCGATTTGTCCCCGGCGCATGCTGCAACCTACGCTGCGATGATCGCGCGGCGCGCGGCGCATGAGCCGGTGTCGCGTATTCTTGGGCGGCGCGAATTCTGGAGTATGGATTTCGAAATTACGCCGGACACGCTGGATCCCCGCGCAGATAGCGAAACCCTGATTGGCGCCGCGCTAGGACTGATCGAAAATCGCAATCATCCGTTACGCATACTCGATATCGGCACAGGCAGCGGATGCCTGCTGCTGGCGCTGTTGTCGGAATTGCCCCGCGCATACGGGACAGGGATCGATATTTCCACAGGCGCCCTGGATGTGGCACAGCGCAACGCCCGGCGTCTGGGGTTTTCTGAACGCGCGCAATTTATATGCTGCGATGTGCGCAGTGCTGGCTGGATTCAACATATTGGAGGACCGTTTGATATTGTGATCTCCAATCCGCCCTATATTGAGGATGCGGTTATTCCACAGCTAGCCCCGGATGTGCGCCTGTTTGACCCCCTTATTGCCCTCGCGGGGGGGACGGATGGCCTTGATTTTTACCGGATGATAACCATTTCACTGGCAAACTTGCTGCTTCCTGACGGATTGCTGATTGTTGAAGTCGGACCGGGGCAGGCAGAGGCCGTGAAAAATTTGCTGTGCAGGGCTGGTTTGACGGCACGGCATGCACATGAAGATCTGGCAGGGAATGCCAGGGCTGTAACCGGGCGGTACAGCACCCAATCCGTCCTGTAAGATTAATGTTGGAATCAGACGCAGAAGCGGTTATTATCTGCTCAGCGATTGAGTGTTGAATGCTCTCGCGGTTATCCATTGCTGTCACGGCATCTAACGGTTCCAGAACGAACCGGGGCGGCAGATGGTGCTTCTAATGCCGGTTGAAGAGAAGGTGGTTCACTTCCGCAAGCGGCGTTTCATTCGGGGAATAAGTCTAAAGCCGTAATTTGCTCTGATAATGTTTGAATGACTGCAAGCAGTGTTTCTATGACCTGTTTGCGGCATGGCAGGACAGCGTAATTTGTTAGTTGAATGAAGCTGTGACACGATCAATGGAGAGTTTTTAATAATGACGAGATGTAAGCGAATGACACAAGAACCGGTTCACGCATGAGACCCGTTCAACAGAATAATATGAACAAGCAGCGCCCCCGTGGTCGCGGTCGCGGTGGAAAACCGCATAGCGGTGGCGGTGGCGGCGGCGGTAGCAGCAGCAGTAGTATGGGGGCAAATTCAGGTGGCGTTGTGAACCTGAACCGCACACTGGACAGCAATGGCCCCGACATTAAAATTCGCGGCACAGTGGCGCATATTTGCGAAAAATATCAGAACCTGGCGCGCGACGCCAACTCCCAGGGGGACCATGTAGGGGCGGAAAACTATCTACAGCATGCAGAACATTATTACCGCCTGCTGGCAGCCGCAAATCAGGCACAGGCCGCCGCGCGTGAACGCGATGCTGCACGTCAGAACGGCAACCGCCGTTTAGGCCAGTCGGAAAATGGCGAGCAGGAACAGGAATCCTCCTACGAAGGCGGCGCAGGCGAAAATTCTGCCGAGACCTCTTCTGAATCCCCTCTGGAAGAAAATGCCACAAGTTCAGCCTGATAAAAGGCTTAACTGTTATTAATTTTTATGCCCCGGTCTTGTGCCGGGGCCGCTGACATCCCACATGTTGCTTGCGGCGGGGCGCTTCCTGGAAGGTTCTGTCGATTGGTGAAATAAGGCGTTGCCGGGCAGCTCTAAACGGAGTGTCCATATTTTCGGCATATTCTGCCGTAATGGCGAACGCGCTTGAGAGGTGTCTGATGCAATTTGAAAAATATACTGAACGCTCGCGCGGATTAATTCAGGCGGGCCAAACCCTGGCCAGCCGTAGCGGCCACGGCCAATACACCCCCGAACATCTGCTGAAGGTTCTGCTCGATGATGCAGATGGCCTTGCGGCGAATCTCATTCGTAGCGCCGGCGGCGACCCGGCAGCGGCAAAACAGGGCGTCGAACAGGCGCTGGCTAAAATGGCGTCGGCCAGCGGGCCGGGTGCTGGCCAGTTGCATATGAGCCAGCCTCTGGTGAAACTGTTCGAGGCGGCCGAAGACATTTCCAAAAAATCCGGGGATGCGTTTGTCACTGCCGAACGCCTGTTGCAGGCCACATCGCTTGCCAAAGGCAGCGAGGCGGAAAAAATTTTACAGCAGGCGCGCGTGACGCCGGAAAATCTGAACCGCGCCATCAATGAAATTCGCAAGGGCCGCACGGCGGACAATGCCTCGGCAGAAGACAGTTTCGAGGCGCTGAAAAAATACGCCCGCGACCTCACACAAGCCGCACGCGATGGAAAGGTGGACCCGGTGATCGGGCGCGACGAGGAAATTCGCCGCACGATACAGGTGCTGTCACGGCGCACCAAAAACAATCCGGTGCTGATCGGTGAACCCGGTGTTGGCAAGACCGCCATCATCGAGGGGCTGGCGCAACGCATCGTCAATGGCGATGTTCCGGAAAGCCTGAAAAATAAAAAACTGATGGCGCTGGATATGGGCGCGCTGATCGCTGGAGCGAAATATCGCGGCGAATTTGAAGAACGCCTGAAAGCCGTGTTGCAGGAAGTAACCACGGCCGCCGGTGAGGTGGTGCTGTTCATTGACGAGATGCACACCATCGTTGGCGCGGGCGCCGCCGAAGGTTCAATGGACGCATCGAACCTTTTGAAACCTGCATTGGCGCGCGGAGAACTGCATTGCATTGGCGCGACTACCTTGAACGAGTATCGCAAACATGTAGAAAAAGACGCAGCCCTTGCACGGCGTTTTCAGCCGGTGTTCGTCAGTGAACCAACAGTCGAAGACACGGTGTCGATCCTGCGCGGGCTGAAAGAAAAGTACGAACTGCATCACGGGGTGCGCATCAGCGATGCGGCCATCGTGTCGGCGGCGACGCTGTCGAACCGCTATATCTCGGATCGTTTCCTGCCCGACAAGGCGATTGATCTGGTAGACGAAGCTGCCAGCCGGTTGCGCATGGAAATCGATTCCAAACCCGAAGAACTGGACGAGCTGGACCGGCGCATTCTGCAATTGAAAATCGAGCGCGAGGCATTGCGCAAGGAAACCGATGCCGCCTCGGTGGACCGGCTGGAAAAACTGGAAACAGAACTGGTTGGGCTGGAAGAGGACTCGGCTGATCTGACCGCGCGCTGGCAATCCGAAAAGGCCCAGCTTGCGGATGCGCAAAAAATAAAAGAGCAACTGGATCAGGCGCGCAGCGATTTGGCCCAGGCGCAGCGCAGCGGTGATCTGGCCCGCGCAGGTGAAATCGCCTATGGCCTTATTCCCGGATTGGAAGAAAAACTGCGCGCCGCTGATGAAGCGGGCGAACGCGCCTCTCTGGAAGAAGCCGTAACCGAGGAACATATTGCGGGCATCGTGTCGCGCTGGACCGGTATTCCAGTGGACAAAATGCTGGCTGGCGAACGCGACAAACTGCTGGCGATGGAAACAAAATTATCCGAACGCGTGATCGGCCAGGACGATGCCTTGCGCGCCGTGGCCCATGCGGTGCGCCGCGCGCGCGCCGGATTACAGGATCCGCGCCGCCCCATCGGGTCGTTCCTGTTTCTGGGGCCGACGGGCGTTGGCAAAACCGAGCTGACCAAAACCCTGGCGCAGTTTCTGTTCGATGATGAAAACGCCATCCTGCGCATGGACATGTCGGAATATATGGAAAAGCATTCGGTCGCGCGCCTGATCGGCGCACCGCCGGGCTATGTCGGATATGATGAAGGCGGCGCGCTGACCGAAGCGGTGCGCAGAAGGCCCTATCAGGTGCTGCTGTTTGACGAAGTTGAAAAGGCGCATCCCGATGTGTTCAATATTCTGTTGCAGGTGCTGGATGATGGCCGTCTGACCGATGGGCAGGGCCGCACGGTGGATTTCAAAAATACCATTATCATTCTGACCTCCAATCTGGGTTCGGACTATCTGGCGGCGTTAAAAGACGGTGAACCGGCGGAAAACGCCCGCGCGCAGGTGATGGAAGTGGTGCGCAACAGTTTCCGCCCGGAATTTCTGAACCGGCTGGATGAAATCATTCTGTTCAACCGGCTGTCCCGTGCGCAGATGGATGGCATTGTCACCATTCAGATCCGCAGCCTGCTGGGCCTGCTGGAAGCGCGTAAAATCACGCTGACGCTGGATGATGCCGCGCGCACCTGGCTGGCCAATGCAGGCTATGATCCGGTTTATGGCGCGCGGCCCTTAAAGCGGGTCATTCAACGCGCCCTGCAAAATCCGCTGGCCGAGCAATTACTGGCCGGAACCATCAAGGATGGCGAAACCGTCCGCGTCAGCGCTGGCGACCCGGATTTAGCTAGGGGCCTGATCATCAATGGTCAGGAGATGCAGGCGGCGGCGTAGGGCGTGATGACTTTAGGTTGAAGCGTTGATCCACACACATGTCACCCCGCACCTGTTGCGGGGTCCAGGGTTACAAACTCAGGCTTTACCGCGTGGCTCCCCCGGGACCGGCTTTGCCGGCCCGAGGGCAAGCTCGTGGACCCCGGAATAAATCCGGGGTGACAGGCAAAAATATTGGCATACGCAAACCCGAGATCATGCCGGGGTTATTATTGCGCCGCGCGGCTGATCTTGCCGACCACCGGCTGACGTTTGCCGCTGGCGGGCAGCGGGCGCGAGCCGGGTTTTACTTCGTCGGGGCTGGTCAGGCCAAGTTCCTTGGCATATTTGCGCATTTCCGGAAGCACCTGCGTGCCGAGCAGACGCAGGCTGGTCATGGCGTCTTCCTGACTGACCGTGCCGCCTTCGATGTGCCAGCAGATGAAAATGCCGGGGCGCAGGGTTTCCATGACATGGCGCAGTTTGGGCAGTACGGATTTCGGCGTGCCGACGATAAACTGGTTGCTGTCCTGGAAGCCTTTATAGGTCGCCAGTGTGGCGCGCTTGGCGGCCTCGACATCGATGTTTTCGCTATAGGTCGCGGACGCCAGCGCCACATCGCCGGTTTCGGGATTTGTGAAGGCCTTGGCCAGACGCGCCGTCGCCGCCTTGGTGTTATAACCTGACGGGAACATCCATTCCGGGCGCGCAAAGGCCGGCTGACCGCCGCCATAGAGCCAGGCATGACCCAATTCCTGTGCTTTTTCTTCGGTTTCGGCGACGACAATTTTTTGCAGATAGCCGAAATTTTCCGGACCCGCCTGATAGCCCTGACGTTCCGCCTCGTCGGCATACATGTCCCACATTTCCATGGTGGGCTCCAGAAACGTTGCCAAAGCCAGGTAGGGATAGCGATGCTGGGCGCACCAGATCACGGTTTCCGGGCTGACCAGACCGGGGATCCAGCATTCCGGCACCGGCTGCTGATACGGCTTTTGCCACGGATTGACGTGCCGGTAATGATAATGCTTGCCCTCATAACGCCACGGGCCGGGCCGCGTCCAGGCCTGCTGAATGAAATCATGCGCCTCGTTGAAACGCTCGCGGTTATAGGCCGGGTTGACATTGTTGGCGATCTGTTCGGACCCAGCACCCCGCACCCAGCCCGCAACCAGACGGCCGCGTGAAATCATGTCGATGGTCGCCAGTTCTTCGGCCAGACGCAGCGGATCGGTGATCGGCAGCGGATTGCCCATCAGCGCGATCTTCACCCGCTTGGTGCGCGCCGCCAGAATCGCCGCCTCAACATCCATCACCGCGCCCATCGTAAACGGATTGGCGTGATGTTCGTTCAGCATGATGACGTCAAAGCCCAAATCTTCAGCGGCCACGTTCTGATCCAGATAACGGTGGTACAGATCCGCACCCACTTTCGGATCGAAATGCTTGTTGGATACGCCAAAGAAACTGGCGTTACGGTAAACTTCGTTTTCCGCAAGGCTGGCGTAGGGACGCTCTGTAAAAGTTCCGATATGCATGATGATCTCCCTTTATGGCTATTGCGCGAGAAACGCGGTTAGCTTGGCAAGAAATTGGTCTTTCTTTTCGATTTCGGGCATGTGACCGCATTTGTCGAACAGTTCCACCTGCGCGCCCTTGATGGCGGTGGCGAACACATCCGCCGTGCTGGCCGGCACGATCTTGTCATCCTTGCCCCACAGTATAAGCGTTGGCAGGCCTTTCACACCCCCCAACAGATGCGGCAGGCTGGGATTGAACATATAGGGCGCCCAGGCAAGGCGCGCCGATTCTGCGCGGGCGTCTTCCCACATTTCATATTGTTTGGGGCCCGGTTCGCCATACAGTTTGGAAAGCTCCGGCGCGCCCACCGGATCAAACATGCTGGCGTCAATATAATTCTGGGTTGGCGTCGCAAACAGATCGCGGATTTCACCCGATGGCGGGCGCACCCCAAACGGCGCCACCAGCGCCATATGTCTGAACTGGGCCGCATTGTTCACCGCCATTTCAGCGGCAATCCAGCCGCCCAGCGAAAAACCCAGCACATCGATAGGGGCCAGCGATTGCTCCTGCAGAAAGCGCGTATAGAAACACGCCTGATCCCGCATATTCATGATCCAGTCAATGCGATCCCCCACGCCAAAGCCGGGATGCAGCGGAATGATCAGTTTGCGGGTTTTCGATAAATGTTCAAACGCATCCGTCCAACCGGGAAAACCCAGTTCGCCATGCAGCACCAGCAACGGCGCGCCGCTGCCGCCTTCCAGATATTTCAGAGTCGCGCCACCTACCTGCGCCGATTTTTCACTTGCCGCCATTTCCCGCTTCTCCCCTGTTTATTTCTTTGTCTTATTGAGCCATTAGTCAGCAATAAGATCAACATAATTCGTGTAGCTGTTTTACTGGTAAATAATGCGAAGTATTAGCAACAGTAAATGTCACAATAAAGCCATGAGCAAAACTATTGTCACCGTTTCAATCGTCCTGATGGCCGCGATGCTTTGCATGACGCAGCCGCTGTGCGCCGCCACTTTGTATGTGGTCAATCATGGCTGGCATACGGGCCTGGTCGTGCGGCGCGGTGATATTCCTGACGGGCTGTGGCCCGAACAGCGCCACGCCCCGCCCGGGGAATATCTGGAAGTCGGCTGGGGCGAGCGGGAATTTTACCAGACCCGCGAGCCCAGCCTGTTGCAGGCGCTTAGCGCGGCGCTGTGGCCATCGCCCAGCGTGCTGCATCTGGTGGGGTTTAACGGGCCTGTGGTTGCACAGTTTCCGCATAGCGAGGTCATTGCATTACCGGCGGACACCGCCGCTATGGCACGCCTCGCGCAGTATATTTCAGACGCCTATGAACGGGACCAGGCGGGCGGCGTCATAAGAATGGGTCACGGCCTGTATGGCAACAGCCGGTTTTTTGCTGGCGGCGAAAACTTCCATCTATTCAGAACCTGCAATGTCTGGACCGCGCGCGCGTTGCGGCTTGCGGGCTGCCCGGTTGGCGTCGGCATTACCGCAAACAATGTCATGAAATCTGTGGCAAAGTGCGGCGCGCCCGCGCCCTGAGTGGCATATGTGACGTCCGTCACCGCCCGCGCGTTTCTACTCCCGTGGGAGTATTTACCGGCCCATCCGCCCCGCCCTAACATTGCGCCAATGCCCGTAAAACCGAGCGGGCCAATAATGGCAATTCTAATCATATAAGGAGATCAACATGCGAAACTTAATGAAAACTGCGGCGTTGGCCGTCATGCTGCTGGCGCCCGGCGCAGCGCAGGCAGCTGTTATGACCGTCAGCTCAACATCCAACGGCCAATTCGGGTCTAGCCAAGGCTTTACAGCCGGGACGGCGATGCTTCCTTTCGCCGTGTCAGGCGTCGCGACTTTCCAGATCACGGCCACAGGAACATTGTGTCTCGTCGGCGGTGGCTGTCCCTCATCTCTCTTCGTCGGCAGCCCTGACGGCATATCAGTCAGCGGCGCTAATGAAATTCTTGCCCTCGAAGAAGGAAATGGTGTTGACCTTAATCCATCCCTCAATGCAGGCGCGCTGATTGGCGCTTTCGTGGCCGCGTCAACGCCGGGGATCGCGGGGATCGACGAGGATTTTGGCGGCAATGTCGCGGCGTCCGCCTTGTTCCTGATCGGCAGCGGCCCTTACTTGTTCAATTCGACCGGCGCCGGAACGCTGTATCTTGGAATCAACGATTCCTTTGCAAGCAACAATTCCGGCTCCTTTAGTGTCACGATCATTGAGCAGGCGCCACCAGTTACCAGTGTCCCCGAACCTATGACCCTTGGCTTGCTCGGCGCTGGGTTGCTGGGTCTAGGCGCGATGCGTAGGCGGCGGGCCTGACGAAGGCGCGTCCTTCTGTTATTCTGAGCCTCCTTCTGTCATTCTGAGCCGAATGCGAAGAATCCCATTGCGCGGGATTCTTCGCTGCGCTCAGAATGACAAAAAACGCTCAGAATGACAAAAATAAGACTCCACCCGCCCTGAATGAGTATGGGACGCCGCCATGCAGGACAGTAGCGCAAAAAAGACCCTGGTCATTGTCGAAGACCACGGCGTCGCGGGTGCGGGCCTGCAATTCATGCTGGCCCAGGACGCCCGCTTTGCGGTGTTGCAGTTTGTGCAGCGCGGCGACCGCGCTGAGGCGGTGATCAAACGGCTTGATCCTGATCTGCTGATCCTCGACATTGCATTGCCGGGCAAAAGCGGGCTGGCTATTCTGGAAAGCCTCAAGTCAAAAGCCGCACGGCAACGGATTCTGGTGCTGTCTGGTCAGGCGCATGGCCTGGATTTCAAGCGCGCCATTGATCTGGGGGCGGATGGGGTGCTGTCAAAATCCGATCCGCCGGAAATGATCGTGCAGGCGTTGGCCGCCATTGCCACCGGTGCGCGCTTTATTTCGGACCGGGTGCGCAAACTGGTCGGGCCGCTGGGCGAGAATAGGCTGGCCAGCCTGACAGTGCGCGAGCGCGAGGTGCTGGTGCATATGGCCCAGGGCGGCGGCAACGAGGCCATCGCTGAACAACTGGGCATCGAGGTGCTGACGGTTAAAAAACACCGGCAGAATCTGATGCGCAAGCTGGGCGTTAACAGCGCCGTCGAAGCCAGCCGCAAGGCCTATCAACTGGGGCTTCTCATTTTGACGCAACACGAATGATGCGGGTTTTTCTCGCGCTGTGTATTTCTCTGCTGTGCCTAAGCGCACAAGCTGCGGCGCAGCGTCTCCCCCCACCCCTAACCCCTCCCCACGAGGGGGAGGGGAATCTGGCCCAGAATTCGGTGGTAAAGCCCCTCCCCTCTGATGGGGAGGGGTTGGGGTGGGGTGAGAATAAAGGGGCCCTTGGCGTGCAGCTTCTCCCCGATACCCAACACGCCGAAATTTACGATAAAATCTGGTTCCTGTTTGACGACACCGGCGCGATGACGCTGGATCAGGTGCGCGCGACGCCTGAACGCTTTCAGCGTAACACCCGCCATGGCCTTAATTTTGGCGACGTTGGTCCGGTGATCTGGCTGCGCCTTGAAGTGCAAAATACTGGCGCCCGCGATCGCGAGTGGCTGCTGGCGACGCGGCTGAGCACCGTCAATATTTTTGATGTGTATCAGATGCGCGAGGGGCGCGCGGAATTAATATTCTCTGCTGCAAACCAGGACGCCATCATGGCCTCGCTCAGGCGCCATGATCAGATCGCGGCGGCGTTTTCGCTCATGGCGAAAGAGCAGGCAACATTGTTTATCCGTTTTCGCGGTGAGGCCATTTCACGTATCCCGATGGCGATCCAGTCCTTCGAAGCGGTTGCCGGCGCGCGCCAGCAAAAATATGTCATTTTTTTCACCATCGCGGCCAGCGTCGGGGCGCTGGCGTTTTACAGCAGTGCGATTTTTCTGCTGATCGGCGGGCGGGCCATTCTGTATTACGCGGTCGCCGAAATAACCTTTGTGCTGCTGCTCGCGCAATTTTACGGTATTCTGAATATCCATCTCTGGCCATATTCCAGTTGGTTCTGGGCGTATGCACCCGCGTTGCTGAATGGCCTGAATATTATTTTCATTGCATTGTTCGTGCGCAGCTTTTTACGTTTGCACCAACGCTCAAAGCGCATCGATGGGTGCTTGCGGGCATTTATCTATGCAGCTTTCGGATATTTTCTTCTCACGGCGCTTCTGTTGAAGGCGCCGAAAGCGATATTTGATGCAATACAGTATATTCCATATATTTTGGCCACATTGATGTGGGTGTTGTTGCCGCTGCTGGCGCTGTATGCGACGCGGCGCTGGCGGCGTAATTACTGGCCCTTCATTCCCGGCTGGTTCAGCGTGCTGTTTGTCCACACCTATTGGATTTTGATCATTGTCAATCTGGTTCCAGAGCCGCCATTTCATCCCCAATTGCTCGGATTAGGGGGCATCGTCCAGGCATTATTTCTGGCGGTGGCGATTATTTTGGAGGTGCGTCAATTGCGCGATGACAGATTACTTGGGCAACTTGATCTGAATGCGGCCCTGCAACAGCAATTGGCAGCGGCAAACCAGAACGCGGTCATGCTGCGCGAGCTGGCGGAACAGGGCCGGCTGGTGCATGCGGCGGGGCATGACAGCCGCTCTATTTTGCTGGGGCTGCGCAATTTTGCAGTGGGGTTGCAACAGGGTGCGGATGTAGCGCATGTCAATATTGCGGCGCAGGCGATCACGCATCTGACCAATGATCTGGAGGCGGTGCTTAGCACCACCATCGCCAGCGCGGCGCATAGCGGCGGCGAGAGCGTGCTGGCGCTGGAAAGCGTGCCGCTGCATCAGGTTCTGTCTGCGGTGCGGCTTATTCACGAGCGCGCAATCCGCGACAAGGGGCTGCGGTTCAGTGTGCATGGCGGTGATTTCGAACTGGTGACGGATCGCCCATTGCTGGCCCGCATTCTGGGTAATCTGGTTGATAATGCACGCAACTATAGCAGCCAGGGCGGCGTGATACTGGCGGCGCGCCGACACGGCGATGTTTTGCGCATACAGGTGTGGGACAGCGGTTGCGGCATGACGCCGGATTTTTTGGAAACGTTGCTCGATTCCAGGGTTGGGCCATTGCGTGCGTCAGATCGGGTGGCTGGTCAGGGCAGCGGATTGCAAACCGCCAAATCGCTGGCGGCGCGCATTAGCGGTTCGATTGCCGCCTGTTCACGCGCCGGGCATGGCAGTTGTTTTGAGTTGCGTCTGCCAGTGGCGCAACCGGTGCGTCCAGACCACGCCATGGGCCCGCGCCTTTTATGGGTGCTGGAAAATTCGCTGGACGCGGCGTTGCGCTTTCAGGCCATGGCGGCGGATTTTGGACTGACCACGAAATATTTGCCGCCCGCCATGCAAGCCAGCCTGTTCGAACCGGGCGGCGCGGCCAGCACGGATTTCGTGTTGATCGCAGAAAATTTTGGTGGCGCCGGTCAGGCACAAATTATCGCGCAACGCCTTGCGGGCACTGTCCCGCAAACCAATATTTTCATCACCACCTATGATAAGGGGGTGGATGTGCGCGCCCGGCTTGCGAAAAGCGCCAGGATCGTTCTGTACGAGCCGGTCACGCAACAGGCGCTGCACTTTGCGATTTATTCGGTAAAACCCAGTACGTCCATCATGGAATAAAGTCCGGGCCGCTTGCCCTGACCCCATTTGGCGGCGGCCACCGCACCACGCGCAAAGATCGAGCGGTCCGATGCGTGATGGCGCAGTTCGATAATTTCATCATCTGCGGCGAACAGTACGCTATGTTCGCCGACCACGCCGCCGCCGCGCAATACCGCAAAACCGATATCGCCCGCCTTGCGCGCCCCGGTTATGCCGTCGCGCCCGCGTGCGGCGACATCGGACAGCTTTACGCCGCGCCCCTCGGCTGCCGCCGCGCCCAGCAGCAATGCGGTGCCCGATGGCGCATCCACCTTGTGGCGATGGTGCATTTCCAGAATTTCAATATCGAATGCCGTATCCAGCAGCTTTGCCACCTGCCTGGTCAGTTGCGCCAGCAGATTGACCCCCAGCGACATATTGCCCGCCTTGATGATGGTGGCGTGGCGCGCGGCGGCGGCAATGGCGGCCTCGTGCTCTGCCTCAAAACCCGTGGTTCCAATCACGTGCACAATGCGCGCCTGGGCGCACAGCGCGGCATGTTCGCACGCCGCAGCAGGTGAGGTGAAATCCAGCACCGCATGGGCTTTGGCGATCAATTCCAGCGGATCATCGGTAATGGTTACGCCCAGCGCATCAAGGCCCGCCAGCACACCCGCATCGCGGCCCAGAAATTCCGATCCCGCCGGTTCCGTCGCCCCGAAAATTTCACAACCCGGGGTTTGCGACACCTGACGGATAAGCGTGCGCCCCATGCGCCCCGCCGCACCTACTACGACTATTCTGATATTGGACATTGTGTTCGATCCTGCGTGTTCGATCCTGCGTGTTCGATCCTGCGTGTTCGATCCTGCGTGTTCGATCCTGCTTTGCTACGCCCCTCTGCCCTCATTACGAGGAGCGTAAGCTCCGAGGCAATCCATAATCTCACGCACCATAATCTCACGCAAAGGTCTGTGTTTGTGACTCTGGATCGCCACGCAGCAAAGCTGCTCGCGATGACGAAGGTAATATTCGCGCCTCGATTTCAGATTAATACACCATCTGCCCCTAAACGCCACAGCCCAGAAGCGATGCCCGTTGGGTAGCAATGGATGCGAAAACCGGCGGCCCCCTATTGACCCGGATCAAATGCAACGCCGAGGGGCTGCGCTATCCAATTGAAATGATTGACTGAGGCCATAGCAGTTGAAATAGACGCCGCAGTTCTGATAGATATTGATCTAATCATAAAATTAGCCAGGGAAGACGAGGAAAACCATGTCAACAACACCACACTATGACGCCATTGTTATCGGCGCCGGCATTGCCGGCATGTACCAATTATACCGCCTGCGCGAGCTGGGGATGAATGTTCGCGTGTTCGAAGACGGCAGCGATGTCGGCGGCACCTGGTACTGGAACCGCTATCCGGGTGCGCGCTTTGATTCGGAAAGCTATACCTATTGCTATTCCTGGGACAAGGAACTGTTGCAGGAATGGAACTGGAAGGAACATTTCTCGGCGCAGCCGGAAACAATGGCCTATTACGATCATGTCGCGACCAAATTTGATCTGCGCAAGGACATCACCTTCAATGCGCGCGTCAAGGCTGCAACCTTCGATGAAGCCAAAAATGAGTGGGAAATTGAAACCGAAAAGGGCGAACGCGCCCGCGCCCGGTTTTTGATCACTGCTGTGGGCGTGCTGTCCGCCACCCAGATGCCCAGAATTCCCGGCGTCGATAAATTCAAGGGCATTTCTTTCCACACCTCGCGCTGGCCGAAAGCGGAAACCGGCTTTGGCGGCAAGGACATCGGCATGAAAGGCAAGCGTGTCGGCGTTATCGGCACCGGGGCCACTGGCGTACAGCTGATCCAGGAAGCCGCGAAGGTTGCCGGACATCTTACCGTGTTTCAGTTGGCGCCGGAATTTTGCGCCCCCCTGCGCAATGCCCCGATCACGGATGAAGAACAGGCCAACATCAAGGCGACCTATCCGGAAATTTTCAAGCGCTGCAACCAGAACAGCGCTGGTTTCATGCATGAATTCGTGATGAAATCGGCGCTTGATGTATCCGAAAAAGAACGCAACGAGTTTTTCGAATATCTCTATGCGCGCCCCGGATTCGAAAAATGGCTGGGCAATTACTACGACATTATGAGCGACCGCAAAGCCAACGACCTGATCACCGAGTTCATGTCCAATAAAATCCGTTCGCGGGTCAAGGATCCGGTACTTGCCGAAAAGCTGGTGCCAAAAAATCATGGCTTTGGCATGCGCCGTGTTCCGATGGATACCAACTATTACGAAGTCTACAATCAGGACAATGTAACGCTGGTGGATTTGCGCGAAACGCCGATTACCAGCATCACCGAAAAAGGCGTACAGACCAGCGGCAAGGAGCATGAGCTGGATATCCTGATTTACGCCACCGGCTTTGACGCCGTTACCGGCTCGTTTACGCGGATCGATATTACCGGCGTTGGCGGTAAGAAACTCAAGGACAAATGGGCCGACGGTCCGGTCACCTATCTGGGGATGGGGGGGCATGATTTCCCGAACTTCCTGACCCTGGTCGGCCCGCATAATGGTGCGACTTTCTGCAACATCCCGCGCTGTATCGAACAGAATGTGGAATGGGTTTCAGACCTGATGAAATATATGCGCGACAAAAAACTGACGCGCCTGGAGCCGACCACAGACGCCGAAAAAGGGTGGACAGCGCATGTCGCCGAAACTTCAGAGGTCTCGCTGTTCACCAAGACCGATAGCTGGTTCATGGGCGTAAACATCAATATGCCGGAGAAAAAACGCACCTTCCTGCTCTATGCAGGCGGCTCGCAGGCCTACAAGGCCAAATGCGACGAAGTGGCCGCCAAGGGCTATGAAGGCTTTGCGCTGAAATAACGCAGGCTTTCCAACGTATTCCGGTCTGGTTGATCAGAAGATCAATCAGACCGGGGTCGTATCCTTGAGTTTCCCAATCCAGATAATCTTTTTCTTCTCACCGCCCGCCAATTGCGGCGCTGGTCTTTGGGACTGGTCTGGCCTAGTGTGGCACGCACCCGCCGCGACGGTTTATACGTTGACCAGTTTTTTAATAATACCTAATATCAAACAACATTTTGCTGAACAGATGCGCCTTTATCGGGGTTGTAGATGACCGTTGCCGTCGAGACGCTCAGGGCGCTGCCGCTTTTTTCCAATTTGAGCAAGGAAGAGGGCGCGCTGCTGATTCGCAACAGCCGCATTGGCCAATGCAAACGTGGCAAATTTCTTTTCATGCACGGCGATGTCATCACCCATTTTTACGTGGTCTGCCGGGGGTCGGTGCAGGTCTTCCGCGAAACACCAGACGGACACGAGGTGACGAGTAATATTCTGATTGCCGGGGATAGCATCAATGCAGATGAGATTGTGTCCGGGCAGCACACTCACATGGCCAATGCCCGCGCCGTCGATGATGTGTCCGTGCTGGAAATTCCCGTCGCCTGGCTGCGCACGCACCTGAAGGATTTTGGCAACCTGTCGGCGCATCTGTTGACAGAGCTGGCAGACCGGTTGCGCAGCGCCGAGATGGAGGCCGAGCATCTAACCACCATGTCGGCGGCCCAGATGGTGGCCTGTTATCTGCAAAAGATCTGTGTACTGTATAATTTTGATCCGCACGGGTTTGAATTGCCTTATACCAAAACGCTTATCGCCTCGCGGTTGCGGATGGAGCTGGAAACATTTTCACGCACCCTGCAAAAATTAAAGGATCAGGGCATTATTGTCACCGGCACGCACGTTTCGTTCACCAACGTGCGTCAGGCCGAAAAATTCTCATGTGACGACTGTTCGATAGCCGAAGAATGTCCGACGCACCGGATTCTGCATGCGAAACTGGATAAGCGCGCCGGACATGGCATATAGGCGGGGGTTCGCACTCGCCGCCTACTGATTTGCGGCAATCTTTTCAATTGATGGCGCTGGCATAGTTACCGCAGCCTTGCGCGCCTTATGGATCAAACCGGATATTCCGTTCAGCGCGCCGGGCACCAGTTCGCGCGCCAGCAGCCGTGTACGATCCACCGGGCCGGGCATACGCAATGCGCGTGCGCTGGCGGCCGAGAATCCGGCCCTGGCATAATAGGGCTCATCACCCACCAGCACGACAATACGGTGTCCCAGTTCCGCAGCTTTTTCCAGCGACAATTCCATAAGCCGCAGCGCGATGCCCCGGCCGCGCTGATCGGGGTCCACAGCCAGCGGCCCCAGTAATAGTGCGGGTGCGCGCCCATCGCCAATTTCAATCGGCCAATAGCGCAGCGAACCGCGCATGAGGCCATCTTCCCAGGCAATCAGCGACAGTTCGGCAATGAAATCGGTTCCTTCGCGCAACCGGTACGCGGTCTTGGCAAAGCGTCCGGGGCCGAACGCCCTGTCCAGTAAATGTTCAATCTGGCCCGCATCTTCGGGCTGCTCACAGCGATAATCGATCATGATAAAACTCCCCGACGAAAATGTTTGAAAACATTCCGGCGCGTTGCCGCGCCTTCCGCCTCGCGCGCTACCGCGCCTTCCGCTTTGAATGTCCATTGGCAGATGGACGGGGGAGGGAGTGGCGCGCGCCTAGCGTCGCGCCCGGGTTTCGAGCGCGATGAGCGTTCTTCGTCGTGAGGACAGAAAAATCATGTTCATCCCGGTGCCAATCATTAGGGGACCGCATATAATATGCATTTTCCGGTGCGTCCAGCCTATTTATTGGCCGGTGTGGTTAATTCCGGGTGGTTGGCCATAATCTGGGTGCGCACCGTGCGCCAATATAATGCTGAGCGGTTCTGATCATAACGCTCGCCCGGCCGGATAGCCTGATGATAAGCGGTAAGCGCCGGATCGTTCTTTTCCGCCACCAGATGGTCAAGCTGGCTGATATTACAGCCATCCAGTGCGATCGGCGCAGAACCGCTGCGCACCACGCCACCGGGCGACATATGCACACACACCGTGCCCGCCTTGCGCGCCAGTCGCAGATGTTGCTGATCCAGTGACCGCAAACCGGCGTCATCCAGGGGGATATCTTTGACATTGCCGGCCGTTTCGGCATAAGCCACGGATGGGCCCAGAAGCATGGCGGTAGTAATGCCGGCCACAATCATCAATTGCCGGAGTGTCATAACGATCATCCTTTGCGTTTCGATATTTTAGCCCTACATATTCGACCCTATAGATGGGGTGAAACTGTGGCAAATTCCACAATAATAAAATAAAGCGAACACAGACATGCGGTCAAAACCCATTATATGCTATCCTGATCGAACCAAAGAGAGATGCTTTGCTTTGATCAGAGTGACAAAATCATAAATAATGATGACTGAGGTTTCTCTCAAAGCACCACCTGCTTCCGCGCGGTTCTGGTATCTGGCGGGCATGTGTCCGTATTTCTGCGCCATCGGGGTGCAGAATGTGGTGTTCATCTGGCTGATGACGCAGGTGTTGCACGCCAGCCCGTGGCAGGTTGGCCTGTCGCAGATGCTGACCATGCTGCCCATGCTGACGATTATTTTACTGGGTGGCGTGGTTGCCGACCGGCGTGAATTGCGTCGCTATCTGATTGTGCTGCAAGCCGTGATGGCGCTGATGCCGCTTTCGCTGGCGGGCAGTATCGGGTTTGGCTATCTCAGCTATTGGGGGCTGGTATTTGTCAGTGTTGCTATTGGCATTATCGGCGCGTTTGTCGTGCCCGCGCGCGATGCGATGTTGAGCCTGGTGGATGACGGTGAAATTCAGCGCACCGTTACCGCCATGACGGGGCTGCAATTCGCCAGTCAGATAGTCGGGCTGACACTGGGAGGAAGCGCTAGCTGGCTTGCCACATCTATTGGCTCCGGGCCATCTGACCCATTGGGGGCCATTGGGTTGCTGATTGTGCAGGGCGTGCTGGTGTTTATCTCGGCATATTTCAGCAGCAAATTACCGGCAGTCGCACCAAAACTGTCCGTAATGGGTAGTGCGATGGCCAATATCTCGCAAGGTTTTGGCGCCGCGATGCGCGATGCCACCATTCGACCCATTCTGCTGTTTATGTTCTGTATAGGGACATTATTCACCGGTGTGTTTCTGGTACAGATTCCGCTGATGGTGCGCGATGTGTATCAGGGCAGTTCGGCGGAACTGGCGCTTTTGAATATAAGTTTCATGGGCGGCACAACGCTGATGGTGCTGGCCTTGCGCCGCATGCATCCGGTGCGCCGTCAGGGACGCGCCATGTTACTGGCCAGTTGCGCAAGCGCCGTCGTGATTGGTTTGATATCGCTGGCCCCGTCATTACCATTGATGTGCCTGCTGGCAGCCGCATGGGGCGGTTCCGGCGGCATCAGCATGATTATGAGCCGCACGCTGGTGCAGGCGGCAGCGCCTGCTGAAAGTCGTGGACGCATTCTGTCGATTTTTCAGCTTGCCTATGTCGGCGGCGCGCCGCTGGGCAGTTTCGCGATGGGTCTTCTGATCGATGCGCTGGGCGTGACCAACGCGCCACTGGTTCCGGCCGCCGGTCTGGTACTGGCGATAATTACAGCCTACTTCACCTCCGCCATCTGGAAATTGCGGCAATAATTAAACTTTCAACCGGCGACTATCCCCGCACCGGTTCCGATCCCAGTACGCCTTCTTTTGCCAGCGCGGAGATATCGCCGTCTGTCATGCCGAGATAGTCGCGCAGCACCTGGGCGTTGCTTTCGCCCAGAAAATCCGCCTGTAGATCAAGCGTATCAGGAAAAGCAGAAAATTTCAGCGGCATGCCGGGAACCTTGACCGGCCCGAAGGCGCGATCCGTCACGGTGCGCACGGTCTGGCGCTGGATCAGATGCGGATGCGCCATGGCCTGCGGCACGCTTAGCACCGGGGCGACCGGCACATGGTTTTCCTGCAATATGCGCACCGCCTCGTCATCGCTGGCGGTGCTGCGCAGCCAGCTTTCGATGGCGTCCACGATCAGTTGACGGTTCTGGGTGCGCACGGCATTGTCGGCAAAACGCGGATCGCTTAGCATATCCTCGCGGCCCATCACCTTGCATAGATTATTCCACTGCGCGCCGATGGCGATAATCACCAGCCATTGGCTCTTGCCCTTGAACAGCCCGATCGGGGCAACCGCCCCGTGATGCGCGCCGGTGCGCGTCGGCACAAACGCCCCATTACTGCCGTCATAGCCCTGCACATTGATTTCGTGGCAATGGAACAGACAGTCCAGCAATGCAATATCCAGATACTGCCCCGGCCCGCCACGCGCGCGGTGAAACAGCGCCGCACTGACCGCGCCAAACGCATGCGCACCAGTGGACACGTCGCCCAGCCCTAGCCCCGCAAAATAGGGCGAACCGCCCGGTTCACCGATCATGTCGATGACGCCTGCATAGGCCTGGGCAATATAATCAAAGCCCGGCAGGCTGCTTAATGGCCCGCTTTGCCCGAAGGCTGAAATCGAGCACATGATCAGATCGGGGTTCAGTTTGTGCAGCCGGTCCCAGTCAATGTTCAGGCGCTTCTTCACGCCGGGGGTGAAATTTTCCACCACCACATCCATCTTCGGCACCAGGCCATGAATGATTTCCTGCGCCTTTGGGCTGCGCAAATCCAGACAGAGTGATTTCTTGCCCCGGTTCTGCTGAATATAATATCCGCTTCGGCCATCCTTCAGGGCGGGCATGGTGCGCACCAGATCGCCTGTCAGCGATTCCACCTTGATCACCTCGGCCCCCAGTTCGGCCATCAGCCGGGTACAGGTAGGCCCCGCCAGCACATGTGTGAAATCCAGAACCCGGATGCCTTCGAGCATAAGTTTTGGCGCCATTGGATGCCTCTCCCTGCATGAGAATTATTGATCATTTTTCCCATCAGATACGAAACGCAGGCCTGCTGGCAAGTCTCTTGAATTATCGCCGCCAGAACCGGGGCAGGAACAGCACATAGACAGTCAGCAGTTCCAGCCGCCCCAACAGCATGGTGATCGTCAGCACCCAGATTTGCGGCGGGGTGAGCGTGGAAAAATTTCCCGCCGGGCCAACGATCGGCCCCATACCGGGGCCGGCATTGCCCAGCATCGCGGCGGCGGCGGAAAATGCGCTGGTCATATCCAGGCCCAGCACCACCAGCACAAACCCTGATATGGCGAATGTCAGCAGGTAGAGAAACAAAAAGCCGGTGACCGAACTGATCGTTGCGTCCGGCAGCGGCCGGTCATTGTACCGGGCGATGAAGACGCCGTTTGGATAGAGCACACGCCTGATCTGGTTTTGCGTGGCCTGATACAATATTTGCACACGAAATATTTTCAACCCCCCTGCCGTTGAGCCGGAGCAGCCCCCAAGCAGCATGATGCAGATAAAAAACATAGTGGCGAACGGTCCCCATGATCCGTAATCCGTATTCATGAAGCCTGTGCTTGTGATGAGGGACACGGTGTTGAACGCCGCGAACCGGAACGCCCGCCAGCCGTCATTTATGCCGTTGAGCCACTGGAACACCGTCAGAACCATGGTGGCCGCAATGGTGATCATGAAATAACCCCGCACCTGCGAATTGGCGAACAGAAGCGCCGACCTACCATGCAGCGCGGGCCAGAACAGTATGATAGGCAGCGCGCCAAGAAACATGAATAAAATCGCCAGGGCGTCGATCACGGGACTGTCCCAGAACATAAATGATTTGTCCGAGGTGCTGTATCCGCCCGTCGAAACCGTCGCCATCATATTAACGGCGGCGTCAAACGCGCTCATGCCGCCGGCCCAGTATGACAATGCGCAGGCCAGCGACAGGCCAAGATAGATCAGCCCGATGGAGCGGGCGAACTGGACCATACGCGGCAGAAACTTTTCTTCAGAGCGGTCAGACGATTCCGTATGAAAAAGCTGCATGCCGCCAACGTGCAACATCGGCATGACAGCGATGGCGGTAACGACAATTCCAACGCCGCCAATCCATTGCAGCAGCCCCCGCCACATCAGCGTTCCGGGGTTCGTTGTGTCAAGACCTACCAGAACCGTTGATCCGGTGGTGGTGAAGCCGGACACCGCCTCGAAAACGGCGTCGTGAACAGTAAGATCGACCGCAACCAGCACAAAGGGCAAGGCGGCGAAAAGTGAAATGAGCAACCAGGACAATGACGTCAGCAGAAAGGCCTGCCGCAAATTAAGCCCCGGCGACAACTGACCCGCAGGCGCGCGCCCTGCAAGACCAAGTGCAAATCCGGTGAATAGCGTGAAGGCGGCCGATAACAAAAATCCCTGCCAGTCCTTGTTACCAGCGGCGAAATCAAACAGCGCCGGAATGGTCATCGATGCGCCCAGAGCAATCAGCATATAGCCAATCACCAGCGATAAGGGGCGAAACTCAAGCATGGATATATGGGCTTTTCAGGTGTCGCACCTGTTCAGTGGACGATCACGGATTGATGCGGGCTATCAAGTGAGAAGGTCGGAATTTCCACATCGAACTGCTCTCCTTCTCCGGTTTGCATCTGATAGGCGCCGCCCATAAAACCGGACGGTGTTGGCAATGGCGTGCCGCTGGTATATTCAAAACTTTCACCCGGCGCGAGTAGCGGTTGTTTGCCAACCACCCCGTCGCCACGCACTTCCTGCACCCGCCCGGCTGCATCGGTGATGCGCCAGTAACGGCTGCGCAATTGCACGGGCGCGACGCCGCCATTGCTGATGATTACACGATAGGCCCAGACATAACGGTTCTGCGCGGGTTCAGATTGATCCGCCAGAAAATGCGGTTCAACCGCAACCCGAATGCCGCGAGTGACTGTTTCATACATGGACCTTATCCTTTGTTTTAGGCCTTAGCTTTGCGCCGCTTTGGCAGCCTGGTCAAGATCCGCTTCTATATCCGCCATATCTTCCAGTCCAACAGAAAGCCGTACACACCCCTCGCCAATATCCAGTTCGGCGCGCGCCTCTGGCGTCAGGCGGAAATGCGTGGTGGTGGCCGGATGGGTGATCAGGCTTTTGGTGTCGCCCAGATTGTTGCTGATTTTAACCAGTTTCAGAGCGTTCAGAAACCGGAACGCCGCTGCCCTGGCGCCACTACCGCCGCCGACATCAAACGCCACGACATTTCCGCCCATCTTCATCTGCGCCATGGCAAGCGAATGCTGCGGATGATCCTTGCGTTCGGGGTACAATACTTTGGATATGCCGGGAAGTGTGGCCAGAAAATCTGCAATGCGCGCGCCGTTTCGCGAATGTTCGCGCACCCGCAGATCCAGCGTCTCCAGCGATTTCAGCATCACCCAGGCATTAAACGGCGACATTGCCGGGCCGGTATGGCGCAGCAATGGCTTCACTTCGTCATTAATATAGGATTTGCTACCCAGTATCACGCCGCCCAGACAGCGCCCCTGCCCGTCAATATGCTTGGTGGCGGAATAGACCACAACATCCGCGCCAAATTCCAGCGGGCGTTGCAGAATCGGCGTAGCGAATACATTGTCCACCACCAGCCGCGCACCTGCCGCATGGGCAATATCCGCGACGCCGCGCAAATCGCTGACCTGCAAATTGGGATTGGTGGGCGATTCCAGAAACAGCACTTTGGTATTAGGCCGGATCGCGGCCTGCCATTGCGCCAGATCGCGGCCATCGATCAGCGTTGATGTGATGCCATAGCGCGGCAGCATTTCCTCGACAATATACCGGCACGAACCAAACAGCGCCCTCGCCCCCACCACATGATCGCCCGCGCGCAGCATCGCCAGCAGCGCGCTGGATACCGCCGCCATGCCGGTGGCCGTTGCCCATCCCGCCTCTGCCCCTTCCAGTGCAGCCATGCGTTGTTCAAACATACCCACGGTCGGGTTGGAAAAGCGGCTGTAGATAAAGCCGTCATCGTCCCCCCGAAAGCGCGCAGCCGCCTCTTCGGCAGATGTGTAGACATAGCCAGAGGTCAAAAACAGCGCCTCGGAGGTTTCGCCAAACTGTGAGCGGACCGTGCCGCCATGCACCGCCTGGGTGCGCAGGCGCCAATCTTTAGAAGATGAGTCAGATTTCGTATCAGACATTGATTTATCTCACAAAAAAAGCCCCGACCTCTGGTGCGGGGCTAGAGCGATTATCTCTGCGCCCGACCTTTTTAGCGAATGCTTTAACGTGGCCGCAAGCCGGTCGGCACAAATCACCACGAGGGAGTGAGATAGACCCGCGCAGGTGCAACGTCAACCGTAAAATTAGCCTTTAACGCTACAGGACGCGCCGCCCAGCACGCAGAATTTGGCGCAATGCGGATGGTTCAGTGCGACCGGGCCGGTGGCCTGCGCCAGTGTTTCGCCCATCTCAAAACGCGCATCATAGGGCAGCAGGGTGCAGGCGGTGACTGTGGGGCGCGCCGCACCTTTGCGCTTTACGACCATGCGGCTGCTGGCGCACATGACATCATCCGGGCTTTTGTCCAGAATGCCCCAGCATGCCGTGGTAATTTCCGGCACGTCCACCTGCGCATCCATTTCCGGGAACAGCACCAATTGCGCCGGGTTATTTGCGTCAATGCGAATGCCAAAATCGGTGAACAGGCTGGCATAGCCCGCCCGCGCGGTTTGCATATCCTCATCCCAGCACAAACGTCCGGCCACATGCAGTGAAAATCCGTGTACGGATAAATATTGCAATCCTGCAATCGCTGCATCCCATGCCCCGGCGCCGCGTTCAGTTTCATGCAATGCTTTGGTGTAATGATCAATGCTGACCCGCAGGGTAAGTTTTTCGCCGAAGCGTTCCCCCAGCGCCCGCAATCCCGCCAAAATTTTTGGGCGCTGCATCGGCTGCATGGCGTTGGTCAGCACCAGCACACGAAAACCACGCGCCAGGCATTCTTCCAGCATCATCAACATATCCAGGTTCATAAACGGTTCGCCGCCGGTAAAACCGATCTCGGTCGTGGGCAGGTGTGTTGTGCGTATTTCGTCCAGATAATGCGTTACCTCCGCCGCGCTGAGATAGGCCAGCCGGTCATTCACGGGCGACGATTCAATATAACAATTGGCGCAAGTGATATTGCACAGCGTTCCGGTATTGAACCACAGCGTGTCAAGCGCCCGCAACGCCACGCTGGCCCGCACCTGACCCTCCAGCGTGCGGGCGGGGTTCTGGAATTTTTGCGGGTTAAGTGTTGTTACGGCCGTCACCATGCTATTGCATAACTCACCGCGACAGATCATAGGCCGCCAGGGCCGCCATATTGACCAGATCAGAAACCTTGGCGCCGATATGGGCGATCTGGACCGGGTGCGCGAGCCCGATGATCATCGGGCCGACCACCGTGCCACCGCCCAATTCCTGCACCATCCGTGTACTGATGGATGCGCTGTGCACGGCGGGCATGATCAGCACATTGGCCGGGCCGGTCAGGCGGCAGAACGGATACAGTTTCATCAGGTCCATATTCAGCGCCACATCGGCGGCGATATCGCCGTCAAATTCGAAATCGACACCGCGCTTTTCGAGGATCGCCACCGCTTCGCGCTGCGCATCCGAACGTTCCGTCGCCGGATTGCCAAAGGTGGATGACGCCAGCAGCGCCACGCGCGGCTCATGCCCCATGCGCCGCACCAGACGCGCGGTTTGCTCTGCAATATCGGCAAGCTGTATTGCGGTCGGCATTTCATGCACGGTGGTATCAGCGACAAACACGGTGTGCTTGCGCGACAGCATCAGGCTCACCCCGATCACCCGCTGGCCGGGTTTGACGTCGATGGCGTGTCGCACATCCTGTAGCGCGACGGCGGAATTGCGGGTCACGCCGGTGACCATGCAATCGGCGTCGCCGCTCGCCACCATGCAGGCCGCGAAAATATTGCGGTCATAGGAAACCAGCCGTGTGCAATCGCGGATCAGGAACCCCTTGCGCTGCAAGCGGCCATACAGAAAATCACGGTATTTCGCGACCAGCGCCGGTTCGCGCGAATTGTGAATTTCCAGTTCTTCGTTCGGGTCAAGCCCCGATGCCGCCAGGCTCTCGCGGATACGTTCTTCCACGCCGATCAGGATGGGCGTGCCATAGCCGCTGTTGCGATAGGAAAGTGCGGCGCGAATGACCTGTTCTTCCTCGCCCTCGGCAAAGACGATGCGTTTGGGATTGGCGCGCACATATTCAAACACCGGATGCAGCGTGTCGGCGATCGGGTCGAGCCGCGCGCGCAACTGGTGCATATAGGCGTCCATATCGACAATCGGGCGGCGGGCCACGCCGCTATCCATCGCGGCCTTGGCGACGGCGGGCGGCACATGGCTGATCAGGCGCGGATCGAACGGCACCGGGATAATATATTTACGGCCATATTTCGGGCGCTCGCCGGCATAGGCGGCGGCCACTTCATCGGGCACATCCTCGCGCGCCAGTTCGGCCAGCGCGGTGGCGGCGGCGATTTTCATTTCCTCATTGATGGTGCTGGCGCGCACATCCAGCGCGCCGCGAAAGATATAGGGAAAGCCCAGCACATTATTGACCTGATTGGGATAGTCCGAGCGCCCGGTGGCGATGATGGCGTCGCCGCGAATGGCCTCGACCTCTTCGGGCAGAATTTCCGGATCGGGATTGGCCATCGCAAAAATAATCGGATTGGGGGCCATCGCGCGCACCATTTTTGCCGTGACCGCGCCCTTGGCCGAAAGGCCCAGAAACACATCCGCCCCTTCCATCGCGTCTTCCAGCGTGCGCGCTTTGGTGGCGATCGCATGCGCCGATTTCCACTGGTTCATGCCTTCCTTGCGGCCCTGATACACCACGCCCTTGGTGTCGCACAGAATGGCGTTGTTATGCGGCATGCCCATGGCCTTGATCAGTTCCATGCAGGCAATGCCGGCCGCGCCCGCGCCATTGACCACCATGGTGACGTCCTTGATGTCCTTGCCGGCCAGATGCAGCGCATTGATCAGCGCCGCCGCTGAAATAATCGCCGTGCCATGCTGGTCGTCATGGAAAATCGGAATATCCATCAGTTCGCGCAGGCGCTGTTCGATGATGAAACAGTCCGGCGCCTTGATGTCTTCCAGATTGATGCCGCCAAAGCTTGGCCCCATATAACGGATGGCGGCGATCATTTCATCGGT
>CAMTVX010000037.1:0-21432 GCA_947085295.1 uncultured Alphaproteobacteria bacterium | reverse complement strand
TTGTAAAGAAATACCGTGAAAAATATGACTGACGGCACTGAAATTCCTAAAGCAGTTGCGGGCGCGATGCTGCTGCGACGCCGCTATCGGGCCGAGACCCGTTTTCGCTGGTATGGGATTTCGGCGACGGTCGCCGCGCTGTTTTTTCTTGGCGCGATGCTGATCAGCATTGTGATCATCGGGCACAGCGCATTTCGCCAGACATATCTGAAGCTGGATATTTTCTTTGATCCACAAATTCTTGCCGTCGATGGTAAAATTGACGAGAACCGTTTGCGGCATGCGGATTATTCGGCGCTTGTAAAAACATCGCTGCGGGAAATGTTTCCGGCTGTGACAGAACGGCGCGAACAACGTCAGCTTTACGCACTGGTCAGCCGTGGCGCGGCCGATAGTCTGCGTGAACAGGTGGTCGCAAACCCGGACCTGATCGGATCAAGAGCAAGCCTGTGGCTGCTGTCTTCGGATGATGTGGACCTTTTTGTAAAAGGCGAGATCAGCCAGGAAACACCGGAGCAGGAGCGCCAGCTTTCCGATCTGCAACTGCAATGGGCAAGCCAGATTGTGGCGAATGGCGCGGCGGAACTGCGTTTTAATACGGCGTTCTTTACCACCGGGGATTCGCGCGAACCAGAAACCGCCGGCATATGGGGCGCGGTCGCGGGATCGTTCTATACGCTCATTGTCACAATGGTGCTGTCGTTTCCCATCGGCATCATGGCGGCGCTGTATCTACAGGAATTTGCGCCAAAAAATCGCATTACCGATATGATCGAAGTGAACATCAATAATCTGGCGGCGGTTCCCTCGATCGTTTTTGGATTATTGGGGTTGGCGGTGTTTCTAAACTTTCTGCAAATGCCGCGATCCGCGCCATTGGTGGGCGGCATCGTGCTGGCGCTGATGACATTGCCGACCATTATTATTGCAGCGCGTGCGGCGATCCTTGCAGTACCCCCATCCATTCGCGAGGCGGCGCTGGCGATTGGCGCCAGCCCCATGCAGACGGCGTTGCATCATGTTGTGCCGCTTGCGGCCCCCGGTATGATGACGGGCGCAATTCTGGGCATGGCGCGCGCGCTGGGGGAAACCGCACCTCTGTTAATGATCGGCATGGTGGCGTTTATTGCTGACGTGCCAGGCGGTGTCATGGACGCCGCCACTGTGTTGCCGGTACAAATATTTTTATGGGCGGATAGTCCCGAACGCGCCTTTGTCGCAAAGATGGCGGCCGGGATCATGGTCCTTCTGACATTCCTGATTACGATGAATTTGCTAGCGGTAGTTTTACGCCGAAAATTTGAACAGAAATGGTAATGATAGTGGAGAGCCTTTTATGGTACAGGCATTAAAAGTTTCGGAAACGCTGACAAATGCACCCATCAAGGCACAGGCGCGTGGTGTAAAAGTGTTTTATGGCGCCAAGCAGGCGCTGGCCGGCATCGATCTGGATATACCGGAAAATCACGTAACCGCGCTGATTGGCCCATCCGGTTGCGGCAAGTCCACATTTCTGCGCTGCATCAATCGTATGAACGATATTATTGATGGATGCCGCGTCGAGGGCGATATTCAGATTGATGGCGTGAATATTTACGAAAAAAATCAGGATGTTGTGCAATTGCGCGCGCGCGTCGGCATGGTATTTCAAAAGCCCAATCCATTTCCCAAATCGATTTATGAAAATGTCGCCTATGGCCCCCGCATTCACGGTATGGCGGCCAACAAAAAACAACTGGATGAAATTGTGACCGACAGTTTAACCCGTGCAGGCCTGATCAAGGAGGTTTATGACCGGCTGGATTCACCCGGCACCGGGCTGTCCGGCGGGCAGCAGCAGCGATTGTGCATCGCGCGCGCCATTGCCGTTAAGCCGGAACTGATCCTGATGGACGAACCATGCTCGGCGCTTGATCCGATTGCCACCGCGCGGATTGAAGAGCTGATCGATGAACTGCGTCATAATTTCACCATCGTTATCGTCACCCATTCCATGCAGCAGGCCGCGCGCGTATCGCAACGCACGGCCTTTTTCCATATGGGCGAACTGGTCGAAACCGGCACCACCGCGCAGATTTTTACCAATCCGCGTGAGGCCCGCACACAGGCATATATTACCGGACGCATAGGCTAAACCTGTTCGTTCGAAAGGAGATGAACACATGGTATCTGATCATATTGTAAAATCATTCGATGATGATCTCAATCATCTGGTCAACATGATAGCGGAAATGGGCGGCCTGGCGGAGCGTCAACTGGCGGATGCCATTTCCGCCCTGTCCCGGCGTGACGAGGCGCTGGCGACCAGCGTCATCACCCAGGATAAACGCCTGGACATGCTTGAAGAGGATATTGACGCACAGGTCATACGCATGTTGGCATTGCGTCAGCCCCAGGCGCTGGATCTGCGCGCCGTTATCGTGGCTTTGAAAATTTCAGCAGAGCTTGAGCGTGTTGGCGATTACGCAAAAAATGTAGCCAAGCGTACGCTTACCCTGATGCAGGCACCTTCCATTAACCCTGCCACAAATACGATTGTCCGTATGGGAACTATCGTCGGTGGCATGATCAGCAATGTAATCGACGCCTATCTGAATTCCGATATTGTGAAGGCAAAGGATGTTCGCGCACGCGATGCCGATGTTGATCAGTTGCATACCAGCCTGTTTCGCGAATTACTGACCTATATGATGGAAGACCCGCGCAATATCACCGCATGCACGCATTTATTATTTATCGCAAAAAATCTTGAACGCATCGGCGATCACATAACCAACATTGCTGAAAATGTGCATTTTCTTGTCGCCGGTGAAAATTTTGACGATGACCGCCCCAAAGGCGATTTCTCAAGCTCAACCATTGTAACCGTTGAAGGTAACACACCATGAAACCGCTTATCCTTATTGCGGAAGACGAGCCCGCACAGATGGAGCTGCTGCGATATAATATGGAATCTGCCGACTTTCGAACAGTCGTGGCAAATGATGGGGCATCGGCGCTGGCGCTGGTGCAGGAAGAGAACCCCGATCTGGTAGTGCTGGACTGGATGCTGCCGGAAATGTCCGGCATTGAAGTATGCCGCATCATTCGCGGACGTCCCGAATCCAGAACCATGCCCGTCATCATGTTAACCGCACGTGGCGAAGAAAGTGATCGTGTGCGCGGGCTGGAAACCGGCGCAGATGATTATCTGGTCAAGCCATTTTCACAGGCGGAACTGATCGCGCGTGTTCGCGCCCTGTTGCGGCGCGCGCGGCCTGCACTGAACGACGAACAATTAATATATGGCGGCATTATAATGGATGTCGCCAGTCATCGGGTTAGCCGCGATAGCAAGCCGGTGCAACTGGGCCCCACGGAATTTCGTATGTTGCGCTTTTTGCTGGAGCGTCCGGGCCGCGTGTTCAGCCGCGAGCAATTGCTGGATCAGGTATGGGGACGTGATGTTTATGTTGAAAGCCGGACGGTAGACGTGCATATCCGCCGTTTGCGCATGGCGCTGGATGTGGAAGGCGCGCCGGATATTATTCGCACGGTGCGCGGTGCAGGCTATGCGCTGGATATGAGCGCAAATTAACTAGGTCAACTTAAACCGCTTCACGGATTGCACGACGCGCTCCCAGCCCATCTCATGCTGACCCAGCATATTATCGCGGGACGATTGCGTGAACAGCGCGTCATATGCATCGCACATGCGCGCCAGACTGTAATGCTTTCGCGCATGGCTGGCATTGGCGGCGCCAAGTTTTTTGCGTAATTCACGATCCGCACATAGCTGCATCATCGACCTGGCCAGCTCATCATCAAAACATCCGTACACATACGGCGTGCTTTCCAGCGGCAGCATCCGCTTGACATCACCAACATCAACGGCCGCAACCGGAAGCCCGGCCGCCATCGCCTCCAGCATGCCTAGCGGCATCTGTTCTGTGTCCGATGACAGCGCAAAAATATCAAACAGTCTGTACGCGCGTTCGGGTCTGGCCACATGTCCGGTAAAGGTAACCCGGTCGCTTATGCCCAGCTCCTGCGCCTGTCGTTTTGCGTCTTCGCCAGTGCTGCCTGATCCCGCAATCACCAGACGCGCATTGGGATAATCGCCCAGCATGGCAAATGCGCGCACCAGACGCGGCAGATTTTTTTCGGGACGTAATGCACCAAGTGTGCCGATGATAATTTCGTCATCGCGGCGCGAAAATAACGGGCCTTCGGGATCTGCGCCCCCATTCGAAAAGCGTTCACAATCTATGCCGTTGGGAATAAAGCTGACCTTGCGTTCCGGCAGCAGCCAGTTTTTTGTGGCCAATTCGTACAATGTGTTGGATGGCACGATCAATCGCTTGCCAAACAGCAGCGCGGCACGCCGCAACCACACACGCCGCGCCAATTGCCTGCCATCGGCCTCATCGGGACCAAAGCCATCTTCGATATGAATTTGCGGATGCTGTCCGAAAAAATTTGCCAGCCCCCATTCGATGGTGCCAAAATTATAGGTCAGCAACAGATCAGGGCGCCATTCCTTCAGCTTGTTCCAGAACAGAACAATATTTTCCCGCGTCGCACCCTTGGTAAATTCCAATCTGTGCAGATCATATTCGATACCCGCGTCAAATTTTTCGGCGCAATCATACACGCCGTCCATGGCGATGATGGTATGGCGGTATTTCTTGCCCCAATGATTGGCGAGTGCGACTGTTCTTGCCTGTGCGCCGCCGATTGCAAAGGTGGGAAATATATGAAGCAGATTAATTGGGGGCATGACCTAATCCGTACCGAATCAATGGATGTTAATGGATATTAACCACATATAGATTTCTGTTACTATGTAGTGGGCATTATTCCAAAATAGTTAACAGGCAAGCAAAAAAGGGGCAGTTATGGATCTGGGTTTGAAGGGTAAAAAGGCTTTTGTAACCGGGGCCAGCCGGGGCATTGGGCTGCGCATTGCCCGCCTGTTGGCGGCCGAGGGCGCGGATGTCGGGATTTGCGCCCGTGATGCGGGGGCCGTCCAGGAAACTGTCGCGGAATTAAAGGGCATGGGGGCAAACGCCTTTGGCGCGCCCGCAGATCTGCAAGGCGACGGCGCCGATCTGAAGGCCGCCATCGACGGTGCGGCGCAGGCGTTTGGCGGGCTGGATATACTGATACAGAATGTCAGCGCGATGGCCGTGCAGATGCGCCAGAAGGATTGGGACGCCGGCTATCAGGTGGATATTCTGGGTACCCTGCGCACAGTAGAGGCCGCCATGCCCTGGCTGCAAAAATCCAGCGCCGGGTCGATTGTGGTGATCGGTTCCATCGCCGCCGTGTCCGGCAATGGCGGGCCGCAACCCTATGGCGCACTTAAGGCCGCGCTGGTGCATTATGTCAGTGGCCTGGCGCATTCGCTGGGGTCACAAAATATTCGCGCCAATACAGTATCGCCTGGCGCGGTATTTTTCGAAGGCGGCGTATGGGATCAGGTTAAAAAGGCCGCCCCAAAGCGCTTTGACGAAACCGTCGCGCGCAACCCGATGGGCCGTATGGCAACGCCCGAAGAAGTGGCCAATGCCGCAGTGTTTCTGGCCAGCCCCGCCGCCAGTTTCATTACCGGGGTCAATCTGATCGTCGATGGCGGCACCACCCAACGGGTACAGTTTTAGATGGTGAGACCAACATGAAATCGATATCCACAATTGCAATATTCGGCCTGGTGTTCCTGACAACAACGGCGATGGCTGGCGAGGACGAATTTGAATTATGTCAGTCCAAAGCGGAAAACCTCGTCATCCGCGCCGCCAATTGCGACATCGCCATCCGTCTGGGAGAGCTGTCGAAAGAACAGATGATTGTGGCCCTGTTTAACCGGGGTCAGGCGAACCTGGCTTCTGAAAAGCCCGGCATAGCGCTGGAGGATTTCGATGCCGTCCTGAAACTGGCGCCGCAGGACACTGAGGCGCTTTTTACGCGGGGCGTCGCACGGCGTCAGCTAAAGCAATATGACGCGGCAATTGCCGATTTTGATCGGCTGCTGGCGCTGAACTATCAACCGGCGGCAAAAATCTACCTGCATCGCAGCATGGCCTATCATCTGCTTGGGAATAAGGAAAAAGCACTGGCCGATCTGCGCCAGGCCAAGAAGCTGGACCCGGCTGACCCGGTTATCACGGATCGCCTGTGGAAATCCGAGCAACTGTATAAGCAACAGGGCCTATAGATTTCAGGCGGCGTTTGCCGTTCGATCCGGATTGCTCAGCGCCGCATGATCCGAAACCGGCTGCTTGTGGACCACATCCCCCGGACGGTCAATGATATTTGCCCCCGACGAATAGATGCCCGCCGCCCAGGCCACCGCCTCAATCGCGTGGGAAATGTCACGGGCCAGGTCCGTCATCCCGGTATCCAGTGCTTCCCAGCGCATTTTCTGTAACTGGCCACCAATATCAGCCAGACGTTCCGTCAATGGGGCGGAGGTTGTACGCATGATTTACTCCCAGAATCAACAAGTTGTTATACCAACGGCCCGATGTAATGCCCCGCGTCAGGCCCCCGTTTGTCATCCTGAACGAAGTGAAGGATCCTGGTTGCGGCTGAGATCCTTCGCTTCGTTCAGGATGACAATGGTTTGTTCTGGAGGACGATGAGTCCAGGCCTAGGGCCGCTGGTATTAGATACTAGAAATAATCTACGACTGCCCATATATGGTTGCAATAAAAAAATACACTCGTATTGATTGAAATTTCCCTATGTCTTTCCAGTTAGCATAACCGAGCAGCCCAGCGCCCCCCAGCCAGTCATAAACGCCAGCCCACCCAGCGGCGTCATCAGCACCAGCAGTCGTGATCCGCTTGCCCCCAACACATAGAGCGAACCGCAAAACAGTATGATGCCAATAAAAAACGCCCAGCCCGCCAGTGCAACGGATCGCGCGCCGGGATCTGTTTCAGCGCGCCACGCCACCGCCAGCAAGGCCAGCGCGTGATACATGTGGTACTGCGCAGCGGTGCGAAATGCCGCCAGATCGGCGGGCGCAACATGCGCTTCCAGACCATGCGAACCAAACGCCCCGGCCGCCACCGCAAGCAGACCGTTCAATGCGCCGATCAGAAGCCATGTTGGTGATTGCAGCATGCGCTTATTGCGCGCCTTCGGCCCTGGATTCTTCTGCCAGTGGCGCGTGGCGGCGCATCAAACCAATTTGCGCGGCGCCAAACATGATCGTCAGCGGCAGCGTGCCGAACAGTTTGAAACTAATCCAGAAATCCGTGGAGAAATTGCGCCAGACAATTTCATTCAAAATCGCCAGCACCACAAAATACCACGCCCAGCGCCAGGTCAGCAATCGCCAGCCCTCGCTGGTTAATTCCATCACGGTTTGCAGCAGGGGTTTCAACAGGGATTGCTTGCGCGCAAGGCCGGTAAATAATATCGCCGCAAACAGGCTGTTCACGATGGTCGGCTTCAGCTTGATAAACAGATCATTGTTCAGATAAAGCGTCAGCCCGCCAAACAGCAGAACGAACACCGCCGTGATCAACGGCATGGGGGGAATTTCGCGGGCCAACATCCAAGTCGTGACAAGTGACGCCACAATCGCCACCATGAACGCAGCAGTTGCCGGAAAGATTCCATACATGGCATTGACGCCAAAGAACACGACCAGCGGACCCAGATCGAGGCCCAGTTTTGTAAGGGGATGCATGTGTAAATCTTTCTCCTGAGGTAGAACTTATACCGGGGTGATTTATATCTGTTCATAGCCTCATAGGCATTGCGAGCGAAGCGTGTATGCTGCAACCAAAAATCTGCATACTCAAATCAAAAAAGCCAGATTGGCGATCGGTTCATCCGCGTCGATCAACAGAATTTTTTTCACCACCATGCGCAGTTGCCCGTCCTCGCGACGCAAGCGGTACAGCATGCGTCCGCCCCAGAAATTCATGTTACGGGTGGATTGTACGGCCAGCTCCATCAGCATGAAATTGGCTCCCACTTCATATTCATCCGTACCCGTACGAATAACTTCGATATTGGAAAGTACCCGGCGCATCGGTGATGCCGGTGTCTGGCTGTGCCGTAATCCGGTTTTAAGCTGCCGGATGCGCGTAGCGATGCGCTGCCGGTTGTCGTAAATATGGGAAACCTCTTTGGATGGGTCAAGATCAGGGCGGCGCGGCACCCAGTACAGCCCATCATGCGCCCACAGCGCCTCCCAATCGTCATAGCACGATTCATCGGCAAACCGCGCCTCCTGAAACAAAAACGCTTCTATTTCGCGAACTTCGCTTTCAGGTAAAACCATGTTTATGCCGCCTGCGACATGACTTGCAAATACTGTTTCCAGAATGTGCGATTGGTGATTTCATCCGAAATGGCAGAGCTCATCAGGCCGTTTTCCTTATCGAGATATTCTCGCTCCAGCCCACGGCGAATATCCAGCCATTCCGGCGATTGCGCCGCAAGGCCCATCTGGTTGCGCTCTGACATGCAGGCGTCATCGGGCAGCAGAAACGATCCCGGCCCCATCGCGCCTTCTGTCTGGCGCAGCGCGCGCACGTTTACTTCCGGCGCGCCCTTGAGCAGCATCGGCGTGTAATGTTGCACCACTTCACCCGCGCTGACCGGGGTAAGGACCGCGATATTCAGTTCGGCCAGAAACAGATTGGGAAAAATAATTGCGTGCGGCGGCCCTTCAATCATCCGCTTGCGCCCCGCTTCCTTGCCATAGGCCTGTTCCATACTGGCCACATAATTCGGCATTTTCTCTTCTTTAACACCGCCGAACCATTGAAACAGTTTGCCAAAGGCGTGATAGCGCGGCGCGAAATCAATTTCAGTATGCCCGCCGCCCCAGTCACGGCTAACCGAAACGTCACCCTTGTCTTCATCAAACGCCAGCGAGGCAAAGGGGTTGGTGGCGCGCATCAACGAGGCGTGCGCCACTGTCACATGATAACCGTCGACATTGTTTTCTACTGGCATCTTCCAGTTGGAGTGGAAGCGGTGTTTGAGCCACCCCGCCGAGAGATCAATTTCGCCTTCCGGTGACATATCGCAGGCCCGGTCGAGCAATTCTTTTGCCTTGCCAATATATTCGTCGAATGATTGCCCCGTGGCCGCAAGACTGACGAAAATGAAGCCGCGATAAATATGCATGCGCGGTACGACGCCCAGGCCCAATTCGGATTTGTTAAATGTGCTGCCCATGCCGCCCGGCATCGGCACGCCGCGCATCTCGCCACCAACGCCAAAGGTCCAGCCGTGATAGGGGCACACAAAGGTTGCGGTGTTGCCACTTTCTTTTGCGCAGATCATATTGCCGCGATGGGTGCAGCGATTAAACAGTACACGGACTTCATTGCTGGCGTTGCGCGTGATCAGTACCGGCTGTTTGCCGATCTGGCGGCGCTGATAATCGCCAATACTTGGCACTTCGCTGGTGTGGCCGGCAAATACCCAGCCCTTGTGATAAATCCTGTCCATTTCTTCGGCGAATATATCTGGATCGGTATACAGGCTGCCATGCACCCGGTCGCGCTGAACCAATGTGGTGTAGGATACTTTCTGATGTATACCCATTATAGCGTCCTCTCCCGTTTATGCTCCGGTTATCCGTTTTAGCCGTTCTTTCCACGCCTCACGCAACCCATCGCGAAACTGTGGCGCGGCGATTGCGACCAGCGCCTCGGCGGCGGCGGCAAGCGGCTGTCCGCGCACCTTTGCCACACCATATTCGGTGACAAAATAATCCGCATCCGTACGCAACGCCGTCACCACCGCATCGCCGCTGATGGCGGGTACGATACGCGACACCTTACCACCCGCCGCCGTTGCCGTGAAGGCCACAATACCACGCCCGCCTTTGGAGCGCAGCGCGCCGCGCATAAAATCAACCGAGCCGCCGGTGCCGCTGATTTGCCTGCCCCCGACCATTTCAGAATTTAACTGCCCCAGCAAATCCACCTCAACCGCCCCATTGATGGCGACAAAATTATCGATCTTCCCGAGCAGCGCCACATCATGGGTATAGTCCACGGTTTTATAGGAAATATCCGGGCAGGCACCCGCCCATTGCATCACTTCGTTACTGCCCGCCACAATGCCGGTGACGATTTTACCCTTATCAATGGTTTTCATTTTTCCGGTAATCACGCCCGCATTGGCAAGGTGCATAACCCCATCGGAAATCAGCCCGGAATGAATGCCCAGATCATTGCGATCTTTCAGCGCATCCAGCGCCGCATTGGGAATGGCGCCCACCCCCGTTTCAATGCAGTCACCATCGCGCACCAGGCTTGCAACATGCGCGCCGATCAGGCGCGACACATCATCAATGGGCGGGATGCGCAGCAACTGCAATTCAGTGCTGGATTTCACTGCATAGTGAAATTTCGAAATATGGGTTTTCGGTAGATGCGGCGGCGTGGGCAGGGCATCATTGATTTCCGCGATGACAATCTTTGCCCGATCCACGGCCACCGGCACAAAGTCGATGCCATAGCCGGGGCTGCACATGCCATCGCTATCGGGTGGTCCATATTGCACCAGCGCCACGTCGATTTTCAGCGGACCGCTGACAAAAAAGTGCCGCTGATGATATTGCATCGGAATGAAATCAACCTTGCCCGCCGCAAATGAGCCGCTCATTCTATCCGAGATGAAATTGGTAATCAGCCGCGCCTCAGGATGAAAAGTCGCGTAGTCAATCCGGCTCAGGCCCGGCACCGGATTGGTGATATAGGTCACACCCTTGCTTGCCTCCGGCGCGTCTTTCAACGCCGCCAGCAACGCCAGCGGCTCCATCACACTGCCGCCGACAAACACATGCATGCCGGGCTTCAGCAATGCCGGCATCTCGGATGCCTCAATCCATTTGGTCATGTACCCCTCCCGGTTTGCTTAGTGCAATGGCAGCCATTTATGCGCTATCCCTCGCCACATTGTTTCCTGCCGCGCCATATCGTGCTCAGATCGGAAAATCTTCCAGTCTGACCAGCTTGTATTCCAGCACCACGAACAGCGCCGTCCATAATATAATCGCCACGATGGTGGTGATGCCGACTTTCAGCAGCATGCGCGGGGCGACCGGCGCGCCGGGGTCGGTGCCCTTGACAATTTCCACGCCCGCCTCATGCGGATTATGTATCCCCCAGGGCAGCACCAGAAACAGGCTGACCATCCATATGCAGGCAAATGCGACAGTGCCGCCAACAGGTCCCATAGCTGCTCCTATACCTGTTCAAGTTCGATCAGGGTGCCGCTGAAATCCTTGGGGTGCATGAAGACGACGGGCTTGCCGTGCGCGCCGATGCGTGGCTCGCCGGTGCCGGTGATGGTGGCGCCCATTTTTTTCATCTGGGCGCAGGCCGCAACGATATCCTCCACCTCGTAGCAGACATGATGCATGCCGCCCTTGGGGTTTTTCGCCAGGAACGCGGCAATCGGGGAATTATCGCCCAGCGGCTCAATCAGTTCGATCTTGGTATTGGGCAGTTCGACAAACACCGTCCATACGCCATGGTCGGGCTGCGCCACCTTGCCGGTGACTTTTGCGCCCAACGTATCCTTGTAGATTTTTCCTGCCGCCTCGGCATCTGGCACCGCGATGGCTACGTGATTTAATTTTCCGATCATCGGCTTTCTCCTTTATTCGAAATATCCAGGCGCTTGCTGTTTTGTTTGTCGTATAACCCACCCTCGGTCTGTCACCCCGGATTTATTCCGGGGTCCAGGAGTCACACGGCAAGGCCTTCAATTGTAACTCTGGACCCCGGAATAAATCCGGGGTGACAGTGTGTGTGGCAGACATTGAGAAAAACCTGCCGAGTTTTATTATAACAAACCCACCTTACAGCCGCACCACCTCAACCTGTGTCACCGGTTTTTTGCCGATGGCATCCTTGACCGCACGGCGCGCGGCGCGCAGGGCGGCTTCGCGCACCTGATCATCGTCGCGAGCCTGTTTACCGCGCAGTTTGCCGACGGCTTCTTCCACAGCATCTGCGACATCCTTGCGCAGATTGATTAGCTGTCCGTCTTCGGTCGGCAGGCCAAACGCCGTGACCCTGGGGGCCGCCGCCAGCTTGCCATCCTGTTCGACCACCAGCATAACCCCAAGATGGCCCGCACTGGAAAGCCTAAGGCGTTCATCCACCTGGCCATCATCCACCGGCGTCAGCACGTCGCCGTCCAGATATAGCCGGCCGGTATATACTTCCTCGACAATGCGGGCCTTGCCGGGGGCCAGTTGCACCAGATTGCCATTCGGCGCCAGGATGGTCTGCGGTATCTGAATGTCCTGCGCCAGTTTGACATGTTCCATCATGTGGCGGATTTCGCCATGCACCGGCACCGAAATTTCGGGCCGCACCCAACGGTACATATCCGCCAGTTCGTCGCGGCACGGATGCCCGGACACATGCACGAAATGATCTTTTTCGGTGATCACCGAAACGCCGCGCTCCGCCAATCTGTTCTGTAGACGGAAGATCGAGCGTTCATTACCCGGAATGATGCGCGATGAAAAAATCACGGTGTCGCCGGAACCCAGCGCAATACGCGGATGCGCGCCAAAAGCGATACGCCCCAGTGCGGCGCGGTCTTCACCCTGGCTGCCGGTGCAGATATACAAAACCTGATCGGGATGCAGGGAGGCTGCTTCTTCTTCGCGCAGCACAGGTGGGAAATCCTTCAGATATCCCGCCTCGCGCGCCGCTGCCACCACTTTATGCATGGAACGCCCGACCAGCGCGATCTGGCGGCCGTGCTGCGCCGCCACCTTACCGATGGTGTCCACGCGCGCCACATTGGATGCAAACGCCGTTACCGCCACGCGGCCTTTCATGCCGCTGAGCAATGTAGACAGGCTGGACTTTACGGCCGCTTCGGACCCCGCACGGCCAGGCGAAAACACATTGGTGCTGTCGCACACCATCGCCAGCACGCCCTCATCGCCAAAGCTGGTAAGGCCCGCAATATCGGTGGGTTCGCCGAGCAGCGGATCGGGATCAATTTTCCAGTCGCCGGTATGCAGAATATTTCCCAGCGGTGTGCGGATCGCCAATGCATTGGGTTCGGGAATCGAATGGGTCAATGTCACATAGGTGATGTCGAACGGGCCAATTTGCAGACGACCTTCCAGCGGCACAATCGTTACTTTGGCGTCGCGCACAATGCCGGCTTCCTCCAGCTTGGAGCGCAGCATATTGGCGGTAAAGGGGGTCGCATAAATCGGGCAGCGCAAATCCGGCCACAAATGCCCGACCGCGCCAAGATGATCTTCATGCGCATGGGTCAGCACGATGCCCAGCAAATCTTCGCGCCGTTCGACAATAAAATCCGGATCGGCCATGATCAGATCAATGCCCGGCACAGTGTCATCCCCAAAGGTGACGCCCATATCGACAATGATCCATTTCTGTTTACCCTTGGGGCCATAGCCATACAGATTGAGGTTCATCCCAATCTCGCCCGCGCCGCCCAGCGATAGAAAATACAATCCGTCGCTCAAGCGCCTGTCCTCGCGGGGCGCATCTGGGGACGGTTGCGATAGTAAATTTCAGCCAGCCCCTTGATGGTCAGGTCCGCATCGAAATGCTCAATCACCGGTGTGCCGTGGCGCAGCAGATGGCCAAGCCCGCCGGTGGAAACAACCGTCATCGGCGCACCAAATTCTTCCTTGATGCGCGCTACCAAACCTTCGATCAAACCAATATATCCCCAATAAATGCCAGACAGCATGGCTGTTTCCGTGTCCTTGCCGATCACCCGGTCGGGGCGGCGTACGGCAATATGCGGCAATTTCGCCGCTGCATCATGCAGCGCAGATAGCGAAAGATTTACGCCCGGCGTAATGATGCCGCCTTCAAAGTCGCCATTTTCAGACACAATATCGAAGGTGGTCGCCGTGCCGAAATCAATGATGATCAGATTGCCGGAATGGGCGCTGTGCGCGGCAATGGCATTGACCAGCCGGTCGGCACCGGCCTGTTCGGGCCGCGTGATATTGACCTTCAGGCCGATATCCACGCCTTCCTCGCCCACCACCAGCGGCTCGCCATTGAAGTATTTACGGCACAGGGTGCGAATGTCGAACAACGCCTGCGGCACCACAGTTGAGATGATCGTGCCGTCAATCTGCGCGGGCGAAATGCCCTTAAGCTGCATCAACTGGCTGAGCCAGACCATATATTCATCGGCGGTGCGCACGCCATCGGTGGCGCTACGCCATTCGCCCAATATCTCCATGCCTTGCAGCACGGCGAATACCGTATTGGTGTTTCCGACATCGATGGCTAGCAACATGTAAATAACTCAAAGTTCGGGAAAAAATACATCCCCGGCTGAAATCAGGCGCACGGTCCCGTCTGCAAGGGTCAGAACCAGCGCGCCGCTCTCATCCAGTGCGGTGAATATCCCGGGAAGGGTCTCTTTGTCGAGTCGCACCTCGATGGCCTCAAGCATGCGCGCCGCGCGCGCCAGCCAGGCGGTTTTGACAGGGGAAAATCCCTCTTTGCGCCAACGGCTTAGCCATTCATCGAAGCGTGCGGCCAAAACCTCCAGCGCGGCATGCGGGCTGGGCGGCGTGACCCCCGCAGCGGCCAGGCTGGTGGCGGGATAGCTTGCCAGGCCGGAGCCTTCTGGCGAAGGCTGGAGCGAAACTTCCGGGTGTTGGGCCAGATTGACGCCAATGCCGATGGACAGCCAGGCCGTATCACGATCGGCAATCGATTCCAGAAGGATGCCCGCCGCCTTGCGGCCATCCAGAAGCACGTCATTAGGCCATTTATATCGGATACGTAACGAATCACCGAGAAAGTGATCCAGGGTTTCCCCTACGCACAGTGCCGCCAGAAATGACAGTTTCGCCGCCTCGGCGGCACCCACACCGGGGTTCAGCAGCAGGGTGCATAAAAGATTGCCCGCACCTGATTCCCAGGTCCTGCTGCGCCGCCCACGCCCTTTGGTCTGGCTGGCGGCCACAATCCATAGCGGGGCGGAGCCGCCGCCCATGGCCCGTCTGCGGGCTTCGTCCATCGTGCTGTCGATGGTGTCGAAAACCGCGACTTCATAGCCCTGTGGCATGCGGGGCGCCATGTGCCGACACCGCTATTTGAACAGGACAGATGCGGCAGTGGCGGCACCTGTCAGGACCGGCATGGGATAGGCGAAGAAAAACAGACTGAACAGGCTGGATCCCGCGACCACAAGCCGCAGCGGCGTATTCATCGGCCAGTCCTGCGCCTCGGCCGGTTCATCGAAATACATGATCTTGATAATGCGCAGATAGTAATAGGCCCCGATCACGCTGGCCAGTACACCGATAATCGCCAGCGGATACAGACCCGCATGCACCGCCGCCAGAAATACATAGAATTTGGCAAAGAACCCGGCCAGCGGCGGAATGCCCGCCAGCGAAAACATCAGCAGCGCCAGCGCCAGCGCCATCATCGGATTGGTGCGCCCAAGACCCGCCAGATCCGTGATGGCCTCCATCTGCCCGGCCTTGTTGCGCATCGCCAGAATGATGCCGAATACACCAAAATTCATGGCGACATAGATCGCCATATAAATCAGCACGCCCTGCACGCCTTCTTCGGTGCCCGCCGCCAGCCCGACCAGCGCAAAGCCCATATGACCGATGGAGCTGTAGGCCATCAGACGCTTGATATTATTCTGCCCAATTGCGGCTATCGCGCCCAGCACCATCGAGGCAATCGAGATAAACACGATAATCTGCTGCCACTGCCCCGCCATGCCCAGCAACGGCTGCACCATGACACGCACGAACAGCGCCATTGCCGCAACCTTGGGCGCGGACGCCAATAGTGCTGTGACCGGCGTCGGCGCGCCTTCATAAACATCGGGCGTCCACATGTGAAACGGCACCGCAGAAATCTTGAACGCCAGACCCGCCGTGAGAAACACCAGGCCAAATATCAGTCCCAACCCTGCCTGCGCGTGATCATCGCCGAACATCACGGAGAGTTTGACAAAATTCACCGTGCCGGTGAAACCATAGATCAGCGACGCGCCATACAGCAGCATCCCCGAGGCCAGCGCGCCAAGCACAAAATATTTCAGACCCGCCTCGGTTGCGCGCTGTGAATCGCGCTTGAACGCGGCCAGCACATAAAGCGCCAGGCTTTGCAGTTCCAGCCCCATATAGAGCGAGATCAAATCCCCCGCCGACACCATCATCATCATGCCCAGTGTCGCCAGCACCACAAGCACGGGAAATTCGAAACGATCCATATGTTCGCGTTTCAGATAGCCCTGAGCGATGACCAGCATAATGCCTGAACCCAGCAGGATCAGCAGTTTGGCATAACGCGAAAACGCATCGCTGATAAAACCGCCCGAAAATGTCTCAACACGCGCACCGCCTTGTAACAGCACCAGCAATGCTGTCAGCAGCAGTAGCAGCAGCGCGCCCTGGGTCACCAGACGCGATTGCGCCTGCCCGCGAAACACGCCCAGCATCAACAGCGCCATCGCGCCCAGCGCCATCACAATTTCCGGCAGGGCCGGAAGCAAATTTGGGGACACGAAAGCGCCAGGGGTCATGTTCAGACAGTTCCTAAATTAGTTTGGAATGTGTTCATGTTAAACTACTCCCTCCGCGTCATTGCGAGGAGCGCAGCGACGTGGCAATCCACCAAGCCTTCGCAAGAAGGCTACGGCTGGCAAAGGAGCCACAAACACAGGCCTATGCGTGAGACTCTGGATTGCCGCGCTTCGCTCGCAATGACGATGCAGAGGTTGCAATTCAATTTTCATGTAACAGACCCTCTAACGCGCAGCATGCGCAACAGCATCACCAATGCCATAACTGGCAAGGGACGCGTGATAATGCCCGATCAGATTTTCAACAGTGACAGCGGTCGCATCCAGCAGCGGCATCGGATAAATACCAAACCACAGGGTCGCAACGATAAGCGGCGCAAATATCGCAACCTCGCGCCGGTTCATATCCAGAATGTCTTTCAGATTATCTCTGGTCAGTTCGCCAAACACTACCCGGCGGTATAGCCATAGCGAATAGGCCGCCGCCAGCACGACGCCCGTCGCCGCCACAAACGCCACCCAGGTATTTACCTGATAAACCCCGACAAGGATGAGAAATTCGCCGACAAACCCGCTGGTTCCCGGCAGGCCAATCGTCGCCATTGTAAACAGCATAAACGTAAAGGCGTAGACCGGCATGCGTTCGACCAGCCCGCCATAGGCGTCAATCTCGCGCGTGTGAATACGGTCATAAATCACGCCAACGCACAAAAACAACGCGCCCGACACCAGACCGTGACTGATCATCTGCACGATGCTGCCCTGCACGCCCTGCTGATTCATCGCGAACATGCCGATGGTGACGAACCCCATATGCGCAACCGAGCTATAGGCGATGAGCTTCTTCATGTCCTTTTGCACCAGCGCCACCAGCGAGGTGTAGACAATGGCCACCATGCTGAGGCCAAACATCAGCGGCGTGAACATGTCCGAGGCCACCGGAAACATCGGCAGCGAGAACCGTAAAAATCCGTATCCGCCCATCTTCAGCAGAATGCCCGCCAGAATGACCGATCCCGCTGTCGGCGCCTCGACATGTGCGTCCGGCAACCAGGTATGCACGGGCCACATAGGCACCTTCACCGCAAAGGACGCAAAGAACGCCAGCCACAGCCAGGTCTGCATCGCCGGATCAAAGCGGTGCGCCATCAGCGCGGTAATGTCCGTCGTCCCCGCCGACCAGTACATGGCCATAATCGCCAGCAGCATCAGCACCGAACCCGCCAGCGTATACAGGAAGAATTTGAACGACGCATAAACCCGGCGCTTGCCCCCCCACACACCGATGATCAGGAACATCGGGATAAGGCCACCCTCAAAGAACAGATAGAACAGGATCAGGTCAAGAGAACTGAACACGCCAATCATCAGCGTTTCCAGAATCAGAAACGCAATCATGTAATCCTTTACCCGGAGGGTTATGGATTCCCACGACGCCAGAATACATATCGGCATCAGGAACGTGGTCAGAATGATAAACGGCATGGAAATGCCGTCAATGCCCATATGATAATTGATGTTCCCGCCGAGCCATTCATGCTTTTCGACAAACTGATAGGCCGCCGTGCTGTTCTCGAACCCGGTCCATAGCAATAGCGACAGCGCAAAAGTAAACAGCGTCGTCCATAGCGCCACCATGCGCGCATTCTGCGCCACCATCGCCTCTTCGCCGCGCACCAGCAGAATGAATAGCGCCCCGATCGCCGGAAGGAACGTGACGAGCGATAAAATCGGCCAATCGCTCATTAATGCGTCCCCCCGCCAAAGATGTAATAGGTCGTGATCGCCGAAAGGCCGATCAGCATCGCAAACGCGTAGTGGTACAGATAGCCACTTTGCAGTTGGCCCGCGCGCCGCGTCAGCATCTGCACACTGGCGGCAATGCCATCGGGACCAAAGCGGTCAATCACGCCGCCGTCACCGCGTATCCACAAAAAGCGGCCAATCGCCATAGCCGGACGCACAAAAATCAGATCGTACAATTCGTCAAAATACCATTTGTTGAGCAGGAACTGATACAGCGGGTAATGCGTCTGCGCCAGCCGCGCGGGCGCCTCTGGATTGCGGATATACATATGCCAGGCCAGCAGCAAGCCGACAAACCCAACCACAACCGGCGACCATTTCACCCAGGTCGGCACATGATGCATGGCTTCAAGTATGTTTTTATCGGGCATCACGAACAGCGCCTTTCCCCAGAATTCACCGGAATGCTCACCGATGAAAGGCCCGGCAAACGCCATGCCCGCAAACAGTGCGCCCACCGCCAGAAGCACCAGTGGAACGACCATCACCGCAGGCGATTCATGCACATGTTCGAGCGTATGATGATCGGCGCGCGATTTTCCGTGAAAAGTCATAAAAATCAGACGCCAGGAATAAAACGCCGTCATCAGCGCCGCAACCACGCCCATGGCGAACGCATAGCTGCCGACGCCGGTGCCCGCCGCATAGGCCGCCTCGATCACCGCATCCTTGGAGAAATATCCCGCCGTCAATGGGAAGCCGGTTAAGGCCAGCGTGCCGATCAACATCAATATCCAGGTCGCGGGAATAAGTTTGTAAATGCCACCCATTTTGCGCATGTCCTGTTCATCCGACATGGCGTGAATGACGGACCCCGCCCCCAGAAACAACAGCGCCTTAAAGAACGCATGCGTGAACAGATGGAAGATCGCGACATTATAGGCCGACACACCGGCGGCGAAAAACATATAGCCAAGCTGTGAGCAGGTGGAATAGGCGATCACCCGCTTGATATCGTTCTGCACCAGGCCGATGGTCGCTGCAAAAAACGCCGTCGTTGCACCGATCACCGTTACAAACGCCAGCGCATCGGGCGCATATTCAAACAGCGGCGAACAGCGCGCCACCAAGAACACGCCCGCCGTCACCATGGTTGCGGCATGGATCAGGGCCGACACCGGCGTCGGGCCTTCCATCGCATCGGGCAGCCAGGTATGCAGCATGAACTGCGCCGACTTGCCCATAGCGCCCACAAACAGCAACAGGCAGATGGTGGTGAGAATATCCGGCTGCCAGCCCAGGAAATTAAACGTCTTGCCCACCATTTCGGGCGCCTGCGCGAACACCGCATCAAACGACAACGTGCCGAACACCATATAGATCGCCATGATGCCAAGCGCGAAACCGAAATCACCCACGCGGTTCACTACAAACGCCTTGATCGCCGCCGCATTGGCCGACGGGCGCTTGTACCAGAACCCGATCAGCAGATAGGAGGCCAGCCCCACACCTTCCCAGCCGAAATAGATTTGCAGGAAATTATCCGCCGTCACCAGCATCAGCATGGCGAAGGTGAACAGCGAGAGGTACGCCATAAAGCGCGGCTTGTGCGGATCATGCGCCATATAGCCGATGGAATAGATATGCACCAGCGCGCTAACCCCGTTGACCACCACCAGCATGACCGCCGTCAGCGTGTCGATGCGCAACACCCAATCGACCTCAAACGCGCCGCTATCGATCCAGCGTAATAACTGAACTGTTTCGGGTTGATGCAAAAAGCCAACCTGATACAGCGCCACAACCGACAGCAGCGCCGAAATCACCAGCCCGCCACAGGTTACAATCTGCGACGCCGTGTCACCGATGCGGCGGCCAAACAGGCCCGCAATCAACGCGCCAATCAGGGGAAGGAAAACAATCGCGCTATACATTCCGGTTTGCCCTAACCCTTCATCAGGTTGATGTCTTCAACCGCGATTGAACCGCGATTGCGGAAATATACGACCAGAATGGCAAGGCCGATGGCTGCTTCGCCCGCCGCAACAGTCAGCACCAGAAGTGCAAACACCTGTCCCGCCAGGTCATTGAGAAAAGAAGAAAACGCCACCAGATTGATGTTCACCGACAGCAAAATCAGCTCTATCGACATCAGGATGATGATGATGTTTTTGCGGTTCACAAAAATGCCCAGCACGCCAATAGCGAACAGGATCGCCGAAACTGTGAGATAATGGGAGATGCCAATTTCCATGCTGCTATATCCCCTGCCCCGGCTTTACGTCTTTCAGTTCCATGCCCGTGGCCGGTGTGCGCGCGACCTGATCGCCAATATTCTGTCTACGCACGCCTTCGCGGGTGCGCAGCGTCAGCACAATCGCGCCGATCATCGCCACCAGCAGCACCAGCCCTGCTGTCTGAAACAGATAGACATAATCGGTATACAGAATACGCCCCAGCGCTTCAGTATTGGTTACATCGCCAATTGCTGGCGTGGGAGACGCCGCCATGCCTTCTATCGGGGTGACGGTATTCGCGCCCACCACCAAAATCAGCTCCAGCGCCAGAATGAACCCGATCACCGCGCCCATCGGCAGATAATTCAAAAAGCCCTGACGCAGTTCCACAAAATCAATGTCCAGCATCATCACCACAAACAGGAACAGCACCGCCACCGCGCCGACATAGACAATGACCAGAATCATCGCCAGGAATTCCGCGCCCAGCAACACGAACAAACCCGCCGCATTGAAAAACGCCAGAATCAGAAACAGCACCGAATGCACCGGATTGCGCACGGTAATCACCAGAAAGGCCGCCGCGATTGTCACGGCGGCAAACAGGTAAAAGGCCATCGCCTGAATGATCATTGCCAGCTTCCCCTAACTCTTCCCGCAACCCGCACCTGCAACCGGATTAACGGTACGGCGCGTCCAATTCGATGTTTTTCGAAATTTCATATTCCCAGCGGTCGCCATTCGAAAGCAGCCGCGCCTTGTCGTAGAAAAGTTCCTCGCGGGATTCCACCGCAAATTCAAAATTCGGCCCCTCGACAATGGCGTCAACCGGGCAGGCCTCCTGACAGAAACCGCAATAGATGCATTTGGTCATGTCGATGTCATAGCGGATGGTCCGCCTGCT
>CAMTVX010000036.1:0-58807 GCA_947085295.1 uncultured Alphaproteobacteria bacterium | reverse complement strand
CGAATCGCTTCTTCCGGCACAGTGATATTATTGCGCTGACCAATTTCCGCCAGCAGCAGGCCCAGACGCACTCTGCGATCGGCTATTTTGCTATATTCCTTGCGCAGTTCTTCCTCGGATTTGTCCTGATCCGCAAGGGTTTGACCGCGCCTTTGCAGTTCCTGCTGAAACTGCTGCCAAATCTGTTCTTCTTCGGCCGCCAACATTCCGGGTGGCACTTCAAACATATGCGCCTGATCCAGCGCGTCCAGCAAATTGCGCTTCAAACGCGACCGGGTGATGGATTTATAATCGGTGGTGATACGTTCCTGCATCGCCTCACGCAGCTTTTCCAGACTTTCCAGCCCCAGCTTTTCGGCGAAGGCGTCATCAATGCTCACAGCTTCGGGCGCGCGCACCTGATGTACTTTCACATCAAACACCGCATCCTTGCCCGCTAGATGCTTGGCGCCATATTCTTCCGGGAACGTGACCTTCAATTGCTTTTCATCGCCCTTTTTGGCGCCAACCAACTGTTCCTCAAAACCCGGAATGAACATTTTCTGTCCGATCTGGACACTGACATTTTCCGACTTGCCACCTTCAAACTGCACGTCATCAATTTTGCCGTCATAATCGATCACCACCACATCGCCATCTTCGGCGTTTGCGTCATCGGCCTTGTCGGCAAAGGCGCGTTGCTGTTCGGCCAGCCGCTGAATGGCTTCATCCGCCTCGTTCGGCGTCACTTCGCACACCGGGCGTTCCAGCTTCAGGGTTGAAAAATCCATCGGCTCAATAGCAGGTAGAACCTCTACTTCCAGCTTGAATTCCAGATCGGAATTATTCTCGAATTTCACCACATCGATTTTGGGCTGCATTGCAGGTTTCAGATCATGCTGTTTCATCGCACTTTCAGTAGAATCCTGAACGGCGGCCTGCATCACTTCCCCGCGCACGCCGTCGCCATAAAGCTTCTGCAACAGCGATACCGGCACCTTGCCACGGCGAAAGCCCTTGATTTGCACAGTCTGGCGTAGCTGTTGCAGGCGCGCATCCGTGCGCGAGGCGATCGTTTGGGCATCCACAACAATGGTAAAGGCGTGCTTCAGGCCTTCGGTGCGCGATTCGGTAATTTGCATGACAGTTCCAGTTACGAAAAATGGTTCAAAAGATGTCCAGGAGGCGCGCACGGTACGCCAATTGGCGCCTCTTGGCGAGAGGCATACCCCGGTTATTTCCCCGCTGCAAGCAAAGGCTTTGGGGGAAGCAAGCTTTATTAGACAGGGGCTGGCTTGCCGAGCCGAAGCACAAAGTGCGAAGGCTGGTGCGGACGAAGGGACTCGAACCCCCACGACTTGCGCCACCAGAACCTAAATCTGGCGTGTCTACCAGTTCCACCACGTCCGCCGGATGGCCGCGTGTATAGCATAAATTTCTTCGTTGGCCAGCGCAGACCATGAATTATAACGCTGGCTTATAACGTCTTGCGTTATATAACGGGATGCGTTATAGTTGCTTAATGACTGAACTCCAGCTTTTACCGAACCCGCATCCGGGAGAAATCCTGCTCGAAGATTTTCTCAAACCCATGCGGCTAAGCCAGAACGCGCTCGCCCGCGCGGTTCATGTGCCGCCCCGTCGGATCAATGAAATCGTGCTGGGAAAACGCGATGTTACCGCCGATACCGACCTGCGCCTTGCGCGCTATTTCGGCATTTCAGAGGGCTTTTTTCTGGGGTTGCAATCGGATTTCGACCTTATGCAGCGGCGGCGTCAGATTGAAGACGATCTTACGACGATCCAGCCAAGAGCAGCATAAGGCGCTTGCCGCAAAAGCCCGTATCCGGTAGGCTATGTCAATCTTTGACATAGGAGGCTGCATTGGCGACCAATGTGCATCTCACGCCTGAATTGGAGCGTTTTGCCCGCGAATGTGTGGAGGCGGGACGCTACAACAATATGAGTGAAGTGGTCCGTTCCGCCCTGCGCCTGCTGCAGGACGCCGAGGAGCGCCGCCAGCATTTTCAGGCCATGCTGCGCGATGCCGAAGATGAAACCCGACGCGATGGCAGTTTCACGCTTCAGGCGGTTTTAGACGAGGCCGATCATATTATTGATGCTCCGTCCCGGCCTTGCCAGCCATAGCGCGCAAGTGCGACGGCCGGTGACGGCGGCGCTACTCTCACCGCGCGCACGGCGCGATCTCCTGGCTGCGGTGCGCTGGATAGCAAACGATAATCCTGCCGCAGCCCGGGCCCTGCGCGACGCCGTCGCCGTCGCTGCCGAAAACATCATGACCCATCCGATGATCGGCCCGCACCGTCCCGAACTTGCCAGCCCGCCCTATCGCTTTTTGAGCCTGACCGGATTTCTCTATATCATCATCTATACGCCAGCGCAGAATCCCCCGCTCATCCTGCGTATTCTACATGCCGCGAGGGATTTACCGGATCTTTTGCAGAAAGGGTGACGCCATTCACCTAGCCGATATGGGTCGAAAGCTGCTTGAAAACCGCTGGCATGGCGGGGGCCAGATCCTCGGCGATCAGGCCGCGTCCCACTGTCTGCCCGCAGGCGCCATGGCACCAGACCGCCGCGCAGGCGGCCTCGAAGGCGGGCATGCCCTGCGCCAGCAGGCCCAGCACAAAGCCCGCCAGTACGTCACCAGAGCCTGCTGTGGCCAGCCAGGGTGGGGCATTGTCATTGATCGCGGCGCGGCCATCCGGGCTGGCGATCACCGTGTCCGCGCCTTTAAGGATTATTACGGCCCCGGATCGTTTGGCGGCTTTGCTGGCGCGGGTCAGTTTGTCCGCCGATTTCAGATCAGGGAAAAGTCTAAAAAACTCGCCTTCATGGGGGGTTAATACGCAATTCTCATCTATCAGATTAAATAAATCGGCAGGGTTTTCCGCATAAGAGGTTAGTGCGTCCGCATCCAGAACGATCCGCCGCCCCTTGCCCAGCGCTACCACCACCTTGTCGCGCGCGGCGGCCCCCACCCCAAGGCCGGGGCCAAGCAGCACGGCATTCATCCGCTTATCCGCCAGCATGGCGTCCAGGCCCGCCGCGCCGTCGACCTTGCGGTTCATCACCGCCGTCAGGCTGGCGGCATAGGTCGAAAACGCATCTGGGGGCGCCGCCACCGTCACCAGCCCTGCCCCGATACGCAGTGCCGCGTAAGCCGCCAACCGGGTCGCGCCGGTGCAGGCAAGCCCGCCGCCCGCCACCACCGCATGACCGCGCACAAATTTATGATCTTCGATCTGCGGCTGGGGAAATTGCGCCGCCCACAGCCCCGGCGCATTGGCGAAGCTGCACGGCGCAATCTGATCCAGCACAGCCACCGGCGTGCCGATATCCGCCGTCTGAACTTCGCCGCACAACCCCCTGCCCGGTAACAATAAATGCCCCGGCTTGCGGCGAAAGAACGTCACTGTCAGATCGGCCTGCATCGCGCCGCCCGCTACCTGACCGCTGTCGCCATGCACCCCACTGGGCACATCGACGGCGCAGACCGGATTGCCGCACGCGCGCACCGCCCGGATCACGTCCAGCGCCACACCCTCCAGCGGCCGCGCCAGACCTGCGCCGAACAGCGCATCGACAATCAGATCGCCCGACCGGATCAGCGCAACGGACAGCGGCGCAACCGGCCCGTCCCACATCGCCGCCGCCAGCGCCGCGTCGCCTTTCAGACCCGCCACATCCCCCAGCAGCCCCAACCGCACCGTCCAGCCGCGCGCCGCCAGCAAGCGCGCAATCACAAAGCCATCGCCGCCATTATTGCCAGGGCCGCACAGCACCGTCACACGGCCCGCAGACCAGCGCGCGCAGATCGCCAGCGCACAGGCCAGCCCTGCCCGCTGCATCAGATCAATACCTGGAATGCCACCTGCAATCGCCAGCCGGTCGGCCTCAACCATTTCGGCGGTGCTTAGCAGAACCGTATCCTGCGGTGTATTCATCCGACCACAGTCGCCGAGGCTTCGCCCAGTTCCACCACCCGCAACGCGCCGCCCGCATTGTCCAGCACCGTGACCGAGCAGTTTTCCGGCGAAAAACACACCATGCGCGGATCGTTCAGCGCATGCGTGACCGCCGCATTGATGGCGATGAAATGTGAGAAAATAATCGTATCGCCCGGCAGCCCCAGCAGCGTATCGACAACGCCCTGCCGCCAGACCTGATGCCCGCGCGACAGGTCCGACCAGTTGCCCTGCATGGCGCTGCGCAACCACGCCCCGCGTTCCGCCAGATCGGCCACCGGCGCATGAATTTCCGCCACCGCAGGCACAATGCGCGCCTGTTTCCCCAGTGCGGCTTCCACCGGCGCCGCCGTTTCGCGCGCCCGGCGCATCGGACTGCAAAGCAGCTCCGCCCCCGCCGCAATCAGGCGCGGCGCAATGCCTGCCGCCTGCGCCCGCCCCACCGCATTCAGCCCCGGATCGGGGTCTTCACTAAACCCCGCTAGCGCCTTGCCGTGCCGTACAAAATAAATCAGAGCCATGCTTTATTTTCCTACAATTCTTTTGTCATTCTGAGCCTGTTCTTTTGTCATTCTGAGCGCAGCGAAGAATCTTTGTCCCCCTCAACACTAAAGAGATTCTTCGCTGCGCTCAGAATGACAACAAGTGGGGCTCCGCAGAACCCTATAAAATCAACTTCCTTTATTCTCATCCAGAAACTTTTTGAAATCCGCATCATTCCGGATCGGCTCAAAGTCTGTGTCATTTTCAATTCTTACATGATCCAGCGGATACCCCGCAGCGATCCTGCTGCGCAGCGCATCTATCGCCTCTGCCACCTGCCCCATCTGGGCATAAAAACAAGCCTTATTGTATAGCGCGTTCGTCACCAGTTCCCGCAGTCCCGCCTCCGCCGCCGCGCCATAACGCGCAACCACATCGTCACAGACCGCGATGGCTTCCGCGTGGCGGTCCAAACGGCCTAGCGCCACACCCTTGTTGACAAGCGCCCCGACCACCTGTTCGCGCAGTCCCGCCTCCGCCGCCGCGCCATAACGCACAACCACATCGTCATAGACAGCGATTTCATCCGCGTGGCGATCCAGTTGGCCGAGCGCCGCACCCTTGTTGACAAGCGCCCCGGCCACCTGTTCCCGCAGTCCCGCCTCCGCCACCGCGCCATAACGCGCAACCACATCGTCACAGACCGCAATGGCTTCCGCGTGGCGGTTCAGTTGGACGAGCGTCACCCCCTTGTTGACAAGCGCCCTCGCCACCCCTTCGCGCAGAACCGCTTCCGGTGCCGCGCCATAACGCGCAACCACATCCTCATAGACCGCGATGGCTTCCTCGGGGCGGCCCAGTTTGCCAAGCCTCCCACCCTTGTTGACAAGCGCCCTGGCCACCAGTTCGCGTAGCCCCGCCTCCGCCGCCGCGCCATAACGCGCAACCACATCGTCATAGACCGCGATGGCTTCCTCGAGGCGATCCAGTTGGCCGAGCCTCACACCCTTGTTGAAAAGCGCGCTGGCCACAAGTTCGCGCAGTCCCGCCTCTGCCGCCGCGCCATAACGCGCAACCACATCGTCATAGACCGCGATGGCTTCCTCGGGGCGATCCAGTTTGCCGAACGCCACACCCTTATTGACAAGCGCCTTGGCCACCAGTTCGCGCAGAACCGCTTCCGCCGCCGCACCATAACGCGCAACCACATCGTTATAGACAGCGATGGCTTCCTCGGGGCGATCTAGTTTGCCCAGCGCCACACCCTTGTTGAAAAGCGCCCCGGCCACCCCTTCGCGCAGTCCCGCCTCCGCCGCCGCGCCATAACGCGCAACCACATCGTCATAGACAGCGATTTCCTCCGCGTGGCGATCCAGTTTGCCGAGCGCATAGGCCTCGTTAAAACGCGCAAAGCTAAAGTCTTCTGCTGTTTCACTAAACAGAAGCTGCATCTGTTGCGCGGCCCTGAGCATTTCGGCCCAGTTTTTCTGAATGAGATAATTAATAATGCTGGCGCGAAACTCAATGGCGGTTCGATCACGCAGTGGCTTTTCCGCTGCTTCACTGGCCACATCCGCAATCGTTTTACGGTCTTCCTCGGACTTGGGCGTTTCGCCAGGTGTGTATTTTTTCAGTACTTCGTCTATCGCCGAAGCATCTTGTTTTATTTTTTTAACATGCTCTTCCGCTTCCGCATGTATTGACTTGATGTTTTCGGCCGTCTGCTCAACACTCTTGCGGATATCCTCAACACCAGCCCTGGCTGCGGCTACAGCGGTTTCTTTTGTGTTCCATGCAAAGAAGACAACAATCGCTGTAATCAATGCGCCAAACACACCGATCAATATCTCCAGCCGCGAATAGGCCTTGTCTTCCAGATCACTTTTTGCCTGCAAAACTAATTGCCTGATTTCCGCATCCCGCGCGCGTTGTTCCGCCTGCCCTAAACCGGCCTGCGCTTGCCTGACCTGATCCGCTAACCGTTCAAGTTCCGCATCGCGTTCGCGACGCTCGGCCTCACCGGCGCGGGCTTCTGCGTCCCTTGCCTGCATCTGCAATTGTTCAAGCAGCGCGTCACGCACCTGTTGTTGCGCCAGCGCGGGCGCAGTGGGCGTTTGATCCTCCGCCGCCATGACGGGGACAGCCGCAAACAGCAGCAGTGCTATCAATAACCGGATCATCATGATGCTGTTGCCTATTCCCTTTGCGCATGCGTGTTTCATATGGCGCATTTTATTCCCCCTCATCCTCGCCGCGCAGGCGCTGGCGCAGCGGGCCGGCCTTCTCTCACAAGGGCAGGGCTATCGCATATGTAATTTGGTCTCCTCATTTTGTCTCCCTCTCCCCTTGCGGGAGAGGGTGGGGTGAGGGGGCAGTGCGATAAAGTCTTTTTATGCGCGTAAATGCGCGTACCCCTCATCCCGGCCTTCTCCCACAAGGGGAGAAGGAGAAGAGACGCTTTCATATGCGATAGTCCTTCCCTTGATGAGGAGAGGGTGGGGTGAAGAAAAAACTGTTTATGTGTCAATCCAATCTTGCCCCCTACCCCAGATACCGCTGCAAACGCCCCAGCGCATCGTGCAACACGCTGTCCTGTTTGCAGAAACAAAATCTTATGAGTTTTTCGGCCGGCAACGCCTCAGTGCCGCCGGGCATGGCGGCCATGCTGAAGGCGGTGAAGGGCACCGCCGCCACGCCTGCCTCAACCGTGATGCGTTTGCAGAAGGCGGTGTCGTCTTCGCCGTCGCGGGCGAATTTGCTGTACTCGGCGGCGATGAAATAGGTGCCCTGACAGGGCAGGATTTCAAATCCGATCTGGCGCAGACCATCGCTCAGCAAATCGCGTTTGGCCTGCATGTCCGATGCGAGCATTTCGAAATAGGCATCGTCCTTGCCCAGACCATAGGCCACCGCCTTTTGCAGATTCGGCGCGGTGGTGAAGGTGAGAAACTGATGCGCCTTTGAAATGATCTCCGCCAGATGCGGCGGCGCGGTGATATAGCCGACCTTCCAGCCGGTGAGCGAAAAACTTTTCCCCGCCGATCCGATGCGCACACAGCGCGCCGCCATATCTGGCAGGCTCATCATCGGAATATGCGCCGCGCCATCAAAGGTAAGATGTTCATAAACCTCGTCGCACACCACAATGGCGTCATGCGCTACGGCCAGATCGGCGATAAAGCACAGATCATCGCGGCTGAACACTTTGCCGGTCGGGTTCATCGGCGAATTCAGAACGATGAGTTTGGTTTTGGCGTTGCAGGCGGCGGCCAGTTCCGCACGCGGCAAATCCCATGCAGGTGGGCGCAGGCGCACCGCACGCGCCACCGCGCCAGACAATTGCGCTATCGGCAGATAGCAATCATACATCGGTTCAAACAGCACCACTTCATCGCCAGGATTTAGCAGCGCCAGCATACTGGCCGCCACCGCCTCAGTCGCACCCGAGCTCACCAGCACCTGTTTTTGCCAGTCAATCTGCAAGCCATAAAACCGGGCATTGTGCGCCGCCACCGCCTGACGCAGTTCCGGCAGGCCCTGTGACGGCGGATACTGGTTCGGCCCATCCATCAGCGCCTTTGCCGCCAGGGCGCGAATATCTTCGGGGCCATCCGTGTCGGGAAAACCCTGCCCCAGATTGATCGCCTGATGCGCAACGGCCAACGCCGACATGGTGGTGAAAATCGTTGTGCCATATTCCGATAGCACTTTATTCAGCGGCAGGCTTGGCACGGCGTTCCTTTTTGATCGTTTGAGTTTTGCAGATTATTCTGAACCATTGGTAACGCCATTCAAATCAGTTTCAACACAAATTGATCTAACGCACCAACCCCGCATCCTCGACATGCAATTGCACCCGGCGAACGCCGCGCCATTGATCGGCGCGCAGCTTGCCCGCCACATGCAGCGGACCGCTGCGCATTCCCGCCAGCAAAGCCTGTCCCAGTGGCGCCTCGGCGCAGCCAAAGGCAATGCCGGATAGTTTCTGGCCGCCGCCGGTCGCCAGCACACAGCGCACATGCTTGCCGCCCACCACACTGGCATTCACCACGCTGGCATTGGCAATGACAAAGCGCGGTTCGGGATTGCCCGCACCATACGGACCAGCCAGCGCCAGCGCATCAATTAATTCAACCGTCGCGGTGCCCGCCGCCAGTGTGCCATCTATCGTCAAGTCGCCTGCATCGGCGGCGGCATCGACCTGCGCCGCCAGTCGCTGCGTCAGGAATGCGCGCAGGGCGTCAATATTTGCGGCCTCGACGGTCAGGCCCGCCGCCATTTTGTGGCCGCCGCCATTGATCAACAACCCCGCCTGACTTGCCGCAATAACAGCGCTGCCCAGATCGACACCGTTGATTGATCGGCCGGAACCTTTGCCGATGCCGTTTTCATCAATGCCGATCACCAGCGCCGGCAGATTGAAGTGATCCTTTAACCGGCTGGCGGCGATGCCGATCACGCCGGGATGCCAACCAAAGGCTGCCACCAGCACCAGCGGTTCATTTGGATTGCGGGTTTCGGCCTGTGCGCTGGCCGCTTCCAGCACCAGCGCCTCGATAGCCTGACGTTCCCGGTTCAGCAGGTTCAGTTCCTGTGCAATAACACCAACTTCATCGGGATCATCGCTGGACAAAAGCCGTGCCCCCAGATCGGACTTGCCGACCCGACCGCCTGCATTGATGCGCGGACCAAACACAAAACCTGCATGATAGGTGCTGGGATCGGTATCAATTCCCGCAACCTCCGCCAGCGCGCGCAGGCCCGGATTATGACGCCGTGCCATGACCTTCAATCCCTGGCGCACCAGCACGCGGTTGACACCCGTTAGCGGCGCCACATCACAAATCGTGCCCAGCGCCACCAGATCAAGCCATTGCAGCAGATTGGGTTCACTGACGCCTTTTTGTGTGTACCAGCCCGCATTGCGCAAGCGGCGGTTCAGCGCCACCAGCAACAAAAAAGCCACCCCTACCGCCGCCAATTGTCCGTGACCCGACATATCATCCAGCCGGTTGGGATTAATCACCGCAAATGCATCGGGCAGATGCGCCTCGGCCTGATGATGATCGACGACAATCATATCAAGCCCGGATTTTGTTCCCGCCGCCAGCGCCGCATAGGCCAGCGTGCCACAATCCACAGTGATGACAATGCGCGCGCCCTGCCCTGCCAGCGCCGTTAACGCCGCCGCATTCGGGCCGTAACCTTCCTTGATGCGATCAGGGATATAGAGTATCAGCGGCACGCCAATGGCTGCCAGAAAACGTTTGATCAACGCGGATGAAGTTGCGCCGTCCACGTCATAATCGCCGAACACGGCGATCTTTTCATTGGCCATGACGGCACCGGCCAGCCGTTCCACCGCGCGTTCCATATCCACAAGACCGGCGGGATCCGGCAGATCATTTTGCAGGCTGGGATGCAGAAAACTTTCTGCGGCATCAATGGAAATACCACGCCCGGCAATAACACGGCCAACAATTTCCGGCAGATCGTGGCGCTGCGCAATGGCAAGCGCCGTGCGTTCGTCAGATGGACGCAAGCGCCAGCACCGGCCGTTCAGCGACCGCCCCACCCCTAACATAGGTGGCGGCAGGTTCATGCTATGCGAATTTGCTTTCGTCCAGATGACGCGCGCGGATCCAGCGCACAGTGCCGCTAGCCGAACGCATTACCACCGTGTGGGTTGTAACTGCGCCATCTTTTTCACGATGAATGCCGTGCAGCATGGAGCCATCGGTCACTCCGGTCGCCGAAAAAATCACATCGCCCGCCGCCATTTCTTCCAGCACATATTTGTGATCAAGATCTTTCACACCCATTTTGCGCGCGCGATCACGCTGCTCATCATTACTGAACACCAGTCGCCCCTGCATTTGGCCACCGATGCAACGCAAGGCGGCGGCCGCCAACACGCCTTCCGGCGCACCGCCCGTGCCAATGTAAATGTCGATACCGGTATGCACCTGCGTCGTTGCAATGACGCCCGCAACATCGCCATCCGGGATAAGCTGAATGCGCGCGCCCACACTGCGAATGCTTTTGATAATTTCAGCATGACGCGGCCGGTCCAGTACGCACGCGGTAATTTCCGTAACCGGCACACCCTTTGCCGCCGCCAGCGCTTTTATATTCTCCGCAGGGGTTTTGTCCAGATCAACGATTCCAGGGGCATAGCCGGTGCCGATCGCCAGCTTGTCCATGTATACATCGGGTGCGTTCAGCAGATTGCCTTTTTCGGCAAACGCCACAACTGCCAGCGCATTGGGCATTGCCTTGGCGGTGATCGTCGTGCCTTCGAGCGGATCGAGCGCAATATCCAGTTCCGGCCCATTACCTGTGCCAACAGTTTCGCCGATATACAGCATTGGCGCTTCGTCGCGTTCGCCTTCACCGATCACGATAACGCCGCGCATGTCCAGTTTGTTCAGCGCGGTGCGAATGGCATCGACCGCCGCCTGATCCGCCGCCTTTTCATCCCCGCAACCAATCAGGCGTGAAGCGGCGATGGCGCCAGCCTCTGTCACGCGCGCGATTTCCATGCTGAACACACGGTCCAGAATCGGTTTTGTCTTTGCCATGTGAATTCTCCTAAGCCGGTTGGCGTTAAAAATTAAAGTTTTTCAATACGGATACGTACAGGTGGTTCGATAACATGCTTCAGCGCTGATAATTGTGTCAGCACGCGGTTCATATGCGCCTCTTGCGTTTCGTGCGTGATCAGAACGACGGGAACCCCGGCGCCGGGCGCGCGCGCGCGCTGAATGATGCTGTCGATCGACACGCCATGTTCCGCCATTATGGCGGTAATGCCCGCCATCACACCCGGCTGGTCCAGCACGGTAAGCCGCACATAATAAGCGCCCTGATGCAACGCCATCGGGCTAGTCGCTGCGCGTTCAAGCTGACTTGACGGCGCGGCAAAAGGCGGCAAAATCTGATTGCGCGCAATATCGACAATATCGGCGATGACGGCCGATGCGGTGGGGCCAGCGCCCGCGCCCGGGCCTTCAAACACACTTTGCCCGGCGTAATTGCCAACCGCCACCACCGCATTTGTCACGCCGCCAACTTCTGCAATTGGCGATCCCAGCGGGGCCATGCAGGGATGCACACGCTGCTCGATGCCGTGCGCCGTGCGCCGGGCCAGCCCCAGCAGTTTAATGCGATAGCCAAATTCGCGCGCGAACTGAATATCCAGCGCGCCGATATGGCGGATGCCTTCAACATAAACTCCCGAAAAATCAACATGCGTACCATAGGCAAGGCTCGCCAGAATGGTCAGCTTATGCGCGGTGTCAATGCCATCGACATCGAAACTGGGATCGGCTTCGGCATATCCCAGATCCTGCGCTTCGGACAGCACAGCATCGAAATCCGCGCCGGTGTCTTCCATCTTGGTCAGGATATAATTGCAGGTGCCATTCAAAATGCCATAGACCCGCTCAAAGCGGTTCGCCGCCAACCCCTCGCGGATCGCCTTGATCACCGGAATGCCGCCACCCACCGCCGCCTCAAAGCACAATGCCCGGTCGGCTTTTTCTGCATGCGCCGCAAGTGCGCTGCCATGCACGGCCAGCAGCGCCTTGTTGGCGGTAACGACATGCTTGCCAGCGTCAAGCGCGGTTTCCACAACCTGCCGCGCAATGCCTTCTGCGCCACCGATCAATTCCACCACCACATCGACATCCGCCGCTTTCGCCAGTGCGCACGCATCGTCATACCAGGTAATCGAGGACGGTAATTTCACGCCACGATTTTTTGTGCGATCGCGCGATGACACGGCGGTTATCTGCAAGGCGCGTCCGCAACGCTGACGCAACAATTCCTGCTGTTCTTCCAGCAGGCACAGCACCCCGGCACCTACCGTGCCAAGACCTGCAATTCCTAGCCGTAATGGATTACTCACTTGCAGCCATCCTGATCAAGAAGCCACAGCTTTACGCTGATCAACCGACGCGGCAACAAAGGAATCCGCATCCGCCAGAAACCGTTTGACGCTGCGCGCCGCCTGCCGGATCCGCTGTTCATTTTCAACCAGGCCGATGCGCACATGCCCATCACCATATTCACCAAAGCCAAGTCCCGGCGCCACCGCAACATCCGCGTGTTGCAACAACAGCTTTGAAAATTCGAGCGATCCAAGCGATTTGAACGGTTCGGGAATGGGCGCCCAGGCAAACATGCTGGCTGGCGGAGAGGGAATTTGCCAGCCCGCACGACCCCAGCTTTCAATCAGAACATCGCGGCGCGCTTTATAGGTATTGCGAATTTCCTCGACGCAATCCTGCGGACCGTTCAGCGCCGCTGTTGCAGCCACCTGAATAGGCGTAAACGCGCCATAATCCAGATAGGATTTTATGCGCGTCAATGCGCCAACCAGATGGCGGTTACCCGCCGCAAATCCAATGCGCCAGCCCGGCATCGCATAGGTTTTGCTCAGCGATGTAAATTCAACCGCAACTTCCTTGGCGCCGGGAATTTGCAGAATGGATGGCGGTGGATTGCCATCGAAATATATTTCGGCATAGGCAATGTCCGACAGCACGATGATTTCATGCTTGCGGGCAAAGGCGACGACTTCTTCATAGAATGCCAGATCGGTAACCTGCGCCGTCGGGTTGGACGGGAAATTAACAATCAGCGCCTTTGGCGGCGGCACAGAATGACGCACAGCGCGCGCCAGACTTTCCATAAATTCACGTTGCGAATCCACTGCCGGTATATGGCGGATCGCCGCGCCCGCAATGATGAAGCCATACGGATGAATCGGATAGGACGGGTTCGGCACCAATATCTGATCGCCGGGCGAGGTAATCGCCATCGCCAGATTGGCCAGCCCTTCCTTGGAGCCCAGCGTGGCGATAATTTCGGTTTCAGGATCCAGTTCCACCCCAAAGCGCCGCTGATAATAAGCCGCCTGCGCACGGCGCAATCCCGGAATGCCACGCGAAGTGGAATAGCGGTTGGTGCGCGGCTTTTGCACATTTTCGATCAGCTTGTCGACAATATGCCGGGGCGTCGGCATGTCGGGATTGCCCATGCCCAGATCGATAATGTCCTTGCCGGCCGCGCGCGCCTGCGCCTTCAGCCGGTTAACGGACTCAAACACATAGGGCGGCAGACGTTTGATGCGGTGAAACTCAAAATCCATGGCGTTTTGTCTATCTCTATAATCCTGGCACTATATAGGCCTATTCCAGAAACAGGTCTACCCGGCGGGCGGCAGCTTCTGCATCCATATATCCACCGGCAGAGGCTGACTGACTGTCGCCCACCGCCTCGATAACTATCCGTGCGGTGTCTATCCCCTGACGCACCAGTTCGTCCGCCACAGCCGTAGCACGGGACTGGGACACCTCCCAGTTGGCAAGCAGGCGTTGACTTTCAGACTGGCTCGATGCCGTGCTGGACGCATGGCCCACCACCCGGATACGCGAAAAACCACCCCGTGCGGCGTTTGCCACCTGGGCGATGGTACGCCGGTCGTCACTGGATAATTGTGCCGATCCCGACGCAAATGGAATGCTGACATAAGCCCCGCCACTGCCACGTCCGCCAGGAATCGGGGCAACCGGAAGCCCCGCAGGCGCGCCCGGAACCGGCTGACGCAGGGTTTCCTGATAGCGTTGCGCCACGCCGGCCGGCAGGGACGCCGCCAAATCCGCCGGAAGCGGCTGTGCCCGCGAAGGCTGGAAGGTGGACGCGCTATAGGCCGGCGCCGTCTGCACGGGGGCGACAGCCGCTGTCCTGGGTGGCAGGGATCGCGGCGCCTGCGGCGTTAATGGCATAGTTGAAGGCGCGGGCGAACGTACCGGCGCAGATACAGGCGGGGTAATCTGTGCGGCAGGTGCGGCAGGCACCTCGGGAACCACTGGTTCAGGCGCGGCGGGTTCTTGCGTGCGTGGGGGCGCGGGGGGTTGCGCACGCGGCGGGGACAGGGCGGCAACCTTGCCACCCCGCAATTCCTCGTCGCTGTATTTCGCCTGCTCGCGATCCGCGACCAGCCCGCTTGCCAATTGTTCTCGACCGGCCTGTGCTTCGGGTGCCTTTTCTGCGGCTTTGGTGGCCTCATCGCCATCCGGTACATCGGCAAGGTCAGGATATTCGCCGTCTTCTTCTGACCCTGCTTCCCCGGATTCAGCGTTTTCCTGATTGCCATCATTGCGACCCGTATTATCCGCGACCTTACCTTCCTCGTCCGTTTCAAGCGGAGGCGGCAGAGGCAATGGGCTGTTATCTGAGCCAAACACACTTGGCATGGAACAGCCGGAAACGGCCATTAAAATCAGTCCTGCCAGAAACGGCGCGCCAAATCGCAACAATGCCGCCTTGCGCCCGTTTATTTTAAGCATGAAGCCCTCCAACCGCCCGCGTCCCTCTATCTGCGCATCTGTCCGCGTCTCTGTGCGCGATTCGCATCCAAATTGAAATGAAACTATACCCATTATTTATAGCCAAGATGGCATAGTTGCTGCAAAAATGGCTATAATAAGTCTTCTTACAGCATATGTCATTTTGTGGCATGTTTTTGTGGCAATTTAAGGGTTTCGCCAAATGGAACAAGAAAAGCCGGGATTTACCATTCCTGATCCCGCATTATTCATACGAAATATGCTGAAAGTGGCCGAACGTGGCCAGCGATTGATGCAGGGCTTCGCCAGCCAGCAGATCAAGCGACAGGCCACGCCGCCTGAAGTGGGGGATCCGAACAGCATGCGCGCCATAGCGCCTGCATTTCTGGATCTTGCCAAACATATGCTGGGCAATGCCAATTATTTGCTGGAGGCGCAGGGCAAACTGTGGCCGGACTGGCTGGAATTGCTGCAATCCACGACGCGGCGTCTGCTCGGCGAGCAATTATCCCCCGTCGTGACGCCGGATCGTGGCGACAAGCGCTTCAAGGCGCCGGAATGGAGCGAGAGTGTTGCATTTGATTTCATCAAGCAATCCTATCTGCTGAGCAGCAACTGGCTGATGCAGACGGTGACAGGGGTTGACGGACTGGATCCGACAAACGCCCGCAAGGTTGCGTTTTACACCAAACAGTTTGTCGATGCGATTTCGCCGTCCAATTTCGTGCTGACCAATCCGGAAATTCTGCGCGCCACACTGACATCAAACGGCGAGAATTTATTGCACGGGCTGGAAAACCTGCTGGGCGATCTGGAACGCGGGCATGGCAAGCTGGCCATTCGCATGACCGACATGGAGGCCTTTGAGGTTGGCCGCAATATCGCGATCACGCCGGGCAAAGTGATTTTTCGCAATCCGCTGATCGAACTTATTCAGTATACCCCCACAACCAAAACCGTGTATCAGCGCCCGCTGCTGATCTTTCCGCCGTGGATCAACAAATTTTATATTCTCGATCTGACAGCCGAAAAATCCTTCATCAAATGGGCGGTGGCGCAGGGCTATACCGTATTTGTCGTGTCCTGGGCCAATCCGGATGCTGAACTGGCCAACCGCACATTTGAATCCTACCTGCTGGAAGGCGTCTATCCCGCGTTGAATGCGGTTGAACAGGCGACCGGAGAGCGCGAGGTAAACGCCATCGGCTATTGCATTGGTGGCACATTGCTGACAACAGCGCTGGCGCATATGGCGGCGAAGGGCGACACACGCATCAAAGGCGCTACCTTTTTCGCGGCGCAGGCGGATTTTTCCGAAGCCGGTGAATTGAAAGTGTTTATCGACACCGATCAGATCGCGGCGCTGGAACAAAAAATGGATCAGGCCGGCGGCCTGCTGGAATCCAGCGAAATGTCCAACACCTTTAACATGCTGCGTTCCAACGATCTGATCTGGTCGTTTGTCGTGAACAATTACATGCTGGGCAAGGAACCAGCGCCCTTTGATCTGCTGTACTGGAATGCGGATCAGACCAATATGCCCAAGGAAATGCATCTGTTTTACATGCGCGAATGCTATCTCAATAACACCCTGTCCAAAGGCGAGATGGTTTTAGGTGGCGAAAAACTGGATCTGGGTAAAATAAAAATCCCGGTCTATCTGCAATCCTCCATAGACGATCATATCGCGCCATATCGTTCGGTATACAAAAGCACCAAATTGCTGGGCGGCGATGTGCGCTTTATGATCGCCGGATCAGGCCATATTGCGGGCGTCATCAATCCGCCCGCAGCCAAAAAATATCAATACTGGACCAATGACGCCCTGCCCGACGATGTCGAGGAATGGCGCAAGGGCGCGGTGGAACATCCAGGTTCCTGGTGGCCCAACTGGCACGAATGGCATGCCCCCAAAAGCGGCAAAAAAGTCCCCGCCCGCATACCCGGCAGCGGCAAACTGCCCGTGCTCGAAGATGCGCCGGGAAGTTATGTGAAGGTCAAGGGGCGGTAGGGGGTCATACGAGCTGCAAATTTCGTATCGGGAAGCTTCACGACACTGGTAAAATAACCTGATACAGGTTATATTAGCTCTTGGTAACACTAATTAACACCCAGCAATGGGCTCTCCCTATGCCGACTTTGCCCACGACCAGCCTGAAACTTGATGCCGAAACCAAGGCCCGCGTGCTGCGCCTGGCGGAAGCCCGCCGCCGCTCGGCGCATTGGCTGATGCGCGAGGCCATAACGCAATATATCGAGCGTGAGGAGAAACGTGAGCAACTGAACCGGGACGCGCTGGCGGCGTGGGCCGAGTATCAGGCAACCGGACAACATGTGACGGCCGACGAAGCTGACGCCTGGCTCGCGCGTCTTGAAGCAGGTGAGGATGCCGAACCGCCCGCATCCCACACTTGACCAATGCCCGGCTGATCTGGACGCCGCCCGCGCTGCGCGATATGGCGCGGCTGCATGATTTCCTGGCTGCAAAAAATCGGGGTGCGGCGCGCCGTGCCGTTCGAACCATCCGGCAGGGTGTGAAAGCACTTGCCACCCATCCAGAAATTGGTCGGCCGGTCGAGGACATGCCGTCTGAGTTCCGCGAATGGATCATCCAATTCGGTGATAGCGCTTATGTGAGCCTGTATCGCTACGATGGCAAGCAGATCGCCATTCTTGCCGTGCGGCATGGTAGGGAGGTGGAATATTAGAGCGCTTTGTGAACGAATTGAAACAACATCGTCTTTGCGAGGAGCGAAGCGACGCGGCAATCCAGAGTCACGAATGAAGGCCTTGGAGTGAGACTCTGGATTGCCGCGCCTTCGGCTCGCAAAGACGGAGCAGGTGTTGCGATTCGCTCAGAAAACAAAGTGCTCTAAACCATGAACATGACAGTTATTCTGTAAGGGGATCACATCCCGGCGGTGCGCACGGACTTCAAACCCGATGAACATGCTCAATTGGAAAAAGCAGCCACATGCATCCGAAATATGCATTGCTATGCGATGCGCAGGCCTGTGTTTATTCGCTGCACACGCTTGGTTGTGCGCATGCAGCGATCACTGACAACCCCGTACACATGACGGGCAAGCAGGCGCTATCCGCCTGACAATAAAATGGTGACCCGTTTAGCCCTTTTTCAACTCACCCAGCGCGGCGGAGAAGCCTTTCAGGGATACTGGCAGGTCAACCGTGCGGTCCTTGGCGATGGTGATGGTGATTTTTCCGGCAGTGCCAGCCTTGAATTTTGCCAGCATTTCGGCATCAAGCCCCAGAGGAACGATGCATCCGGTCTGGACGCAACGCTCTGCTCCCAGAACGCCCATTTCCTTGCCGTCCAGATCAAACTTGCCACCTGCCTGTAGCAGATAGCCAAGCGGCAGAACAAATACCGCAACCGGATCCTTTGAGCCATCCGGATAGCCGACCATGATCTGCATGACCCGCTTGCCATCTTCCTTGTTGGTGAGGATCTGCACAGCCTGGCAAACTTTTTTGGTTTGATCTTTCGGAATTCCGCAGGCCACAACCCAATCATCAAACTTTTTTGTTTCCGCCGGTTTTTGTCCGTCGGGCAGAGTGGCGGCGGGTGGCGCGGCATCTTGCGCATTTACAGGCGTGTAGGCCCCCGTCACAGCAAGCCCGAGCCCGGCAATCAGGCTTAGCGCAAAATTTGATAGCAGACGCATGTTTTTATTCCTTCGCAGATTGCCCTTACGGGCGGTAATGGTCGGTCGCCCGAACCAGTTGATCGATAATCCCGGCCTCCATAGACGAATGTCCGGCGTCGGGAACAATATGAAGGGTGGCTTCAGGCCAGGCGCGATGCAACTCCCAGGCCGAAATCACAGGGCAAACCACATCATAGCGCCCTTGTACGATAACGGCCGGAATGTGCCTGATGATGTCAACACCAGCAAGTAATTGATCATCGCTGGTAAAAAAACCCTTATTAACGAAATAATGGCATTCGATGCGGGCAAACGCCTCGGCAAAACTGTCTTCGCCCGCGCGCGCAATATGCAGCGGATCCTGGGTGAAAAAGCTGGTCGCCGCCTCCCAGATACTCCAGGCCCTGGCCGCCCGCAACCGCACGGCTGCGTCCTTGCTGGTCAGGCGTTTATAATATGCCGCAATCATATCACCGCGTTCGGCCGGTGGAATGGGCGCCAGATAGTGTTCCCAGGCATCGGGGAAAATATAGCTGGTACCTTCCTGATAGAACCAGCGCAATTCCTTCTGCCGCAGCATGAAGATACCCCGCAGTACCAGTTCGGTTACGCGCTGCGGATGGGTCTGCGCATAGGCCAGTGCCAGCGTGCTGCCCCAGGAGCCGCCAAATATCTGCCAGCGTTCAATATCAAGATGGACGCGCAACATCTCCATATCCGCAACCAGATGCCATGTCGAATTATCGGTCAGTTCCGCGTGCGGGCGGCTTTTGCCGCAGCCGCGCTGATCAAACAGGATGATGCGATAGGCCTGGGGATCAAAAAACCGCCGCATTTTCGGATCGCATCCACCACCGGGCCCACCATGAACAAACAGGACCGGCTTGCCGGAAGGATTCCCCGATTCCTCGTAATATATGTCATGCAAATCCGAGACACTTAGCCAGCCGGATTTGTTGACTGCAATCTCGCCATATAACTGACGGCGCGCGGTGGGCGAAACATCGTTCATCAGTGTGCTGCCGCATCCATGATAAAGTGGCGTCCCCGGCGCGATTCGAACGCACGACCCCCAGATTAGGAATCTGGTGCTCTATCCTGCTGAGCTACGGGGACTCTGCCGCATGATATAGCAGGGTCACATGAATCAGGGTAGGCCCTTAAATCAGGGCTGAGATCAGTGTGCAGTGATCAGTGTGCAGGGCCACGAAAAAATGGCGGAGGTGAAACCACACTCCGCCATATTCCGGGAATTTTTATCCAGTTGCGACACAGCACCAGATCAAAATCACGCCAAACCAGCACATAGCCGGAAAGACACTCAGCCGAACAAACGCTCATGCTGTCGCTCAAGCCAGCGAAAAGGCGCTATCACCAACAAGCAATCATAGCAGACCGGACTGTCGGCAACCCTGGAAGACAGTCAATAGCAAAAAAATTGAACGCTATTTAACCAGCCCGCGCCATACCGGCCAGCAGGTGTTGCCGCCCGCTTTGGTGATCGAATCCTTGTAGGCGGTCATCTGGGTTTCTTTCAGATTCGGCCCTTCTACCTGGGTGATGTAATCATCAATGCTGGTGCAAGAAACATAAAACTCATGCTTGCCTGCCTTGGCCCAGTTTTCATGCGCTGAATTAAGATGAGTGACGTCCATCATCCCCTCAATACCGGCAGCAACCGCCCCTGTAGCGCCCAATAACATCGTGGCCCCCGCCATCAAACCCAGGACGCCCATTTTTCCCTTCAACATGCCGTGCTTCTCCCTCAATTGTTCCACTGTCGTCACGCTTTTTTTGCAAGCTGATCGCACAGAGACCATACTTACTTTGCCACGCTTTTCCAGCATAATCTGACACCTATTCATCTATTTGAAAAGCCTTTCCCGTTTGCGTCACTATTTTGTGATGAAATATGACAGGTAGCATACCCGATTGCGGGGTCAGTCCCGATCCTCTGGTACGGCCCCTTCGGCCCGAATCATTGCGCGAACCGCCTCACGGGCATCCGCCAGTCTGCCTGCATCGGTCGAACGCAGGACGAAATTGACACCATATCCGGAAACCTGATCGGAACCTGGCTCCGCCCTGCGAAAATACGGATAACTACCCAGACTTACATCCGGAAACTGCGCCTGTAGTGCGCCCAATGCCCCTGCCACATGGCCTTCGGCGACCGCGCCGCCCACACTGGCATTGAGCATTCTGGCCCCGCCCGTAACCCTATGGCGCAGGCTGTCCAGCATCGCCTGCATGATCATCGGCACCCCGGCCAGCACAAAAACATTGCCGATCTGAAAGCCCGGCGCCTTACTGATGGGGTTATCAATTAATTCCGCCCCTTCGGGAATGCGGGCCATGCGCTTGCGCGCCTCGGTGAACTCTTCCGGCTTGTAATGCGCCCCCAAAATCGCCATGGCCCGGGGATGAAAGCCAATGGGCACCGCAAACGCCGCCGCCACAGCGTCGGCCGTAATATCGTCATGGGTCGGCCCGATGCCGCCGGTGGTGAACACGTAACTATAGCGTTCCCGCAAGGCATTTAATGCGTTCACTATTTCAGGCTGTACGTCCGGCACAACACGGATCTCACGCAGACGCACCCCGATTTCCCCAAGCCAGCGCGCGATATAGGATGAGTTCGTATCCTGGGTGCGGCCCGACAGGATCTCATCCCCGATCACCAGAATGGCGGCGGTAAAGATTTTTTCATCGGTCATATCTATGTCTGTCGTGTTCATCCGCTCAGTTTATCCGCAATTCCATCCTGCTGGAAACCACTCTATTGTCCATGTTACGAAATTTTACTCGCAGAAACCCCTTTCAATGGATATTTATAGGGCATGAATTACATCGCCGCCCAGGATGCGCCGTTACGCAATAACGGCCTGATCAAACTGCATGGGCCCGAGGCCTTTGCGGGCATGCGGGCGGCTGGGCGGCTGGCCGCCGAAACGCTGGATATGATTGGCCCGTATGTAAAGCCCGGTGTAACAACCGCCGAGCTGGACGAAATCTGTCACAGCTTTATTGTCGCGCGGGGCGGTGTGTCCGCGCCGTTGAATTATCGCGGTTATCCAAAGACCACCTGCATTTCGCTTAATCATGTGGTCTGTCACGGCATACCAGGGGACCGCAAACTGCATGATGGCGATGTGCTCAATATTGACGTGACGCCGCTGCTGGACGGCTGGCATGGCGACAGTAGCCGCATGTATGTGGCAGGTGACGCCAGCGTCAAGGCGCGCCGCCTGATCGAGGTCACCTATGAAGCGCTGATGCGCGGTTGCGCCGCCGCCAAACCTGGCGCCACGACCGGCGATATCGGCTATGCGATCCAGTCTTACGCAGAGGCCAACCGCTTTTCCGTGGTGCGGGACTTTTGTGGCCACGGCACCGGCCAGGTGTTTCACGACGCGCCGAACATCATGCATTACGGCGAGCGCGCCACCGGCATCGTGCTGAAAGCCGGTATGATTTTCACCATTGAACCAATGATCAATGCAGGCAGATTTCAGGTGAAAATCCTGAGTGATGGATGGACCGCCGTGACCCGTGACAAATCCCTGTCGGCGCAGTTCGAGCATTCGATCGGCATCACCGAAACCGGCTGCGAGATTTTCACTACATCACCAGCTGGTCTGCATCTACCAGATTTTGGCGCTTAAATTGACCATTGAGGATGATACACCACATTATGCAGGGCATCGGGACAGGTTGCGTGATCGTTTCATGGATGCAGGCGCCGACGCGCTGGCCGAATATGAACTGCTGGAATTGATTTTATTCCGGGCGATACCCAGAATAGACGTCAAGCCGCTGGCCAAACAATTGATTAGGCATTTTGGCTCGCTGGCCGATGTCATCAGCGCCGAGCCGGATCGGCTGCGCGAGATAACCAATCGCGAAAACGTAGTGCGAGATCTGAAAATCATACAGGCGGCGGCGTTGCATCTGGCCAAAAGCACGGTGATGAACAAACCATTATTATCAAGCTGGACTGCGCTGATGGAATATTGCCATTCGGCAATGGCCTATGAAAAAAACGAGATGTTCCGTATCCTGTTTCTGGATCATAAAAATGTACTTATCGCGGATGAGGTGCAGCAGCAGGGTACCGTCGATCACACCCCCGTCTATCCACGTGAGGTTATGAAGCGGGCAATGAACCTTTCTGCATCCGCGATCATTCTGGTACATAACCATCCAAGCGGCGACCCAACACCATCACGCGCCGACATTGAAATGACCAAACAGATCATCGAGGCGGGTAAACCACTGAAAGTCGCCGTACATGACCACGTCGTCGTCGGGCGTGGCAAAACCATCAGCTTCCGGCAATTGGGGTTGATATAAGTAGTATGCAAAGAGGCTAACATTCATGATTGAGCGTTATTCCCGTCCCGAAATGGTGGCCATCTGGTCGCCGGAAGCGAAATTTCGTATCTGGTTTGAGATCGAGGCGCATGCCTGCGACGCCATGGCGGAGCTTGGAACGATCCCGCGCGAGGCGGCGAAGGCGGTGTGGGAACGTGGCGCCTATGAAATTGACCGCATCGATGAGATCGAGCGTGAAACCAAACATGACGTCATCGCCTTCCTGACCAATCTGGCCGAGCATGTTGGACCGGAAGCGCGCTTTGTGCATCAGGGCATGACATCATCGGATGTGCTCGACACCTGTCTGGCGGTACAGCTTAAACGCGCCAGCGATATTCTGCTGGCGGATATTGAACTGTTGCTGGCCGCGCTGAAACGGCGCGCGCTGGAACATAAGGACACGATCTGCATTGGCCGCAGTCATGGCATTCATGCGGAACCAACCACGTTTGGCCTGAAAATGGCGCAGGCTTTTGCGGAGATGGAGCGCAATCGCACGCGCCTGGAAGCCGCGCGTATAGAGATCGCCACCTGTGCGATTTCCGGTGCGGTCGGTACATTTGCCAATATTGATCCATGGATTGAAGCGCATGTGGCGTCGGCAATGGGTTTGACCGTGGAGCCGATTTCCACCCAGGTCATTCCGCGCGACCGGCATGCGCATTTTTTTGCGACACTAGGCGTGATTGCCAGTTCAATTGAGCGGATCGCCACCGAAATACGCCATCTTCAGCGTACGGAAGTTCTGGAGGCGGAGGAATTTTTTTCCGAAGGCCAGAAGGGATCATCCGCCATGCCGCACAAACGTAATCCTGTGCTGTCGGAAAATTTGACCGGTCTTGCGCGCATGGTGCGCAGTTATGCCCTGCCCGCCATGGAAAATGTGGCGCTGTGGCATGAACGCGATATTTCGCATTCCAGCGTTGAACGCATGATCGCGCCCGACGCCACCATCACCCTTGATTTTGCGCTGGCGCGCCTTACCGGCATGATCGACAAGCTGATCGTGTATCCCGAAAACATGAAGAAAAATATGGATCGGCTGGGCGGGCTGGTGCATTCCCAGCGCGTATTGCTGGCCTTGACGCAAGGCGGCGTCAGTCGCGAAGATGCATACGAAATCGTGCAGCGTCACGCCATGAAAGTCTGGCGTGAAGGCGGTGATTTTCTCAGCGCGCTCAAAGCCGATAAACAGGTGACCAAAGCAGTTCCCGCAAAACAACTGGCCGAACTGTTTGATCTTGGCTATCACACCAAACATGTCGACAGGATTTTCAGCCGGGTGTTCAGAGAATAAACACAGGGCTGTCATGCTGAACCAACATTATTGTCCTGCACGGGGCCTGCTGTCATTCTGAGCGAAGCGAAGGATCCCCATGCGGCAGAGCGAGATCCTTCGCTTCGCTCAGGATGACAATGGTAGCTCAGGATGACGCTGCGTATGATTTATTTAGGATAATGATGATGCCTTCTTCGACCGGCCTGTTTATTTCACAAGCCCAACTGCGCAACAGGCGCGGAACGAAATGGACGCGCTATCCCGCCGATGTTATTCCTGCATGGATTGCCGACATGGATTTTCTGGTCGCGCCGGAAATCCGTGATGCGTTGCGTCAGATCATTGACACGGATGATTTCGGTTACCCACCACTGGAGCTGAATAAAAGAGCGGCGGACGGCTTTTGTACATGGATGACTGGGCGCCATGGCTGGACACCTGATCCGGCGCGGATTTTTGTTGGCAGTACCATGATGCAATTAATGCACGCCATGGTGATGATGTTCAGCGAACCGGGTGATGGCATTATTGTGCAAACGCCGATCTATCCGGGTTTTCTTTCCGTTGTTTCGCAAAACAACCGCCGTCTGGTTGAGAACCCGTTGCGGCGCGGCAATGCGCATTATGAATTTGACATTGACGGATTGCGCAAAATTATCGACAAACGCACACGCATTCTGCTGCTGTGTAACCCGCATAATCCAACCGGGCGGGCGTTTGGGGTGGATGAATTGCGCGCCATTGCCGATGTTGCGCTGGAAAATAATCTGATTGTGGTAGCCGATGAGGTGCAGATGGATTTTGTGTATCCACCCGCGCGTTACACACCGTTTGCGGCGCTGGGCGGCGAGATTGCGGCGCGCACCATTACACTTTCATCGACCAGCAAGGGCTTGAATATTGCAGGGCTTCGTTGCGCCGTTGCGCATTTTGGATCGGCAGAATTGCAGACACGATTCAAACAGATCAACACCCATATTATGGGTACGCCGTCGATATTCAGTATTCTTGGATCAGAATCGGCATGGAAATTTGGCGGTCCAACACTGGATAAAAATTTGCTGCAACTGGATGCGAACCGGCGACGGGTTGGCGAATTTGTACAAAGTGACTTACCCGGAATTTCGCATTTTTCGCCCGAGGCGACCTATTTTTCCTGGCTGGATTGCAGCGCGCTGAACCTGGGCGAACCCGCCGCGAAATTCTTCCTCGAAAAGGCCAAAGTGGCGTTGAGCCCCGGTGGTGATTTCAGTTCCTATACGGATAATTTCGCCCGGCTGAATTTCGCCACCTCACCAGAAATTCTGGAAGAAATTTTATCGCGCATGGCGAATGCGGTGAAAGCCTAAACTTCGTCGGCGACACGGATCATTCGCTTGCCGCGATTATCGCCGTTGAACAGACCAACAAAACCTTCGGGCGCGCGCTCAAGTCCATCCAGCATATCGACTGAAACCTTTATGTCGCCCGATTGCAGCCACGCCGCCAACTGTTCGCGCGCCTGCGGTTTGCGATCATAATAATCATTGACCACAAATCCCTCCATGCGCAGGCGCTTGTACACCATTTGCAGCGGCACGCCCCTGATCGAATCGTCCGGCGTTTGTGTGTCATATTGGGTGGCCCAGCCGCAACAGACGATACGGCCGCGCTCTTTCATCCGTGTCAGGACGGTTTGCAGAACCTCGCCGCCAACATTATCGAAATACAGATCAACACCTTCGGGGCAGGCCTGCCGGATCGCTGCATCCAGTGGCCCGGCCCGGCGATCAATCGCCGCATCATAACCCAGCGTGCCGGTCAGCCAGTCGGCCTTTTCTTTCGATCCAACAATGCCCACCACCTTTGCCCCACGAATTTTCGCAACCTGACCGGCAATATGCCCAACAGCACCCCCCGCCGCCGACACCAGCACCGTCTCGCCGGGTTTGGGTGCGCCCACGGCGTCCATGCCAAAATAACCGGTCAACCCGCTGACCCCATAAATGCTGAGATGATGCGTCAATGGCCCAAGCCGGTCAAACGGGCCAAGCGCCTCTGCCGACTGCACGGAATATTCCTGCCAGCCGGGCGCACATTCCACGACCTGACCCTCTTTGAAATCCGCGTGCTTTGATACCATCACCTGCGCCAGCCCGGAACCGGGCATCACATCGCCGATCTGCAAGCCACCCTTTGCGCCGGTAATCCGTGTACGGCTGACCGGGTCCATCGAAATCAACAGGGTGCGCAGCAGCACCTGCCCCGCGCCAGGTTCGGGCATCGCCGCCGCATGCAGTTTGTAATGCGAAACCTGCAAACGATCCGTTGGAATACCCGCAATTACCATCTGGCGGTTGGTTTTGTTTGGCATCCCTGCTCCAGATATTTGCTGTGCCTCTATGCCGCTACCCGCTTACGCTCGGCTTTCAAACCCTCGGCAATGATAAACGCCAGTTCCAGCGCCTGCGTGGCGTTGAGGCGCGGATCGCAATGGGTGTGGTAGCGGTCCATCAGATCGGCTTCGGTGATGGCCTGCGCGCCGCCGATACATTCGGTGACATTCTGGCCGGTCATCTCGAAATGCACGCCGCCGGCATAGCTGCCTTCAGTTTGATGCACGGCAAAAAACTGCCGCATTTCAGTTAGAATACGGTCCACAGGGCGGGTCTTGTAACCGTTCTCGGCCTTGACCGTATTGCCATGCATCGGGTCACACGACCAGATCACGTTGCGCCCTTCGCGGGTCACGGCACGGATCAGTTTGGGCAGATGCTTTTCCACATTGCCCGCGCCAAAGCGGCAGATCAGCGTCATGCGTCCAGCCTCGTTGGCCGGGTTCAGCACGTCCAGCAGGCGCAGTAATTCTTCCGGTGTCTGGCTGGGGCCGCATTTAACGCCAAGCGGGTTTTTCACGCCACGGCAGAATTCGACATGTGCGCCGTCCGGCTGGCGGGTGCGATCGCCGATCCATAATTGATGCGCCGACGTATCATACCATTCGCCAGTCGTTGAATCGACGCGTGTCAGCGCTTCTTCGTACGGCAATAGCAGGGCCTCATGGCTGGTGTAGAAATTCACCGTGCGCATGCTGGCGACCGTGGTTGGCCCCACGCCGCAGGCTTCCATGAAGTCGAGCGCTTCGGATATCTGTTCCGCAATCGCATGGTAGCGTTTGCTAACCGGGCTATCCGCAACGAAGTCCAGATTCCAGCGCGCCACATGATGCAAATCCGCGTACCCGCCACCGGCAAAGGCGCGAAGCAGGTTCAGCGTCGCCGCCGCCTGACTATAGGCCTTTAACATGCGTTCGGGATCGGGAATACGGGCTTTGGAATCGAAATCCATGCCGTTGATAATATCGCCGCGATAGCTGGGCAGTTCCACGCCGCCAATGGCTTCCATATCGGCCGAACGGGGTTTGGCGAATTGTCCGGCCATCCGACCCAGTTTGACCACCGGGCATTTGGCGCCAAAGGTCAGCACCACTGCCATTTGCAACAACACACGAAACATATCGCGGATATTGTCGGCACGGAATTCGGCAAAGCTTTCGGCGCAGTCACCGCCCTGCAGCAGGAACGCCTCGCCGCGCGATACCGCCGCCAGATCCTCTTTCAGATTACGGGCTTCGCCAGCAAACACCAGCGGCGGATGCACGCGCAAATCCGCTTCTACCCGGGCCAGCGCTTGTGCATCGGGATAGTTCGGCATTTGCACAGCGGGTTTGGCGCGCCAGCTTTGCGGGGTCCAGTTTTCGGTCATTTCACACCTGATATAAGCATTAGCGGGCGGTTATAAGCCCAAAAATCCGGTTTGTCAGGGCCTGATTTCATACAAAACATTCAGCGGATGCTGAATGGGCAAACGCCGCACCGTGGCAAACCCGGCTTCTTTGCAGAATTCATTTACCCGCGCCTCTGGCAACCCGACGGTGCCCAGCCCCATGCCCCCCTGTCCCAGCGATGTCGTCATACAGAAATGCAGGCTGGCGCCATATTTGAACACCGCCATAGGCCCCTGATTATCCGCCGGATCGTCTTCACAGGCCACGTCCATCAGCACATATATGCCGTCATCCTTGACCGCCTGGCGCAGGGCGCGCAGGCCACCCTTGGGGTCGGCCATATCGTGGATCAGGTCAAACGTGGCGACAATATCGAATTTACCCGGCACGCCCTTGCTGATGTCATGAACCTGGAAATCCACCCGGTCCTCAACGCCCGCCTCTTTGGCATTGGCGCGGGCCTTTTCAATATTGGGGGCGAACAGGTCGAACCCGAAAAATTTGGCCTTGGGGAACGCTTTTGCCAGTTCCACCGTTGACCGGCCGGCACCACATCCAAAATCGGCAAAGCTGGCGCCCTGTTCCAGCCGCGCCTTTACATCCGGCATTTCCGGCAGCCATTGGCTGACCAGCAAATTGCGATACCGGACACAGGAATTAGCCTCCAGCCCTTCCCAGAAAATACCGTCATAGGTGTCGTAACTTATGCCGCCGCCCTGCCTGAAAGCCTTCACCAGTTCATTGAACGGTTGCATCAGGCCAGTGAACATCTTGAACAGGCCGCCCTGATAGGCCGGACCACCTTCTTCCACCAATACCGGAACGAGGGCGGCGGGAAGCGTCGCCTTGCGGCTTAGTTTGTCAAATGTCAGATATCCCGCAGCAGACGTGCCATACATCCATTCGCGCACATAGCGTTCATTCAGGCCCATACGGGTGGCCAGTTCCTGGCTGGTGGCAGGCCCCTTGCCGGCCAGATCGGCAAACAGGCCAAGCTCGTTTCCAATGGCGCACAGACGTATGCCCACCATGCCGACCGCGTCCATAACGACTTTTTGAACATATTCGGGTGTTTTCAGTTCCATTTTCCTGCCTTTGCGGGGGTTGCTGTGTTTATTCCCCGACCAAGGTAGGATTACAGACGTGGCATGCGCAAGTGCTAAGCTTCCAGCACCGCGTCAATATCGGCCTGGTCGTGGCCTTGTGTTTCACCATTGATAATGGCACCCGCTTTTTCAACCATCAGGCGCATCTCCGGACCAAACAGCGCCATTGCTGCAATTTCTTGCTGATTTTCCGCAACCGAAGCCTCCATAAGCCTTGTGGCAACTTGCTTGACCAGCGCATTCAATTGACTGATTAACCGTTCAAACGGCAACCGGTACTGGGCCGGTACAAATTCATACGCTTCAACCGCAAGCCCCCCATCAGAAAAGCCACTATCACGAAAATGATCCTGATAGCTTTTTGGCTCCCACGCGGCCACATCCTCAATACATTCCGGCATGTCGGCAATCATATCGACAAGCATAATTATCTCATTGAAATGGTTAAGATAATCCGTTGCCAACAAGGTGCGGGCATTGATATTCGTGCCCACAACCAAATTTTGATAAAATTCATAGGTTTCGGCTGATTCAACAGGCTTTTTTGAATTTCTTAGCGTATTTGTCATTTATCCTGCTCATTAATCCGCCATGTACGAACAGCACCCCCATGCTCTAGCTGACGGTTAATGTGGACTATTTTTCTTGAAGATTTATTAATTTCGGATCAGCCCATGCTTCAGGGGCGATGGCGCAGATAGGCTGACCAGTAGACCGCGCCGACCAGAACCCCTCCGCCGATAATATTTCCGATGGTTACCGGCACCAGATTAGTCAGCAGCGATCCCCACGACAGCACCTCAAAGCTTTCGGCGCGGCGATGAATGGCCGTCCAAAAATCAGGGGCAGCCCAGCCTTTTATCAGCAGACCATAGGGTAACGAGAACATGTTGGCAACGGAGTGTTCAAATCCCAAAGCCACAAAGGCTGTTACCGGTGGCACGACGGACAGGATTCTGTCCGTCGTGGTTCGGGCGCTATAACACATCCAGACCGCCAGGCAGACCAGCATATTGCCCAAAACCCCACGCATTAACGCCTGAGAAAATGGCAATGCCGCCTTGGCCTCGGCAATATTCAGCGCTGCAACCCCTACCATCGCATCGCCGTTACCATGCACACCAGCCAGAAACACCATCCCGGCCATTGCCACCGCACCAATAAAATTCCCAATATAAACCAGCGTCCAGGCCCGAAGCATGTCTGCCAGACTGATCTTGCCCCCCGCCCAGGCCATAACCATCAGATTATTGCCGGTGAACAGTTCCGCGCCACCAATCACCACCAATATCAGACCCAGAGAGAATGTAAGCCCGGCCAGAACCCGGATTAAACCATATGGCAGATATCCCTCGGCTGAAACGGTGGCAAGTGTTGAAAACACGGCTCCAAGGGCGATGAAGGCCCCGGCGAGCACCGCCAGTGTCAGCAAACGAAGGACCGGCATGCGGGATTTTTCGGCCCCGATCCTTTCAGACTTTTCGGCCATTTCCTGAGGCAACAAGGCATCCGTGCCAAACGGTGATTGATTGGTGTCCATTTTGCCCCCTAATTCGTCAGCGCTGTGGAATCATACACCCTAACAGACCTTTGCGCGCCCCCGTCAACCAGTGTAGAATTGCCCGCAATCAGTTTTAAGGGAGAAAGACCATGCCGGCCTATCGTTCAAAGACCTCCACCCATGGGCGCAATATGGCGGGCGCACGCGCCTTGTGGCGCGCCACGGGCATGACCGACGCGGATTTTGGCAAGCCGATCATCGCCATCGCCAACAGCTTTACCCAGTTTGTGCCCGGCCATGTGCACCTGAAAGACCTGGGCCAGATGGTGGCGCGCGAGATCGAGAAGGTGGGCGGCGTCGCCAAGGAGTTTAACACCATCGCCATTGATGACGGCATCGCCATGGGCCATGACGGCATGCTGTATTCGCTGCCGTCGCGCGAAGTCATCGCCGATGCGGTGGAATATATGGTCAATGGCCATTGCGCCGACGCCATTGTGTGCATTTCCAATTGCGACAAGATCACGCCGGGCATGCTGATGGCGGCGATGCGGCTGAACATCCCCGCCGTGTTCGTGTCTGGCGGCCCGATGGAAGCGGGCAAGGTCATCCTGGATGACGGCAGCACCAAAATGGTCGATCTGATTGACCCGATGGTCGGCGCCGCCGATGACAGCGTGTCCGACGAAATGCTCGACAAATATGAACGCTCCGCCTGCCCGACCTGCGGATCATGTTCCGGCATGTTCACCGCCAATTCGATGAACTGTCTGGCCGAAGCGCTGGGCCTGGCGCTGCCCGGCAATGGCAGCGTACTGGCGACCCATGCGGATCGCCGCGAACTGTTCCTGCGCGCCGGTCGCACAGCCGTGGAATTGTGCAAGCGTTATTACCAGGACAATGACGAGAGCGCATTGCCGCGCAACATCGCCAATTTCAAAAGCTTTGAGAACGCCATGACGCTGGACATCGCCATGGGCGGCTCGACCAATACCGTGCTGCATCTGCTGGCCATCGCAAACGAAGGCGGCATTGATTTCACCATGAAAGACATCGACCGGCTGTCGCGCGTCACCCCGCATATCTGCAAGGTCGCGCCGTCAACGCCGGAATATCACATGGAAGACGTGCATCGCGCGGGCGGCATCATGGCCATTCTGGGCGAGCTGGAACGCGGCGGCCGTATTCACCGCGATGTCCCGACCGTACATACACGCAGCATCGGCGAAGCGCTCGACACCTGGGACGTGATGCGCAGCAAGGACGAGGCCGTGCACACATTCTATCGCGCGGCGCCCGGCGGCGTACGCACCACAGAAGCATTCAGCCAGAACCGCCGTTATGCGACACTGGATGTGGACCGCGATGGCGGCTGCATCCGCACCATCGCCAACGCCTATAGTCAGGATGGCGGGCTGGCGGTGCTGTATGGCAATATCGCCACTGAAGGCTGCATCGTAAAAACCGCCGGCGTGGATGCGGAAATTCTGAAATTTTCCGGCCCCGCCGTGATCTGCGAAAGCCAGGAAGAAGCATGCAGCAAAATCCTGACCGGGAAAATCAAACCCGGCGATGTGGTGGTGATCCGCTATGAAGGCCCCAAGGGCGGCCCCGGCATGCAGGAAATGCTGTACCCGACCAGCTATCTGAAAGCCAAGGGCCTGGGCAAGGCCTGCGCCCTGCTGACCGACGGGCGCTTCTCCGGCGGCACCTCGGGCCTCTCGATCGGCCATGTCTCACCCGAAGCCGCCGAAGGCGGGGCCATCGCCCTGATCCAGGCGGGCGACACCATCGACATCGACATCCCCAACCGCAGCATCAATCTGGCGGTAAGCGCCGCCGAATTGCAGCAACGCCGCGCCCGCATGGACGCCAGCGCCATCGGCTGGAAACCCGAAAAAGTCCGGCCACGCAAGGTCAGTCAGGCATTACGCGCCTACGCCGCCATGACCACCAGCGCCTCACGCGGCGCCGTGCGCGACGTCAGCCAGGTAGAGCGCGTTCGCACGCCGACGCCAGGCGAGAAGGCGGCGGCGGAGTAAGAGGACGGGCTTATTGCCAAATGATAGGTGATAGGTTACACTTCACCTATGATTTTGAGCTTTCGCCATAAAGGCCTCAGACTGCTATTTGAAAAAGGCGACCGGCGGAAGCTGCAAACAGAGCATGCGGATAAGTGTGAGCGCGTTCTCGCGCGTCTGGATGAAACGGTGGACATAAGCCACATGGACCTGCCCGGCTTCAGGCTGCATCCGCTGAAAGGCGATCTGGCCGGTTTCTGGTCCGTCACCGTGTCCAGTAACTGGCGCATCATCTTTCGTTTTGAAAATGGTCATGCGCGTGACGTTGATCTGGTTGATTACCATTAGGAGCGAACCTGTATGCCGATGAAAATTCCTCCCCATCCGGGGCTTTCCGTGCGACATGATTGCCTGGAGCCGTTAGGGCTGAATGTGACCGGAGCGGCGAAACTGCTCAAGGTCAGCCGCAAGCAGCTTTCCGATCTGGTGAATTGCCATGCCGGCATTTCCCCGCAGATGGCGATCCGGCTCGACAAGGCTTTTGGCGGCGGCGCGGAAACCTGGCTGCGCCTGCAGGCGGCCTTCGATCTTGCCCAGGCGATGAAGTACGCGGACCGCATCAAGATCACGCGGTTGACGCTTGCTGCGGCGGAGTAGCGGGATTGTTCTGACGTATTTCTTCTCTTGTCACCCCGGGCTTGTCCCGGGGTCCAGGGGCGGCACGGCTAAACGGTTGACAGAAACGCACCTCCGCCGGATCGTGTCACAATGCAAAGTTACTATCTTTACATTCTTGCCAGCCGGCGCAATGGCACACTTTATATCGGCGTTACCAACGATCTGGTGCGGCGGGTCTATGAACACAAGAATGACGTTAATGGGGGGTTTACGAAAATCCATAACGTTAAAATGCTTGTATGGTTCGAGGAAACACCAGACATTGACGCTGCCATCAGGCACGAGAAACGCATGAAGAAATGGCCTCGCGCGTGGAAAATAAATCTGATCGAAGCGCAGAATCCGCAATGGCGGGATTTATATCCAGATTTGATTTCCTGAGTTGTGAGCCAATATAATAGGGTGAATTAAGCGTTGCCCCTGTCGCAAATTCAGCCTGTCACCCCGGATTTATTCCGGGGTCCAGGGCCACAAATCAAGCCTGAGCGTTTAACCCTGGACCCCGCAACAAGTGCGGGGTGACAACTATTTTGGAGGCTGAAATATGACCATCGACCAAATGTGCCCAATCTGGGGAACGCCTGCCACAATCAAAGAAAGTAGTGACTTTCTTTACGAGGTAAGTTCTTCCCGCGCAGCGGGACTGTACAAAATTTCCCGTAGCCTGAACGATGATGCAAAATGGATGTTGTGGTCAAATATACAAAAAGCCCTGCTCACTACATGGCTGATTGATCAAAGGCTACAAGGCGCGGTTTTGCCTGAAATAACAGCCGAGTTAATTGACAATTCCTGGCGGCAAATGCGTCAACCCTTACCCGTTCCAGCGCGCGCAGACAGACTGCTGAGATACCTAGCTAACAAATTTTCTGTCATTGGCAGCCCCGTAACGAGTTTATTAAATGACGACATCTATTATGAGATGTTGGCTTGGTCTGAGTCGGCGAATGAAAGAGAACTTCTCTTTCTAGCTGACTATTTAGTCAAACGTGAATGGGTCGACAAATCAAGGAATAACAATGGAGTTTTTATGTCCACCGTTACTGTGGATGGTTACGCCCGCGTCGCCGAGCTTGATGCAAAGAATAATGATTCATTGCAGGGCTTTGTCGCCATGTGGTTTCCCGATAAAAATAATAAGGATTATGACTGCATAAAAAAGGCGTATGACGAAGGGATTGATCTGGGAATTCGGCAAGCGGGATATGATCCGCTAAAGATAAATGACCTACCGCATAACGATCAGATCACGGATAAGATCATCTCGGAAATTAGACGGTCAAAATTCCTTGTCGCTGATTTTACCCATGGGGATACTGGGGTGCGCGGCGGTGTATATTATGAGGCTGGTTTCGCGCGCGGCTATAACATCCCAGTGATTTTTACCTGCCGCAAAGATTTTTTCGACAAACCTGGCGCAATCCATTTCGATATACAGCAACAAAATTTCATTCTTTGGACATCACCGGAAGATTTACGCGAAAAACTCAAAAACCGAATCACGGGTTCTGAAATCGGCTGGGGGGCCGAATAAACCCCCGGCGGTGGAATAACCGTTTCGATTGGGTTTGGCCTCTATCTACCCGCTGTCACCCCGGACTTGTTCCGGGGTCCAGGGGTCACACGGCACGGCCTTTGTTTGTGGCTCTGGACCCCGGAACAAGTCCGGGGTGACAGCGGGTGTTGGGCGACGGGCCTAACAAACCACCGGCGGCGATGTGAACGGAAATACCAAACCCGCATTCTTACTCGACAATGGACTAAATTCAGACTATATATAGTCTGAATTTAGCGAGGTGGGGTATGAAACTATCGGATCAGGTTAGGCCAATCAGCTATCTGAAGGCCCATGCGCCGGAGGTTATTCGGGCGTTGGCCGAGGACCGACTGCCGGTCATTATCACGTTGCATGGAGAGGCCAAAGCCGTTCTGCAGGATATTGCCAGCTATGAACAAACCCAGGAAACCATGGCGCTCCTCAAAATACTCGCCTTGACCAGCAAGGGCGTTGAAGCTGGCGCCATACGGCCAGCAGCCGAGGCGTTTGCCAGCCTGCGTCAGCAGTTAAAGCCCTAAAACATGGATTATGTAGTGCTGTTATCGCGCGATGCCGAAGACGACATCGCCGGGATTTACCGCTATGTCGCAACCCACGATAGCGCCGCCGCTGCGGACAGCCTGTTAAACAGGCTTGAGAAAACCTGTTATTCATTGGCCAGGTTGCCGGAGCGCGGCAATATCCCCAGGGAACTGCAGGAAATCGGGGTCACTGAATATCGGGAAATACACTTCAAGCCGTATCGCATCCTATATCGGATCCTGAACCAACAGGTGATCGTGTATTGCGTACTTGACGGACGCCGCGACATGCAGAGCCTATTGCACAGCAGGTTGATACGGCCCTAAAACTGTCAATTATTGACAATTTCGCCATCCAGCACTAACCTCCACCCCTGTACCTGAAGATGGAGCGGCGATCATGACGATGAACATCAATCTTACCCCGCAACTGGAAGCCATGGTGCGCGAGAAGGTGGCGGGGGGCCTGTATAGCAGCGCCAGTGAAGTGGTGCGCGAGGCGCTGCGCCTGATGGAGGAACAGGACCAGTTAAGGGCGGTGAAGCTGGAGCAGCTCCGGCAGGATATCCGCGAAGGGTTTGAAAGCGGGCCTGCTACGCCATGGAATGTTGAAGAGGCAAAAGCCGAAGGCCGACGGCGCCGTGCGGCGCTGTTAGCCAGTAAAACCGTATCCCGTTAGACTGAAATATGCCCCGGATAATCAGGCGGCCCTCGGCGTTAGTGGATATTGCGGATATCTGGAATTACATCGCAGATGACAGCGAAATACAGGCCGATGTGTTTCTTCTGCGTTGAAGCGTTACCCTGCTTCGTCATTGCGAGCGAAGCGCGGCAATCCAGAGTCCCACGCGAAGACCTGAGTTTGAGACTCTGGATTGCCGCGTCGCTACGCTCCTCGCAATGACAGCCAAGTATGTTACTATTCCATAAATCTGAAACAGACAATAGACGCCAAGTTTACATTGCTGGTCACACTGCCCGATATGGGCCACCCGCGTTCATACCTTGCCGGACGGCATTGATGTCGTCCGTATACTGCATAGTGCGCGCGATCTGGACGCTTTGCTGTAGCCTCTAATCCGTGGCCGTAAGCGTTTCCCATAAATTATCCGCGCCGATTTCCACCACGCGCCTGCCCAGTTCCTGCGCCCATTGATCGCCACTGCCAAATTCCGCGCGCCACGACCATAGGCGGCGTGTGGCGAAATGCAGCACATGTTCATAGGTGAAACCGAACGCGCCATGCGCCTGATGCGCGATGCTGGCGCCCTTGCCTGCGCCTTCGCCCGCGCGCGCCTTGGCGGCAGCGATGCGCAGCCAGACATCGGCGGCGTTATTGGAATGCAGCGATTTATCGATGGCTGCGCAGGCCGCCGATCCCGCCGCGCCACAGGCCGCGACCTCATCGGCCAATTGCGCCAAACTCTGCTGTACTGCCTGAAACTTGCCAATGGGTTTGCCGAACTGGATGCGGTCATTGGCGTATTTCACGGATTCCACCAATGCGCGTTCCAGTGCGCCGCCGATCTGCACCGCGCGGATCAATCCGCCATACAATTCCACCGCATTTTCCGGCAAACTTGCGGCCACATCACAGGCCGCCACCGGGGCCTGATCAAAGCGCAAATTGTCACGCGGTTCGCGCGCCATATTTTTATCCGGCGTCGCCTGATAATCGCCATTTGCGATCAGCGCCACGCGCACCGCGCCTTCCGCCATCGCCACCACAACCACATGCTGCGCCGTACCGCCCCAGGGCACACGCGGGCACACGCCATCCAGCCGCCAGCCATCGGATTCGCGATACAGATGCAGCGGCGCACCCGGCGCGGCGCTGGCAATACTCATCGGCCCTAAAGGCGGCTCAATCCCGGCGCAATCCAGCAGCCAGCCCGCAAGGATGGTTTCCGCCAGCGGAATCGGCGCGCCATATTGCCCCGCACCATGCAACACCACGCGCGCATCCAGCCACGAACACCCTACGCCGCCGCGTTTTTCCGACACCAGCGGCAAGCTCAGGCCCGCTTCCTCGACCGCCTTCCACAAACCCGCCGGCCACACGCCGTCTTCGGCCGCCGACAGCATTTCCGCTGTCACCAGATCGCCCAGCAGACGATTGACCGTATCGCCCAGCATTGTACTGATTTCACTCATTGCAAATTCCTACCTTAAACCAAGTCCGCGCGCGATAATGCCGCGCAAAATTTCCCGTGTGCCGCCACGCATCGAATAGGAAACGCTGTTCTGCACCAGAAATCCCATCACCTGTTCCAGATCGCTGGCATCACCGCCAATGCGCGGCTCAACATTGAAAATTGCCTGCGCGATGGTAGGGATTTCCTGCTCAAACACCGCCCCCAGATCTTTGACGATGGAACCTTCCAGCGCCGGGTCAAGCCCGGCATTCAGCTTCGCCGCTACCGACACCGACATTTGCCGCAAGGTGGAGAGATGCGCAATCAGCCGCCCGATCGCCGCATGGCCCTGTGCGGATGGATTTACAGAAAGCTCCTTGATCATTTCCAGCACCAGTTGAATGCTGGACAGATAGCGTTCCGGCCCGCTGCGCTCAAACGCCAGTTCCGACATGACCTGGTTCCAGCCATTATCGGCCTTGCCAACGACGGCGCTATCCGGGACGAACGCTTCTTCGAACACCACCTCATTGAAATGATGTTCGCCCAGCAGGCTGCGGATCGGGCGCACCAGAATATTATTTTTGGCCTTCAGATCGGTCCCATCCAGATTGCGCAGATCAATCAGAAATTGCGTCAACCCTTCCTGGCGGCCATCCGGTGCGCCGGTGCGGAACAATCCGATCATCACATGCGCGGTGTGTGCACCGCTGGTCCAGATTTTGCGCCCGGTGACGCGATAGCCGCCATCCACCTTGACCGCCTTGGCGCGCACCGAAGCCAGATCGGAACCGCTGTCCGGCTCCGACATGCCGATGCAGTAAAACATTTCGCCGCGCGTCACCGGCGGCAGATATTTCTGGCGCTGTTCTTCGGTGCCGAAGCGCAGCAGCAGCGGCCCGCTTTGCCGGTCGGCCACCCAGTGCGCCCCCACCGGCGCGCCCGCCACCAGCATTTCCTCCAGCATCACATAACGCTCGAACGAGCTGCGCTCATGCCCGCCATATTTTTTAGGCCACACCATGCCGATAAAGCCGCGCGCGCCCATTTTGCGGCTAAACTCCGGGTCCGACCCGCTCCAGCTCTGCGCCCGCTCCAGCGGGCTGCGTTTTGCGTTATGCTCGGCCAGAAAATCCCGCACCTCACGGCGCAGTTCTGCGGCGGCGGGAGGTAAGGTGACCGGATCGAAACTGAATGTCTGCATTGTTGCCTCTGTTAAATACGTATGACTTTGCCCGGGTTCATCAAATTCCCCGGATCGAGCGCCAGCTTGACCGCGCGCATGACGCTGACCGCTTCGCCATGTTCGGCTTCCAGAAAATCGAGTTTGCCGAAGCCGATGCCGTGTTCGCCGGTGCAGGTGCCGTCCATCGCCAGGGCGCGCAGGATGAGGCGTTCGTTGAACGCCTTGCAGCGCGCGACTTCTTGCGGGTTGCCTGGATCAAAGATCAGCAGGGTGTGGAAATTTCCATCGCCGACATGGCCGATGATCGGGGCTTCGATGCCGCTGGCCATCAGATCGCGTTTGGTTTCCGCGATACATTCCGCCAGGCGCGAGATCGGCACACAGACATCGGTGGGCATGCCCTTTTTACCCGGATGCAGCGCGAGCGAGGCGTAATAGGCGGTATGGCGCGCTTCCCATAATTTGTTGCGCACCTCGGTTTTGGTGGCCCAGTCAAAGGCGCCGCCGCCATATTCGGCAGCGATTTCGCCAAAACGTTGCGCCTGTTCGCGCACGCCCGCTTCGGTGCCGTGAAATTCCAGAAACAGGGTTGGCTGCTCCACCAGGTTAAGACCCGAATATTTGTTGATGCCTGCCACCGATATTTCATCGATCAGTTCGATACGCGCCACCGGCAGGCCCGATTGTATCGTGGCGATGGTGGCGTTTACCGCGCTTAGTATATCGGGAAACTGGCAGGTCGCAGCAGAGATCGCCTCTGGCACCGGATGCAGGCGCACCGCCACCTCGGTAATCACACCAAGCGTACCTTCGGAGCCGACAAACAACCGGGTCAGGTCATAGCCCGATGATGATTTACGCGCCCGGCGGGCAGTGCGCACCACCCGCGCGTCCGCCATCACGACTGTCAGGCTCAGGACATTTTCACGCATGCCGCCATACAGCACCGCATTGGTGCCAGACGCGCTGGTCGCCGCCATGCCGCCCAATGTCGCATCCGCCCCCGGATCAATTGGAAAAAACAGGCCGGTGTCGCGGATATATTCGTTCAGGGTTTTGCGCGTGACGCCCGCCTGGACCACGCAATCACCATCTTCCACATTCACCAACAGGATTTTATTCATTCCCGACAGATCAATGCACACACCGCCCGCAACCGCCGCCACATGGCCTTCGAGCGAGGTGCCTGCGCCGAACGGAATTACCGGCGTGCCATGCGCCGCGCAGATACGCACGATTTCAACGACTTCGTCAGTCGAATGCGCAAACACCACCGCATCGGGGGCCTGTGGGGCGTGATAGGATTCGTCCTTGCCATGCTGTTCACGCACCGATGCCGAGCTTGACAGACGCGCACCAAAGCGTTCCCGCAGCAGATCAATCGCGCCCTTATGCCTTGCCGGTTCCGCCATTGGCGGGGCCTCCCTTATTCAATTATTGCAGGCAGTATAGCCCCTGATCATGGAATTTGTCCAAAGCCATAACGATATGATAAAATGCCCGCAAACAGGAGAGGATACGGAAATGACGCAAAAAACCCTCGACCCGAAGCCCATCGAAATTACCGGGCAGTGCGTATTGCCGGAATGGATCGATTATAACGGCCATATGAATGTGGCGTTTTACGTGCTGGCCTTTGACAAGGCGCTGGACAAGATATTCGACCAGTTGGATCTCGGCGTGGATTATGTAGAGCGTACTGGCGATTCGGCTTTTGTGCTGCAAAACCATGTGGCCTATCTGGCGGAATTGAAGCTGGACGATCCGATCCGCGTGACCTATCAACAGCTCGATTGGGACGCCAAGAAAGTGCATTATGTCATGCATATGTACCATGCCACCGAAGGCTTTCTGGCGGCCACCGCCGAACAGGTGATGATGCATGTCAGCCTGGAAACCCGGCGATCCTCGCCCTTCCCGGCCGAGGCGCAGGCAAAACTGGCCGCGATGCAGGAAGCCCATGGCAAATTGCCCCGCCCGGAAACCGTCGGGGCGCGCATTGGCATTCGCCGCAAGACAGCGGCCTGAATACGGGTGACGCGTAAGTAACAGGCGAAAATGGCCCGTTTCGCATGCTAAACTGCACCATGACCCAGCCCGATTCTCAACCCCCGCACGCCGTACAGACACCTGCCTATCTGGGTGGGCTGAATGCCGTGCAACGTGAAGCGGTCGAGGCGCTGGATGGCCCGTTACTGGTTCTTGCAGGGGCGGGAACCGGCAAAACCCGGGTGCTGACCACGCGCATTGCGCATTTGCTGTGGCTGCGGCGCGCATTTCCGTCGCAAATTCTGGCGGTTACCTTTACCAACAAGGCCGCGCGCGAAATGCAGGAACGGGTGGGCACGCTGATCGGCGGGGCCGTCGAGGGCATGCCCTGGCTTGGCACCTTTCATTCCATCGGCGCGAAGATCTTGCGCCGCCATGCAGAGCTGGCCGGGCTAAGTTCCAATTTCACCATTCTGGATACGGACGATCAGATACGCCTGTTAAAGCAGTTGCTGAGCGCCGCCAATATTGATGACAAACGCTGGCCCGCGCGATCAATCGCCGCACTGATTGATCGCTGGAAAAATCAGGGCCTTACGCCCGATAAAATATCCGAAACGGAATCCTTCAGTTTCGCCAATGGCAAGGGGCGCGAATTATACGCTGCCTATCAGGCGCGGCTGAAAGTTTTGAACGCGGCGGATTTTGGCGACCTGCTATTGGAATGCCTGAATATTTTACAGCGCAATCCCGACGTTCTGGCGCAATATCAGGAGCGCTTCAAATATATTCTGGTTGATGAATATCAGGACACCAATGTCGCGCAATATTTATGGTTGCGGCTGCTGGCGCAGGGGCGGCGCAACATCTGCTGCGTGGGCGATGATGATCAGTCCATCTATGGCTGGCGCGGGGCAGAGGTGGGGAATATTTTACGCTTTGAAAAAGATTTTCCCGGCGCGCGCATTGTGCGACTGGAACAGAATTACCGGTCCACGCCGAATATTCTGGCCGCCGCTTCCGGCATGATCGCGGCCAATGAGGGGCGGCTGGGAAAAACTCTGTGGACGGATCATCAGGAACCCGGCGAAAAAATCCAGATCAGCGGCGTTTGGGACGGCGCCGAAGAAGCCCGCGTCATTGGCGAGCAGGTGGAGCAGTTGCAGCGCGCGGGCCACAGACTGAACGATATGGCGATCCTGGTGCGGGCCGGGCGCCAGACCCGCGAGTTTGAAGAACGCTTCCTGACCCTTGGCGTGCCATACCGGGTGATTGGCGGGCCGCGCTTTTATGAGCGGATGGAAATCCGTGACGCCATCGCCTATTTGCGGGTGATTGCGCAACCCAGTGATGATCTGGCGTTTGAACGTATTCTCAATAAACCCAAACGCGGTCTGGGCGATGCGGTGGTGCAGAAACTGCATCAAACCGCGCGGGCGCAAAATATTCCACTGACCCGTGCGATGGGACTGCTGCTGGAAACAGACGAACTGCCTGCGCGCAGCCGCAATCCGCTGCGTTCACTTGACGATGACTTCAACCGCTGGCGTGGCATGCTCACCCATATGGATCACCCCCTGTTGACGCAAACCGTGCTGGACGAAAGCGGCTACACGGCCATGCTGAAGGCCGACCGTTCGCCCGATGCCCCCGGTCGTCTGGAAAATCTGAAGGAACTGGTGAATGCGCTGGAGGCATTCGAGAACCTTGGCGGGTTTCTGGAACATGTTTCGCTGGTGATGGAAAACCAGCAATCCGGTCCCGATGACCGGGTCAGTATAATGACCCTGCACAGCGCCAAGGGGCTGGAATTTCATTCAGTATTCCTGCCCGGATGGGAAGAAGGCCTGTTTCCCAGCCAGCGCAGCATGGATGAAAATGGCACCGCCGGGCTGGAAGAAGAGCGCCGCCTCGCCTATGTCGGCATTACGCGGGCGCGCGAACGGGCGCGGATATTTTATGCAGCCAACCGGCGCGTTTATAATTTATGGCAGGCCGCCCTGCCCTCACGCTTTATCAGCGAACTTCCACACGATACCGTCAGTGCACAGACCAGTCAGGGAATATATGGGGGCGGCATGCGTGAAACCACCCCGATGTTCGAACAGAATTATGATACGCCCGGATGGCAGCGTATGCAGGCCGCCAAACACCAGCCCCGCAGCGTAACGATTGAGGCGCGCGCACACAACAGCCGCGCCACGCCCGCCACTGAGACATGCGAACACGCAAAAGGCGCGCGGGTGTTCCATGTGAAATTCGGCTATGGCCAAGTCGCCGAAGTTGACGGCAACAAGCTTGAGATAGAATTTGAAAAATCCGGTCGCAAGCGTGTGATCGGAAGTTTTGTTCAATCGGCCTGACGCATGACTGCAACGATAATTCAGGCGACACTGAAACTGCCCGCATTTGCGGCGCACAGTGTGGCTGATTTGCTGGAGGGGCTGGATGAACCGCAAGCTTTATCAGTGGCGTTTTTTGAAATTCCGGGTACGAATGATTTTAATGTTCAGGCGCTGTACGCCGAAGCGCCAACAACGGAAAATTTACAGCGCATTATTGCCCCACTGATCGCGGCGTTGCAGACATCGATGCCGCAGATCACGCTCAGCCCGTTGCAAGACCGCGACTGGGTGGCGCAATCTTTGGCCAATCTGCCGCCCATTATCGCCGGGCGTTTTTTTATTGCGGGCGCGCATGGGCTTGGCCGCGCACCCCGCGCCGCCATCCGTTTGCATATCGAGGCGGGACAGGCCTTTGGCACAGGGCATCACGAAACCACGTTAAGCTGCCTGCTGGCGCTGGATTATATTGCGCGGCGGCGGCGTTTTACCCATGTGCTGGATCTTGGCTGCGGCACTGGTGTGCTGGGCATGGCGGCGGCAAAACTTTGGCGTCACAAAATTGTCGCCAGCGACATTGACCCGATTGCGGTCCATGTAACGCGCGAAAATGCGATGCGCAACGGGCTTGGTGCTTTCATGCGTCCGGTTACGGCGGCGGGATTTGCGCACCCGGTAATTGATGACGCTGCGCCCTATGATCTGGTGCTGGCCAATATTCTGGCGCGGCCGTTAATGCGGTTGGCCACCCCCATGTCGCGGCGCGTTGCCCCCGGCGGGTATGTCATTTTATCAGGCCTTTTGCGCACCCAGGAAGCCGCCGTGCGCAGTGCCTATCGCGCACAGGGCTTGTTTCTGGCGCGGCGATATTTACGTAATGAATGGTCAACATTACTGCTACACAAACCAAAATTGCGCTAAGGTGATTGCCATGGATATGGCTCCTACATTTTCGGAACTTGGCCAACGGCTGGCGAACCTGCGCGCTGAAATGATGCGGCGCGGCCTTGCAGGCTTTATGGTGCCGCGCGCCGATGCGCATCAGGGAGAATATGTACCGCCCCATGATGCGCGTCTGGCGTGGCTGACCGGCTTTACCGGGTCTGCGGGCGCCGCCGTAATCCTGCAAAATCAGGCCGCGATTTTTGTTGATGGGCGCTATACCCTGCAAGTGCGTGATGAGGTTGACACCAGCCTGATCGCACCGCTGCCCATTATGGAACAGTCGCCGGAAGACTGGATTGCCAAAAATCTGCACAAGGATGATCGGCTGGGATATGATCCCTGGTTGCATACGCCCGACGGCGTTTCACGCCTGCAATCGGCCTGCGCCAAAGTCGGCGCGGTGCTTGAGGCGTGTACGGATAATCCCATTGACGCTGTTTGGGCGGATCAGCCGCCACCACCCAAAGCGGCGATTACGCCCTACCCGCTTGAATATGCCGGCGAGGAATCCGCTTCCAAACGCGCGCGCATTGCGGCGATTGTTGCGAAAACCCCGGCAGACGCCTGTATATTGAGCTTGCCAGATTCCATTGCCTGGCTGCTGAATATTCGCGGCGGGGATGTGAACCATTCACCGCTGCCATTGTCGTTTGCCATTCTGTATGCGGATGGCCGGGGTGAGCTGTTTCTTGACCCGGATAAAATCAGCGATGGACTGGCGGCGCATCTTGGCGATCAGGTGACGATGCATAATCCTGACCGGCTTGGCCCGGCTCTGGATGCGTTGGGAAAAAATGCGCAGCGGGTGCTGCTCGACACCAGTACGGCGGCCGCATGGATTGCCAACCGCCTGACGACCGCCGGGGCAAAAATCATTTCCGGCGCGGACCCCTGCGCATTGCCCAAGGCGCGCAAAAACGCATCCGAAATTTCCGGCGTCAAAAAGGCGCATATCCGCGATGGCGCAGCACTGAGCAGTTTTCTGGCATGGCTGGATCAGGCAGCGGCAAAGGGCACGCTGGATGAGATCACCGCTTCCGATAGACTGGAAAGTTTTCGCAAGGCAACCGGATGTTTGCGCGATCTGAGTTTTCCCACCATATCCGGCGCCGGGCCGAACGGGGCCATCGTGCATTACCGGGCCAGCGCGAAAAGCAATCGCAGGCTGGAACTGGGCAACCTGTACCTGTTGGATTCCGGCGCGCAATATCTGGACGGCACCACCGATGTCACCCGCACAATTGCCATCGGTAATCCGTCTACGGAACAACAGGAGCGTTTCACTCTTGTGCTGAAAGGCCATATCGCTCTGGCGACAATCAAATTTCCCAGGGGCGTTACCGGCTCGCACCTGGATGTACTGGCCCGCGCAGCGCTATGGAAAGCCGGGCTGGATTATGATCACGGCACCGGGCACGGGGTGGGCTGTTATCTGGGTGTGCATGAAGGCCCGCAAAGTATTTCGCGCCGCCCTAACAATGTGGCGCTGGAACCGGGCATGATTGTTTCCAACGAGCCTGGCTATTACAAACAGGGTGCCTATGGCATTCGCATTGAAAATCTGGTGCTGGTGACCGAACCAAAAATCATTGCGGGCGGCGAACGCGAAATGATGGGATTTCAATCCCTCACCCTCGCGCCGATTGATCTGCGCCTTGTGGCGCGCGGATTATTAAACGATGAAGAGGTCGACTGGTTGAACGCCTATCACGCTACGGTACGCGAAACCCTGACGCCGCTGGTGGATGCGCAAACCAAAGCGTGGCTGGCCAACGCGACGCGGGCGATTTAGCCGCATTTGTAAATAGGATAAAACGTCATTGCGAGCCGCGCAGCGCCGAATAATAAGAACGACACCTTTTTCACTATTAGCTTGCGCCCGCTCAAAAGAAAGTGAAAAAGGTATACGTTCATATTACCAAGGAAATGTAATGTCGCAATGTCAGCAACCGGATTTCCGGTTGTGCACGGGGTGCGGTAAGCTATGCATCTCACCGAAAAGGGGGTGCCTAGGCATTCTAGGCTGAACGTGTTTATGAAGTTCGTGGCAATTGATGTTGAGACAGCTAACGCTGATATGGCGTCTATATGCTCGATCGGCGCAGCGACGTTCGAAGACGGCAAGGTCGCCTCCGAATGGTATTCTCTTATTGATCCACAGGATTACTTCGACGAACTAAATGTCTCTATTCACGGTATTACAAAAAAAATGGTGAAGGGACATCCAACATACGCCGAGGCATCCAGTATTCTTCATGAAATATTGAGAGAAAAGGTTGTTGTTACACATACTCATTTTGACCGTGTAGCAACTCACCAAGCCTCGCTACGTTGGTCAGTTGCCACACCTGTTTGTACTTGGCTAGACACCGCTCGGGTTGCGCGACGGACTTGGAAGGAGCTTGCGTGGCGCGGCTACGGCCTCGCAAATGTGTGCAAACGGATAGGCTACGATTTCCAACACCACCATGCGCTGGAAGACGCGAAGGCAGCGGGGCATGTGCTGCTTGCGGCGATGACCGAAAGCGGGCTTGATCTTGACGGCCTGCTTCAACGAGTTCGCCAACCGATTGATCCGGAGCGGGCCAAATTAGGCACCGCTGAGTCTATACGCCGAGCGGGTAATCCAGAAGGCCCAATGTTCGGTGAGGTAATCGTTTTCACCGGCGCACTTGATATACCACGACGAGAGGCGGCTGGCTTGGCGGCCTCTATCGGCTGCGAGGTGGGGCAAAACGTCACAAGTAAGACCACGCTACTTGTCGTGGGAGACATGGACGTTAGAAAACTGGCGGGACATGAAAAGAGTATTAAGCACCGCAAGGCGGAAGAGCTTGCGAGCCAGGGCATGTTAATTCGGATCGTCCGTGAGAGTGACTTCCGGGAGATGGTGTCAATAGCGCATAATGGATAGTGCCTCCGTTTGAAGTTTTTCCAAACTGAGGCAATACCCAACCCTGTAACCCCGGACGTTAGTCGAGTTTGAAAACCACAAGTTTTCGAATGACGAAACTTACGATCCGAGGTGACAGACTGAGGACTGGGCGTACGTCAATATGAAACAGGCATGCTACCCCCCGCTTAGCGCAATCCACCCATCCTCGTCGAGTATTTCAACCCCAAGCTCACGGGCTTTTTTCAGCTTTGATCCCGCATCTGCACCAGCAACCACAAAATCTGTCTTGGCGGAAACCGAGCCTGCAACCTTTGCACCCAGACTTTGCGCGCGCGCCTTGGCTTCGGCGCGGGTAGTTTTTTCCAAGCTGCCGGTAAACACAATGGTCTTGCCACTTAGTTTTGATCCGCTGGAGATTGCCTTGAATTCACGCACCTGCACCTGTTCAAGCAGCGCATCAATTGCTGCCTCATTGCGCGGCTCGGCAAAAAATTCGATCAGCGCCTCGGCCAAGGTTTCGCCAATGCCGCTGATCGCCAGCAACTCACTGTACGCCGCCCCCTCGCGATTGCTCGCGGCGTGCATGGCGTCACAAAATTTGTCCACATTTGAATAATTTCGGGCCAGCAACCGCGCATTATTCTGCCCCACATGACGGATGCCCAGCGCGTAGATAAATCTCTCTATATCAATTTTACGGCGGGCCTCAATCGATGTGATCAGATTTTCAACTTCCTTAAATGTACGCTTTGACTCATCCAGTATTTTTTTTCGTTTCTTACCCGTCCTTTCTTCTCTTTCTAACGCGCCTTCCTCCCGTTTCTTAAAAAAAGCTTTCTTCACTTCTTCTATCTTCCGGTTAAGCGTAAAAATTTCCGCCGGATTGTTGACAAGATTACATTCAAAAAGAAGTTGAACGTTCTGCTCGCCCAGTCCCTCAATGTCGAAGGCGTCGCGGCTAACGAAATGGCGCAACCGTTCTACCGCCTGCGCCGGACAGACAAGCCCGCCTGTGCAGCGCCGCACAGCATCTTCTTTCCCGGATTTATCCACTTCGCGCACTGCGTGGCTTCCACAGACGGGGCAATTAACCGGAAATTCGAACGGTATCGAATCACCTGGACGCTTATCCAGCACCACCGCGACAATTTGCGGGATCACATCGCCCGCGCGTTGCACAATGACCGTATCGCCGATGCGCACATCCTTGCGTTTGATCTCATCTTCATTGTGCAGGCTGGCGTTCGACACCACGACGCCGCCGACCGTGACGGGCCGCAATTTCGCCACCGGTGTCAGCGCGCCGGTGCGGCCCACCTGAATTTCAATGGCTTCCAGCAACGTTTGCGCCTGCTCGGCGGGAAACTTGTGCGCAATCGCCCAGCGCGGCGAGCGCGAACGAAAGCCCAACCGTTCCTGTAAATCCAGCCGATCCACTTTGTACACCACGCCGTCAATGTCATAGCCCAGCGTTGCGCGCATTTCCTGCAAGCGTGTATATACCGCCAGCATGTCATCGAGATTTTTACACAGCCGCATTTCCGCATTGGTCGGCAGGCCCCAATGTTTGAACCGGCCAATCATTTCCATCTGGGTTTTTGCTGGAAGTTCGCTGATTTCGCCCCAGGCATAGGCAAAAAATCGTAATGGACGTTGCGCGGTTATGCCGGGGTCAAGCTGGCGCAACGAACCGGCGGCGGCGTTGCGCGGGTTCATAAATGTTGGTTTTCCCGCCGCCAGCTGTCGCGCATTCAGCGCCGCAAAATCATCATGTGAAATATATATCTCACCGCGCACATCCATCACGCGCGGCACATGGCTTCCATTCAGATTCAATGGAATATCACGGATGGTGCGCAAATTAGCGGTGATGTTTTCGCCCGTAAATCCGTCACCTCGTGTGGCTCCGGAAACAAATATCCCATCCTCATAGCGCAGTGTGGCGGAAACGCCGTCAATTTTTGGTTCTGCGGTAAAATGCAAGGTGTCCCCGGTCCCCAGCCCCAGAAAATTCCGAATGCTTTCACAAAAGTCCGCGACATCGTCCGCTGTGAATGCGTTATCCAGCGACAGCATGGGACGCGCATGAACGCTTTTTTGAAAGCCATCAAGCACCGCACCGCCCACGCGCAGATCAGGACTGTCCACCCGTTGCAAATGCGCAAAACGCGCTTCGATGGCTGAATTACGCTGGCGCAAGGCATCATATTCGGAATCGGAAATTATTGGCGCATCCTCGCGATGATAATGCGCGTCATGCACCGCGATTTCTTCTGCCAATCTTGCCAATTCCGCTTTCGCCTGCGTCTCGCTCAATTCTGAAACCGGAATTTTCTCAGTCCCCGTCACCGCGCGGCCCCGGCGATCATCAAACTATCTGCGGCGGCACGCGCGGCATCGGTTACTTCTGCGCCTGCCAGCATGCGGGCAATTTCTTCGCGGCGCGCGCCATCGTCCAGAATTTCAACCGATGTCGTGGTGGCCGCGCCACCCCTGGCAACGGTGCGTTTCTGGATGCGCCAGTGCGTCGCGCCACGCGCGGCCACCTGCGGCGAATGGGTTACCACCAACACCTGCGCGCCCATCGCCAGACGCGCCAGCCGGTCACCAATGGCGTCTGCCACTGCACCGCCAACGGCGCTATCCACTTCGTCAAACACCATCGCACGGCCCATGCCAGACGAGGCAGATTTGGCCAGCACCATGCGCAAGGCCAGCATGAAACGCGACAATTCACCCCCCGATGCGATTTTTATCAGCGCGCCCGGATTGGATCCGGGGTTTGTCGCCACCTGAAATTCCACCCGGTCAATGCCGTCTGCGCCACGCTCTGCGCCATTCAGCGGACTTATCGCAGTATGGAAAATGGCCTTGTCGAGCTTTAGCGGCGTGAGTTCTTTTTTGACGGCCTTGTCCAGGCGCGCAGCACTTTCCACGCGCGATGCATGCAGACGCGCGGCAACCGCGTCATAGGCGGCAAGACTGGCCACATGCTGTTTTTCCAGTTCTTCCAGACGCGAGGTTCCCGCATCAATCAAAGCTAACTGCCCGGCAATTCGCGCCTGCAATTCCGGCAGCGCATCGACCGTAACATGATGTTTGCGCGCCGCCGCGCGAAGCGCAAACAGGCGCACCTCTGAAGTTTCCAACTGGCGTGGATCGAATTCCATATTTGACAGGGCCAGTTCCAGTTGCGCGCGGGCCTCCATCGCATCTGACGTGGCGCTGGCCAGCGCGCCCAGCGCCGCGTCCAGCCGCCCAATAGATTTATCCGCAATGCGTTCCAGACGTCGCAACGCAGACGCCAGCAACGCTTCCGCCCCGCCCCCATTCGTCGCCAGATCACCCAGCGCCGCATTCACTTCCTCTGTTAGTTTTTCCGAAGACATCATCAGGGTGCGCGCGGCGGCCAGTTCGGCTTCCTCGCCGGGTTTGGGGGCCAGCGCTTCGAGTTCATTCAATACATGGCGCAGATAATCTTCTTCTGTCTGGGCTTTTTCCAGATCGGCGCGCGCCTGATTGAGCGCCTCCTGTGATTGCTGCATGTCGCGGTACGCCGCACGGCACAGGGCCAGATCAGCGCCATGATCACCAAACGCGTCCAGCAACGCGCGATGGCCGCTGATATTCAGCAGTCCGCGATCATCATTTTGACCGTGCACCTCGATCAGCAGATCGCCAACTGTGCGCAACAATCCAATGCTGATCGCCTGATCATTCACAAAGGCGCGGCTGCGGCCATCAACGCCTATAACCCGGCGCAGAATAATCCCGTCGGTCGTGTCGATGCCCTGTTCGGACAACAGACTTATGGCTGGATGCGTGCGGGGTACGGAAAATTCTGCGCTGGCAATGGCCTGATCGCAACCTTTTCGGATCATGGCGCTATCGGCGCGCGCGCCAGTGGCCAGCCCCAGCGCATCCAGCATGATGGATTTTCCAGCGCCCGTTTCGCCGGTTAATACGGTAAGGCCCGGCGCGATTTGAAGATCCAGCCGGTCAATCAAAACCAGATTGCGTATCGAAATGCCGGCCAGCATTTATTCCATCTTTCTGGACTGGGTTTTAATCAGCTGACCCCGCTAAAGGCCTTGCTGATCCATGACTTCTTGTTCTCTACCGGGCGAACATTCTTGCCGGTCAGCAAGCTGTAACTATCCTGATACCAGTCGCTGCCAGGATAATTATGCCCCAGCACCGCAGCCGCCGACTGGGCCTCATCAATAATGCCCAGGGCCACATAGCATTCGGTCAGGCGATGCAGCGCCTCTGATGCATGCGTGGTCGTTTGAAAATATTCAACTACCACACGGAAACGATTGATGGCCGCGAGATATTCGTTTTGCTTCAGATAATAGCGGCCGATTTCCATCTCTTTCCCCGCAAGATGGTCGTTCGTTAAATCTATTTTCAGACGCGCATCACGCGCATAATCACTGGTGGGAAAGCGGCGCACGACCTCTGTCAGCGCGCGCAAGGCTTCGGCCGTTATCTTCTGGTCGCGCCCGACATCCGAAATTTGCTCATAGTAGGAAATCGCGACAAGATAATAGGCATAGACCACATCACGATTACCAGGATGCAGGGATATAAACCGCTGCGCCGCCAGGATCGCCTTGTCATACTCATTGATCTGATAGTTTGAATAGGCCGCCATCAGCATGGAACGCCGCGCCCAAACTGAATAGGGGTGTTGACGCTCCACCTCATCAAACTGCTCGGCGGCCTGAAAATAGCGCCCCTTCTGCAATTCCTTCAGCGCCGTATTATAGATTTCCTCTACCGGGCGTTCAAAATATTTTACTTCTTTGGCGCCCATGCCCGCGCATCCCGACAGGACCAGCGCCATGCCCATAACTGCCAATAGCCCCAAAATACCGGATTTTGCGCAGGTAAAAGTCCCGTTAGCTCTAATATTCATATGTCCTGACTCGGAAATAGCCTGTGATCCAGACTCTGTTTAGCGCATTTGACGCGCAAGCGCCAATAATGTGTACAGACGTCCAGAATGACGATAGCCGATTTGACGGCGGGAAAATGACCGAAATGTGATGCTATCCGCGCGCCGCGCGACGTATTTTCGGTTGCGCAATTTCTGGCGGCTGGCGTGACGCCCCCATAGGCCCCTCGGAATATTCCCAGGCCTGGGGATTATTGAACAAGGCCTGCAAAAGTTTATTGTTCAGGCCATGACCGGCGCGCACACCTTCAAAGCGGCCCATAATCGGGGCGCCTGCCAGATAAAGATCGCCGATCGCATCCAGAATTTTGTGACGCACAAACTCATCGGGGAAACGCAATCCGCCATCATTCAGAATTTCGTTTCCATCCAGCACGATAGCGTTTTGCAGCGAACCGCCACGGGCCAGACCCAGTGATTTCAGATGGTCAACCTCCTGCAAAAATCCGAATGTGCGCGATGAGGCAATTTCAGTTTTGAAATTACCAGCGGCGGCGTCGAAAACATAGGATTGCCGTCCAATGATCGTGCCCGGAAAATCAATTTCGAAATCCAGCGCGCTGCCATCATACGGCGACAGGCTTGCGCGTTTGCCGTCTTCTTCCACGCTGATGGTTTCAAGAATGCGAATATACTGGCGGCGCTCCGAAAGCCTGGCAATGCCGGCGCATTCCAGCAGCACGACGAAGGGGGCTGCACTACCGTCCAGCACCGGCAATTCCGGTCCATCCAGATCAACGCGCGCATTATCAATGCCACAACCCGAAAATGCCGACATCAAATGTTCAATCGTCGCAACGCTAACGCCCGCCGCATTGCTGATTGTGCTGCCAAGCTGTGTGCTGCTGATATTATCATAGCGGGCCTGTACGCAGATGTTTGCGTCGTCGAGCCCATCCGTTCCGCGCAGATCCATGCGCCGGAAGGTAATGCCACTACCGGCCTCGGCCGGGTAAACCGTGAAACGCACCTGCTGACCGGTATGCAGGCCAACGCCCGCGCATCCGATGCGGTTACGTAAAGTAGTCTGAAATATTTCCGCCCCGTCTGATCCCAATACGCCAGATACCCGTGGGCCGGTTCCCCGTGGGCCGGTTCCCCGTGCGCCGGTTCCCCGTGCGCCGGTTCCATGACCACGCAAAACCGGAAACTCTACTGCGCCCCGTCGTTCTTCACTCACGCCCTGCTCCAATTCAACCATCCTGCCCGCAAGATCAATTCTATAAAACAATCTCAGCTATTAGCTTTAACTGAACCCAATAGATGCCTTAACAAAAAGCGAATCACTTCCGGTGAATGTATTGCATAGGTATCAACTGGCCCTTAACACCACAAATCACTCTTTATTACTCATTGTTACAAGAAAAAGCCGGGTTGATCTTACTGGTTTCGATCATCCCGGACAGAGTCCGGGATGAATTTATAGTTGGTTTGGCTTAATTCGCAGTCCGGCGCAGGAAGGCCGGAATGTCCAGCTCGCTGCTAGTGGCGGATGCCGGTTTGCCTGCGTTATCAGGGCGCAGACCGGCGGCCTTTTGTTTGCCCCCGCCTGTGACGGCAGGTTCAACCCGCGCCGCAGATTTGCGACCAAACAATCCCATTCTGACTAGCAGACTTGGCGCCTGACGGCTTGTTGTTTCGGGGCGTTTCGGCACAATCGTGTCACGGGTCGCAACGATAGGCGGTTTTGCCATGGGTTGGGCCGCACGGGGACTTAAAAAGGCGTCTTCGGCCATTGTCCTGCCCAGCGGATCGACCGGGTCGGATGCACCCATGGACGGGATCTGATCCATTTCATCCAGCAGATCATCAATGATCATTATCGGGCTGGCCTGCACTGCTGCTGCAATTGCAGGCTCTGGCGCAACCTGAGAGGCGGCAATATCCAGACTGGGCAATGCAGGCTGTTCCAGCGCAGCCGCAACAACCGGCGCGGCTGCCGCTGCATTCTCGACGGGCTGCGGCGCCATCGCGCGTTGCACTTTTTCACTGCGCACGCCTGTTGCAACAACTGAAACCCGCATCTTGCCTTCCAATGTTGGGTCAAAGGTCGATCCGACGATGATGTTGGCATCGGGATCAACCTCGGCGCGCACGCGGTTGGCGGCTTCGTCCACTTCATAGAGTGTCAGATCGGACCCGCCGATAATATTGATCAGCACGCCCTTCGCGCCGGTCATGGACACATCTTCCAGCAGCGGATTGGAAATCGCCGCTTCGGCTGCATCATTGGCGCGGGTTTCGCCGGACGCCTCGCCGGTGCCCATCATCGCGGTACCGGCCCCGCCCATCACGGCGCGCACATCGGCAAAGTCGAGATTAATCAGGCCTGGCGCCACCATCAGATCTGTAATGCCACCAACACCTGAGAACAGCACCTGATCCGCCATTGCAAAAGCCTCAGCAAAGGTTGTCTTGGCGTTGGCCACGCGGAACAGATTCTGGTTGGGGATCACCAGCAGCGTATCGACATATTTTTCCAGTTCCGCCAGCCCCTGCTCGGCGATGCGCATGCGCCGTGTGCCTTCAAACTGGAATGGTTTGGTCACGACGGCCACAGTCAGAATGCCCATTTCGCGTGCTGCCTTTGCGATGACCGGCGCTGCGCCTGTACCGGTGCCACCGCCCATGCCTGCGGTGACAAACACCATATGCGCGCCAGCCAGATGATCGCAGATTTCCTGCATCGCCTCTTCGGCCGCCAGACATCCAACCTCCGGGTGCGATCCTGCGCCCAACCCTTGCGTCGCGCTTTCACCCATCTGGATGCGGCGTTGCGCCTTGGATTGCGACAGCGCCTGCGCGTCGGTATTGGCGACGACAAATTCGACGCCTTCCAAACCGCTTTCGATCATATTATTGACCGCATTACCACCTGCGCCGCCGACGCCAAACACCGTAATACGTGGCTTTAATTCATACATCTCTGGAACGCTGAGATTGATCGTCATGTTTTTCTCTCCTACGGATTACGCTGGATTTCATCAGCAGGCCGAAACCCGCTGCGCACGTTAAAAATTCTCCCGCAACCACTGTCCGATCCGGGCGACCCGCCCGGCCGGGATTGCAGGTCCTGAGACCCCCATTGCGTCGCCGGTTTCCAGCGGACCGCTCATTGCGAATCCGATCAAACCGGCGACGGTGGAATATTCTGGCCCTTGCGAGGCATCTGGCAGACCGCGCAACCGAATCGGTCGTCCCAGTCTTGTCTGACTATTCAATATTTCCGCAGCTAATTCACGTACTCCGGCAAGCTGGCTTGCGCCACCCGTGAGCACAAAGCGACGTCCAGCAATTTCCTGCAACCCGCTTGCGGCCAGACGCTCGCGCACCATCTCCAGGGTTTCTTCCAGGCGCGGTTGAATAATGCCATTCAGAATGGAGCGCGGTACATGGTTGGCGGTCTCACGATCTTCTTCGCCCAGACGCGGCACGTCGATCATGTCACGCTCATCCGACGGGCTGACGGTGGCGCTGCCATACAGCGCCTTTACCCGTTCCGCCGTGGCGTGGCTGGTGGACAGGCCAAGCGCAATATCATTGGTGACATGAATGCCGCCAATCGGCACGATATCGAGATGCACCATATTGCCGCCTGCAAAAACCGAAATGGTGGTCAATCCGCCGCCCATATCAATGCAGGTAACGCCCAGTTCGGTTTCGTCTTCCACCAGACAGGCAAGGCCGCTGGCATAGGGCGACGCCACCAGCGCCGCCACTTCGAGATGACACCGCTCAATACATAAAGCGAGATTGCGTATCGGCCCCGGCGCCGCCGTGACAAAATGCAGATTGGCCCCCAGCCGATCGCCATACATGCCGCGCGGGTCCGAAATGCCTTTATGGCCATCCAGCGAATAACCAATGGGGATGGCGTGGATCAGCTCTCCCTCAAGATCGTTGACCTGCATCTGCCCCAGCCGGAGAACTTTTTTTACATCCTGTTCCCGCACTTCGGGTGTGGGGACAGTAATCTCGGAGCCAATCATATGGCTGGTGGGCTGACCACAGCCAAGATTGACGATCACTTTGCGGACCGTTTCCCGCGCCATGCGTTCTGCCATCTCGACGGCTGCGCTGATGGAACGCTCTGCATCCGCCATATTGACGATGGCGCCGCTTTTCACACCTTTGCTTTCATGGTGCCCGACACCCAGGATACGCGGGCGCGGCGCATAAGAGGAGCGATCGGATTCAATACGCGCAATAAAGCAACTGACCTGTGATGTGCCGATATCCAGTCCGGCGATGATGCCATTACGTGTCGGCTGCATTTTATGCGTTACCCCAGATCAAATTAGATGAATGCAGATACGCCTCGCGCTCTGGCCCCTTGGTACGGCGTACCGCACCCTGGGTTAGCCGGACAACCACACGATTCGCCAGCCGCAGATCAACAAGTTCTACATCGCGGCCAAGCAGGCCATTATTTTCTTCGTACCGCGCCAGCTTATGCCATGCGATCAGCGGGTCCTGCTCAGGCAGGCGCACATCGATGCCATCCTTTAGACGCACGTTCCAGCGCCGCTCGCCCACGCGGACCGCTGCGGCAACCCGTTTTTCCAGTTGCGGCTCGGCGGCGAGCAACGCAATCAGCTCACCTGCGGCTTTTGGCGCACCCTTGCCGACGATCAGCGGCAGATCAGGATATTCCGCCACATCTTTTTCGGTAATTTCCACGCCACCACGATCCACCAGAACCATTTTGCCATTGCGTTGCCATATCGCAATCGGGTGACGCTCGATCAACTCGATATGAACAGCATCTGGCAGGTTACGTGTGACGCGCACTTCTTGTACCCATGGCAAACTTGCGATCCGGTCATGTACGGCGACAAGATCAATGTGCAGAATCGAATCATCCTTAGCAATATTCAGTGCACCGAGCAATTCCTTAGGTTCAGTCTGGACTCTTCCAGCCACACTAATTGAACGCACACTGAAGCCCGCGTCGTGTAAAATCTGACGCAGCACCAGATCGGCCTGCGCGCCGCTGTTCTGTAACCTGCCGGAATAGAAGGCCACGCCGCCCGCCACGCCTGAGATCGCAAGAAGGATGGCGGCGATCACAGCATGGCGTCGCCAATCACGCGCCCTGACCAGTGGCTGGCGCGAAGGGCGCTGCTGCTTATTTTTCGGCTTCAACGCGCGCATGATGCGTCCTCCACCAGCCAGCGGCACAGCGCGCCAAACGAAATGCCAAGATATGCGGCCTGTTCCGGCACCAGCGATGTCGGCGTCATGCCCGGCTGCGTGTTTATTTCCAGCAGATACAGTCCGTCACGCCCCGCAATAGTATTGTCATACCGGAAATCCGCACGGCTGACACCGCGACAGCCCAGCACCTGATGCGCCGCCAGCGCAACATCCATTGCATGCTGATAAACCTGGCGGTCCACTTCTGCGGGGATCACATGGCGCGATCCACCCGCCGCATATTTTGCCTGATAATCATAGAATTTGGCGTCCGATACGATTTCGGTTACGGCCAGCGCACGGTCCCCCATCACCGCAACAGTCAGTTCATGCCCCGGAATATAGCGTTCCACCAGCACATCCTCGCCAAATGCCCAGTCATCGGCTGCGATCTGCGCCGGCGGCGCATTGTCGCCCTGCCGAACAATGAACACTCCGACGCTGGAACCTTCGGTAACCGGTTTCACCACATAAGGCGGTGCCATTGGGTGTTTGTTGCCCAGCGCGTGGCGATCCATCACCATGCCTTGCGGGCAGGCAATCCCCGCGTCATGAAACAGGCGCTTGGCCATTGGCTTGTCCATCGCCGCCGCTGACGCCCGCACGCCAGAATGCGTATAGGGAATACGCAGCAGTTCCAGCAGCCCCTGCACGCAGCCATCTTCACCCCAACGGCCATGCAGAGCATTGAAAACCACATCGGGCCTTAACGCCGTCAATACGGTGGCAATCGTGTCATCCACATCCACTTCGCTGACCTGATAACCTTCTGCGCGCAGTGCTTCGGCGCATTTGGCCCCGGATACAAGGCTGACATCGCGTTCGGCGGACCAGCCGCCTTTCAGCACGGCGACATGACGGGGCGTGTTCATGTGCGCGCCCCTTCATCGCCAATACGCTGAATTTCCCAATGCAGCGCGACGCCCGTAACTTCCAGCACGCGGGCGCGCACCTGCTCGCCCAAACGTTCCAGATCGGCCGCCGTAGCCGCGCCGCAATTGATCAGGAAGTTGCAATGCTTTTCCGACACCATCGCATCGCCGATACGCAGGCCACGGCATCCCCCCGCGTCAATCAATTCCCAAGCCTTGCGTCCTGCCGCCTTTGGGTCCGCCGGGTTGGCAAAGGTGCTGCCGCCGGTGCGCGCGCCAACCGGCTGATTGGCGCTGCGCTCGGCGGCTATTTCGGCCATGCGCGCGGAAATGGCGGTGCGATCCCCAGGGTGTCCACGCACGCTTACGCGGGTCAGAATAACATCCGGGGGGAATGCGCTCTTGCGATAGCCAAGGCCCGCCTGCGCCGATGAAAACGTCAGCAATCGCCCTTGCCGGTCCACGCCCTGGGCGCTGACAAATATGTCCCTGATTTCGCCGCCGAACGCGCCTGCATTCATCCGCGCAGCGCCACCCATCGTACCGGGAATGCCGCGCAAAAATTCCAGCCCCGTCAGGCCGGCATCACGCGCTGCCGACGCCAGCTTGACATCCATGACCGCAGCACCAGCATGGATAACGCCGTCATCGCCAATCTGAATATCGCTGAAACCCGCACCCAGTTGCACAACGACGCCGCGAATGCCGCCATCCCGGATCAGTAAATTCGAACCCGCCCCGATTACCGTGACGGAAACATCGCCGGGCAAGGCCGCCAGAAAATCTGAAAGGTCCTGCGCATCTGCGGGCTGAAACAAAATATCGGCCTGACCGCCAACCCGGAACCACGCCAATGGCGCCAGATCAACATCCGCCTGTATCCGGCCACGCACCGTAGGCATGCGATCCAGCAGTGAGGTTTCTCGTACGCGCCGGGCCATCATGCCGCACCTGCCCCAAGTTTCGACGCGGGGCCATTTCTGGCCATTTCATCGGGCAGCGCAT
>CAMTVX010000035.1:0-18970 GCA_947085295.1 uncultured Alphaproteobacteria bacterium | reverse complement strand
GCGCAATAATAGGGGCATAATAGGGGTCCATAACAGCAGGGAGAAGAAACCATGAGCCTGGGTGTCATCGCTAAAATCAAGATACAGGCCGGCAAGAATGCCGAGTTTGAACAGATATTCTCTGAACTCGCCGCCGCCGTGCGCAAGAACGAACCGGGCAATAATTTCTACGCCCTGCACAAATCAAAAACCGATCCGCTGCTTTACGTCGTGCTGGAAAATTACAAGGATGCGGCGGCGTTCGCGGCGCACCGTGAATATCCGCATTTCAAGGAAGGCGGCAAGAAAATGGGCGCCTGCATGGCGGGCGCACCTGAGGTCGAACTGCTCGACGGCGTTTGAAACACAATAAACCACCAGCAAGGAAGAACACAATGACAGTAGGAATCGTGGCCAAACTTAAAGTTGCGGCCGGCAAGAATGCCGAGTTCGAGGAGATCTTCTCCGTACTGGCGCGCGCCACCCGCAAGGATGAGCCGGGCAATAATTTTTACGCCCTGCACAAATCAAAAACCGATCCACAGACCTATGTCGTACTGGAAAACTACAAGGACCAGGCGGCCGTGGATACCCATATGGGATCGGAGCATTTTAAGGCGGGTTTTGCCAAAATGGGCGCCTTGCTGGCCGGTGCGCCGGAAATCGAATTGCTCGACGGGGTGTGATTAAATCACGCGGCGTGTTCCGAAAGCATGCCGCGTTTTTTCAGTATACGGACGAGCAGTACCAGTGCCGTGGCGATGCCGAGCGGGATGAGTACGGAATATAGGGCGTCAATGAACGATGCGCCGGCCCAGTGGGCGTGTTCCCAGGCAATGAGAATGATCATGCCGACGACCCAGGTATAGACGGTGGAATAATCCTTGATCACGATGCGGCGCCAGTTGAAGTCCATGCCGGTTACGGCTTCGCGATAGTTTCTGAAATTGGGCCAGAAGCGGTTCACGCGGGCGCAGTAATCGCGATAGTCATCGCCGAATTTTTCGGCCAGAAATTTTTCTTCCGCTGCGACAATGCCCCAATAGGCGACGCCGAAAAATAGCAGGCCAAAGAGATAGGCGAGCGGATTGTTGTGCACCACAAACAGGCCCAGCAGCACCAGCGCATTGCCGACATATAAGGGATTGCGGCACACTGCAAACATGCCGGAACTGACCAGCGTATCGGCATGCACTTTTTTATCCAGCCCGCCGCGTTTGATATAGGCCAGTCCAATCACCCAGGCGCGCAGGCCAGAACCCGCCAGCGCCAGCAGCAGGCCCAGCATATCCAGCCAGGCGTCAATCACCGCGCTGCCCAGAAACGGCGTCGGCGGCAGACCAGTGAACAGCGCCACCAGCATGACAGGAAAAGCGATATTGCGATATTTGAAAAACCAGTCGCCGATCTGGACAATCATCTGTGCTGCACTCACTTAACGGCGACCAGGCCGCAAAAATTATACCAGCGGAAAAACATCTCGACGGACCGGAAGCCCGCGCCTTTCAGCAGCTCGACATTTTCTTCCAGCCGGTACGGGATCAGCACATTTTCCAGCGCCTCGCGTTTTTGCGAAATTTCCAGTTCGGAATAACCGTTGCGCCGTTTCATGTCGTAATAATAATTGATGAACAGCCGGTTCAGATCGCCATCCGATACGGTCAGCTTTTCGATCAGAATAAACGCGCCGCGCTCCGTCATGCCGTCAAAAATCTGTTTGACCAGGCGCTCGCGGTGCAGCGGGCGCACAAATTGCAGGGTCAGGTTCATCACCACGACACTGGCGTCATGCAGCGGCGGCATTTTTTCGATGTCCGACAGCATCAGTTCGACAGGGCGCGTTATACCCAGACTATCCAGTTTCTCGCGCGCCTTGCCAAGCATTTCGGGGGAATTATCGACACCCACAAACTGCACGCTGGGGTCAACCGTGTAATGCAGCATGGCAAGCGTCGTGGCAGTGGAACAGCCAAGATCATAAAGCCGCGTATCGGGCTGCGCAAAATCGCGCGCCAGTTCCGCCGTCATGCGCTGCATTTCATCGTAATAGGGTACCGAACGGCTGACCATATCGTCAAACACCCGCACGGTTTCCGCGCCGAATTTGAAAGCGGTCTGCGGTTTTTCATCGGCAAACACCCGGTCAGGCGGCGTATCCAGCTTGACAGCGGCAAGGCTTGGGATGGAGGTTAGGCGCTTATCTTCGGGCATGGGGTTCCTCGGCTGACGGAGTTATGCGCAGGATTCTGTAATATAGGGATAGGACATGGAACTCAAGACCATCCAATGCAGTGTGGAAAATCAGGTGGCCACAATCATGCTGTCACGGCCCAAACGGATGAACGCCTGGACCGGGCGCATGCACACTGAATATCGCTGGGCGCTGGCCATGGCAGAAGCGGATGCGAGCGTGCGGGTCATTATCGTGACCGGCGACCCGGCGGGGGGCGCGTTTTGTGCGGGCGCCGATACGGCGGCGCTGGAGGGGCATTCCGAAAAGGGCCGATACGATGCGGGAACGTCCGAGGATATTGCGATGCCTGGTTATGGGGTGCGCCCTGAATTCGACGCCAGTTTTGCCTATCATTTCGGGTTGAGCAAGCCGGTGATTGCCGCCATTAACGGGGCTGCGGCGGGCATTGGGCTGGTGCTGGCCTGTTATGCGGATTTGCGCTTTGCCGTGGCCGGGGCGAAATTCACAGCGGCGCACGGACGGTTTAACTTCCCGGCGGAATTTGGCCTTTCATGGGTTTTGCCGCGTCTGGTGGGCCTGACCCATGCGCAGGATGTTCTGCTGTCCAGCCGGGTATTTCTGGCCGAGGAGGCCATGACGATGGGCATGCTGAACAAGGTGCTGCCAGCGGACGCCTTGATGGCGCATGTGCGGGCCTATGCTGAGATGCTCGCTGAAAAATCGGCCCCCGGCAGTCTGCGTATGACCAAACAGCAGATATACGCCGATCAGCACCAGTCGGTGGCGATGGCGGTGGCGCAATCCGAACAGCTATTGAACGCCGCAATCACGCATCCGGATTATAAAGAAGGGCTAAGCGCCTGGCTGGAAAAACGACCGGCCAAATGGCGCGGGGGCTAATCAAACAGTGCGTCGATATCGTCCTGGCTGACACTATCCCCGCCTTCGCGCGCCGGGCCGTTCAGCAATAGATCGTCTTCATGGCCAATTTCGCGATCGGGCAGGTCGATGGCGTCAAATTCTTCGTGGCCGCCCCAGATCTGCATCATCACATCCAGGCGTTCCTCGATGAATTTCAGCGTATTGACCACTTTGGTGATGCGCTGGCCGGTAATATCCTGAAAGTTACAGGCTTCGTAGATTTTGACGACTTTCTGGCTCACGGCGTTGATTTCGGCCCGCTCGTCAGGTGAACTGGCCTGCAATTCAATGGCCTCCAGGCCGGTTTCAATTTCCTCACAACTGGCCAGAATAGTTTCAGTGGCGCGCTCCGTGTCCAGCACCACCTCGTCCAGCTCATGGGTAACATCGGTGATCCGCTCATATTTGTTGGCGTCTTTATAGCGCATGGAGGCGATTTCGCGCTTTGTGGTGTCGATGGCGGCGGAAAGCTGGTCTATTTCGGCTTTCAGCTTTTTCGCGTCGTCAATATCGCGACGATGGGCTTCCAGCATTTTGTCCGTGACGGAGGCCATCGCAGCGTCAGATACGCTATTATCTGATTTTTTGAACAGTTCTTCACGTAATTCGGCGATGGCCGCCAAAATCTCGGCCTGGCCGGAAAAGGCGGGGGGGCGCCGTGTGGGCTGTGGCGCGTCCTTAAAAGCGGCAGGAGAACTGCCGTTTTGCTTCATAAGCTGGACTTCTGCGCTGAATGGCCGGGTTTTAAATTGTGCCGATTTGAACTGTGCCATGGATCTTGCCGCCCCTCATAAATAAATTCAGGCGACACTGTGCCTGATTTTTCCTAAGAACAGGTTGACGGCATAAAAAATCAAGGCGGGCAGGCATTTTAGCCTGCCCGCCTTGAAATGCGCTAATGGCCGGGTTTTGGGCTGAAATATTTGTCGAACTTCGCATCCACGCCCTTAAAATCGTCGGCATCATCTGGCGGCGTGCCTGCAACGGTGATATTTGGCCATTTCAGGGCATATTCACGGTTCACACCAGCTATTTTCTCATGGCCGGGTTCGGTGTCGGGAACAATGGCCTCGGCGGGGCATTCCGGCTCGCACACCCCACAATCGATGCATTCGTCGGGGTGGATCACCAGCATATTCTCACCTTCGTAGAAACAGTCCACAGGGCAGACCTCCACGCAGTCCATAAATTTGCACTTAATGCAGGCCTCTGTGACGATATAGGTCATCTAATCCTCCGTATTGCATGCCCAAACCAGTTTTCTGGCGGCATTGCTTATCATTCAGTTCCCAAACGCGCAATTCCCAGCCGTGCCATAACCCGTTTTCGGGCATTGCCACGATCCACATCCGATACATAAATCAGACCGCCAATCCGGCGCATCAGATTGGCTTCAAAATCATGCAAAACCCCGTCTGCATAAACCACTTCCCACAACATTTCCACTATTTCCACCCGCTCTTCGGGGGCATAGGACTGATTGATTTCATGGGTAAAACGGAACAGCTGGTTGGAGCTGTCCTGACGCGCCTGGGCCAGTTCAAACAGGCTTGCGACCTCTTCGTCGTTGAGCGCGAATCGCCCGGCTGAAACGCGCCGGATAGCGGCCTGTTCCGGCGCGCCGAATTCGCCATCCAGAGTTGCCGCCTCCACAAGCAGCGCAACGGCGGCAATCTGCTTTTCCGTTATCGAGTGCGAGGGTTTAGGCGCTGCATCCTTAGCCGGTTGCCGCGCGAACAGTGATAAAATCCGATTGACCATAAGCACGATCTAGCATGGGCATCGAAGGCTGCGCAAGCGGTGGCTGCATATTCAGGCCGTGCGGGATGTCGGAAAGATCCTGATACAGATTTTTGGCCTCGGTCGGCGGACCCCGGCGTTCACCCAGCGCGCGAACCTGGACGACGATAACGCTGTCACGCTGCACAAAGGTCAGGATATCGCCCTCTTTCAGGGCATGGGCGGTCTTGCTGATGGGGCGGCGATTAACGCGGACCCTGCCACTGGCGACGAAACGGGCCGCAGCAGAGCGGCTTTTGAAAAATCGGGAATGCCACAGCCATTTATCAATACGCAGGCTGCAATCAAAATTATCAAATTGCGTTACGTTGTTTGCTGTCATGTGCCTCCATTCAGGCTGATTTCTGCATACGCTCCTTCAGTGCCTGTAATTTTGCGAAGGGCGAATCGGGGTCGATAGGTTTATCCGCCGCCTGTGGGCGGGGTTTTTGTTCAGCGGGTTTATTGCCCAATTTTATATTGCCCTGAGGTTTTTCAGGCTTTGCTTTGGGTCTGGATTTATTTCTGTTCTGCGCGGCGTTTTTTTCCGCCTCGCGGGCCAGCGCTGTGGCTGGATCCAGCAGGCGCGTTTCGCTGACTTCACGCTTTGACGCCTTGCGTTGCGGAATAATAATTTCGCGTTTCGCATTAGCCGGTCTGGGGGCCGTTTTGGGCGTATGGCTGCGGCGCGGGGGCTGAAACTTCCACAGAATTTGTGGCGGGCCAGCATCTTCTGGCGTGGCGGCGGGTGCATCCTGCGCATCTTCGGGAATCGGGGTAAAATCCAGTTCCAGATTTTCTTCCAGAGGTTCCGGCGCTTCAGGGACACTCTGTTCCTCCAGCGCCATATCAAGCTGTTCCTCGTCCGCTGTTTCCACCGTTTCGGCCGCCGCATTTTGCGTTGCAGGCTGCGCGGCGGCGGCAACGGATGCCTCGGCGCTGAGCGGTGCATAGCCCAGCGCGCGCATGACAGCCTCGAAATCACCCACGCCACAGCCAACTGGCGACCAGAGCTGTGCGCTCAGTGGAAATGCGCCCGCCATGTTTTTCTGGCGCAACTGCACCAGCAGGCGTTCCAGCATGTCGATGCGAATGGCGCGCGGCCCGCACACGCCATAGCCTGCCATCAGATAATATCCATCGGGCATTGCCGGATCGACGGGCACGGATGACAGACCTGCGGCGGGAATGCTTAAAGCGGTTTCAATGCGCGCGCTGACACGCCACAGGCGCAGCTTCATGGCAGCGGGCGCCGGTTTGATCAGCGCCGGCATATAGATGAAATGTTCGCCAAAGCGCACACCCAGCTTGCGCAATTTGGCGCGCTCGGTCTGATCGACATTTTTTACGAATCCGGCGACACCGGCGCGCGGCAATAATCCCAGCGCCTCCACCATCTGAAACGCCAGGCCCTTGCCCGCGCCGATTAGTTCGGTGGAATCGCGCAATGTAATCAGCGGTTCCAGCACCGTGCGAATACGCCGTGTCAGCCAGGCTTCCAGGGCTTCGCGCACGGCAATTTCTGCATGCCCGAACAGCAGGTCGCTATCGGCAATCAGTTCCACGCGCGGGCTTAAAATTTCCGGTCCGGCACACAGCTTTGCCACGACCATGCCTTCCCAGCGGATTAATCCATCATCGCCGATCGCAATGATTTTGCCGTCATCGATGCGCGCATGGCGATCCAGACGGAAGGCGCGTGCGCCAATTTCGCCCTGTAATGCCTGTGCGGCGGCATTGCGCAAAGTGTGCGCATGAATACCGTCCACGCTTGGGTCAGCCGAAAACCGAAAGCCGTCGAGACGGCCAACAAATTCGCCTTCCACCATTACATCGCCCTCAGGGGTGAGCGAAGCCATAAGCTCTTCCTTTTGATGTAGCCGTTTCATCAACACGCTGGTGCGGCGGTCGATAAAGCGCAGGGTCAATCGTTCATGCAGTGCATCAGATAATCTATCTTCTATCCCGCGTGTACGCTCCCGCCAATAGCCAGAATCAGAAAGCCAGCCAGATCGGTTGGCAACAAAGGTCCAGGTACGGATATGCGCAATACGGGTGGACAATGTATCTATGTCCCCGTCGGCCCGGTCAAGTCGATCTACGTGGCGCGCCACATAATCTTCCGGCAATACGCCCGCATCGCTCATATAATGGCTGTAAAACTCGGCCAGCAGCCGTGAATGCAGCTCCGGCCCCAATTTGCGAAAATCCGGCACCTGACAGACCTGCCACAGGCGCTTCACAGCGGCGGGCGCACTGGTCATACCTGCAATACCACTATCTGCGGCCAGCAGCCGCAAGGTGGTCAAATCACAATTTTCCCGTGTGCGGCCAAGCCCGCGCATCGGCGGCTCTGCTTCAAGGCTGCGGATCAGCCGTAAAACACTGCCAAAATCCAGGTCTGAATTGCGCCATTTGATGCTACGCAACGGGTCGAAATGATGGTTTTCAACCTGGGCGATCAATTCTTCGTCCATATGCCCGGCATCGCCCGTGGTGCCAAAGGTGCCATCATTCAGATAGCGTCCGGCGCGTCCTGCAATCTGCGCAATTTCGGTGGGACGCAGGTTGCGATGGCCAAAACCGTCAAATTTGCTGACGCTGGCAAAGGCGATATGATCGACATCCATGTTGATGCCCATGCCAATGGCGTCGGTGGCGACCAGAAAATCCACGTCGCCGGACTGAAACAGCGCCACCTGGGCGTTGCGGGTGCGCGGGCTGAGCGATCCCATCACCACGGCGGCCCCGCCCCGCTGACGGCGGATCAATTCGGCAATGCCGTACACCGCATCGGCGGAAAAGGCGACAATGGCCGAACGGCGTGGCATCCGGCTTAGCTTGTTTGATCCGGCATAATGAAGTTGTGAAAAACGCGGCCGGGAAATAAAGCGCGCCTCAGGCAAAAGCTGGCGCAGCAGGGGCCGCATGGTTTCTGCGCCCAGAAACATGGTTTCGCGCCGCCCGCGCGCATGCAGCAGCCGGTCAGTGAAAATATGCCCGCGTTCTGCGTCTGCACAAAGCTGGATTTCATCCACCGCCAGAAATTCGGTTTCAATGCTCACCGGCATGGATTCGACCGTACACACATAATAGGACGGTCGCGCAGGCAGAATTTTTTCCTCGCCGGTAATCAGCGCCACACAGGCCGCCCCGCGCATGCGCACAACACGGTCATAGATTTCGCGCGCCAGCAGCCGCAGCGGCAGTCCGATCATGCCACTGGCATGACCCAGCATGCGTTCCACCGCCAGATGCGTCTTGCCGGTATTGGTGGGGCCCAGAACGGCTGTAACCTCGCCGCGCTCAGCAGTGCGCCCATAAGGCTGAAAACGGTTTTGGGGCTGTATATTCATGGCGCTAACGATGCCGTGCGACAGGCCCGCCCGCAACCGGCAAAATGCCAATATGTGTTAGAATCAGGTAGCGGATGGCAGAGGTTAATTAATCTATACACAACCCACCCATATGCCGGAACCAAACTGGAACAAGCCAAGTCCGAATCGGCAAGTCCAGATCCTTCGTGATTCGTTCACGCACTAAATGTAGTAGCTGATAGAGAGTAAACACCAATTCATCGGTTTGTAAAAGTTACATTTATAATATTTTCAGGTGGTCTGAAAAAACCCGCTTTAATCGGATTGGTTCTGGCGCATATCTGCGGATTTTTGCAGCAGGCTCAGAACCGGCCGCAAAAGGTAAACAGGATTGCGTAATGTCTGACCATGTTACGGAACCTAACTGGAACAAGCCAAGCCCGAATCGGCATATTTACCGACTTCGTGATTCGTTCACGTACTAAATGTTGGGGATCAGTGCGCGAAAAAAACTATTTGCGGATTTCAATGTGCCGCGAAAAATTATGATCAAAGATTTCGTTCATGTTCGGACAGATTTGGTTTAACTTGTGACGATCAGGGATTGGGCTGCAACAAAAAATAACAGGACGTCCGAGGAAACCGATGAACGACATGTCTAGCGGCATCGCAAAGATGCGTGCCCGGGGCCAGGGTTTGGTTGGCGAGGTGATCGGCACACCAAAGGCGCGGCTGATGTTGCTTGGGGGTGTGGGCCTGATTGCGCTGCTGGTGATCGGCACCTGGCTATATGGCCGCTATTCCCATGTCTATGTGCAGGATTCCAGGCTTTCATCCACCATGATTTCGATCAGCAGCCGTGTGGCCGGATGGATTGCCAGCTTCCCCGCCAAGGAAGGCGCATCCGTTCAAAAAGGCGATCTTCTGGTCGAAATTGATCCGCGCGAAGCCAGCCTGATGCTTGCGGAAATCGATGCCGGACTGGAAGGCGTGCGCGCCGAAAAAGCGGGGCTGATGCTCAGCCGTGATCAGGTGGACCAGCGCACCAAAAGCCAGTTTGAGATGGCGCAATCCATGGTCAATGAAGTTCAGGCGCGCGCCAGCGGCGCCCAGTCAGATCTGCAACTGGCGCAGGCCGATTTCAAACGCATCGATGCTCTGTACAAGGATAAAGTGATTTCGGCGCAACGCTGGGAAACCGAACGCAACCGTCTGAACAAGGCGCAGCAGGAAAGCGCGCGCGCGCTGGCGGCGGTAGAGGCTGGCCGCGCCCAGCTTGCAACGGCGCAATCGGCGCGCATGGAGGCGCAGGTGCTGGATGAACGCTTGCGGATGATGGCGGCGCAGGAGGCGCGGCTGACGGCGCAGCGCGATCGTCAGGCGCTGGATATTACAGACCGTGCGGTGAAAAGCCCGGTAAAGGGTGTGGTCGATGAAACCTTCGCCAATCCCGGTGAATATGTGCGTCCCGGTCAGCGTCTGCTGATGATCCATGATCAAAACAATATCTGGGTTAACGCCAACATCAAGGAAGGCGAAATACGCCATGTCAAAATTGGCGCCCACGCCTCGGTAACGGTCGATGCCTATCCGGGCGAAACTTTTGATGGCAAGGTGGTGCGTATCGGCAATGCGGCGACCAGCCAGTTTGCGCTGCTGCCCAATCCCAATCCCAGCGGCAACTTCACCAAAATTGCACAACGGCTGGAGGTGCGCATTGACGTGGCGCAGCGCGACTATCTGTTAAAGCCCGGCATGATGGTTGAGGTCGCCATTGACATCCCGGGACGATAGTACCGGCGGCCCCCGTACCCCGCAGCCATCACCGGGACCGCCGCAGCAATCCCCTGCCATTGCCGCGAAGTTCGCTGAGTTTGGCCCCAATTACCGGATGTTCGCGGTGATTACGGCAATGGCTGGCACACTCGCTACATTGCTGCCCGCAACCATTGTCAATGTGGTGATCCCGGAAATTATCGGCGCGTTCGGCATTGGGCAGGACAAAGCGCAATGGCTGGCCACCGGCTTTATGGCGTCGAGCACGATCACCATGCTGGCCAATAGCTGGATGGTGCATTCGTTTGGCGTGCGCTTTACCTTCATTGTCTCGCTGTCGGTTTTTATGCTGGGTTCCATCGCGGGCATGTTCGCGCCCAATGAGGATATACTGATCGCCATTCGCGTGTTTCAGGGCGCGGCGGCCGGTTTGATGACGCCGCTGACCATGATGATCATGTTTCAGGTATTCCCGCCCGAACAGCGCGGTCGCGCGATGGGGATTTTCGCGATGGGCACGGTGATGGCGCCCGCCCTTGGCCCCAGCATTGGCGGCATGGTGATTGACGCGCTGGGGTGGCGCTATATTTTCTTTCTGGAACTGCCGCTGCTGTTTGCCGCCATCGCCCTGGGATCGATTTTCCTGACCGATCGCGAAGCCATCGGCCCGCGCGAAAAATTTGACTGGGCCGGGCTGTTCCTGGTTTCTGTTTTCGTCAGTTCCCTGCTGGTCGGGCTGAGTGATGGCCAACAGGATGGCTGGCATGAAAATCATGTACTGGCGCTTTTGATTGCGGCAGGGGTTTCTTTTGTGGCGTTCATCACCTGGGAGATACTGACGCCGCAGCCTTTGCTGCAATTGCGGGTGTTTTTGCAGCCATCCTTTGCGCCTGCCGCGATTATATTGTTCATCTTTGGCGGCGGGCTGTTTGGTTCGACCTATCTGGCGCCGCTGTTTATGCAGACCGTGCAGGGCAGCACCGCGCTTTCGGCCGGCCTGATGCTGATGGCGCCCGGGCTGATCATGGTGTTTGTGTTTCCGGTTGCAGGTGCGATGAGCGACCGCTTTGGCTCGATGTTGCCGATGGTCATCGGGCTGCTGATTTTTTCTTACTCCTGCTATCTGATGACCGGGCTGGATCTGGATGCGCCATTTGTCACGATCACCATCTGGATCATGGTCGGGCGTGTCGGGCTGGGCATGGTGATGCCTGCAATGACGGCGGCGGCGATGGGGGGAATGCCGCTGCATCTGATGTCGCAGGCGTCCGGCATCAATAATTTCGTACGCCAGCTTGGCGGCGCGTTTGGGGTTAATCTTGCCTCGATCATGCTGTCCCAGCGCACCAATTTCTTTTCTGAGGCCATGACCGCTACCCAGACGGCGGGCAACACCGCCACGCTGGAACTGCTGGACAGATTTTCCGGCCTGTTCGACATGGCCGGGCTGACCGAACTGACCGCGCAGGAAGTGGCGATGTTTTATCTGGGGCGGATGATCTATTCCCAGGCCTATATGCTGGCGTTCCGGGATTGTTTCATGATCCTGACGGTGGTTTTCCTGCTGGCTGTAATTCCGGCATTCTTCATTCGCAGGCGGGCCATGCCTGGGGCGGCCCCGCTCCCGCCAGCGGATGGTGATTAATCCCGCAACCCGTGTTACAATGACCCTACCGACATAGCTAGATTTTAGGACTGCACATGGCGAAGAAACCTACTGTTGAAGACTGGCGCGTATTGGCGGCCAAGGAACTGGGCAAGCGGCCCCTGGACGCGCTGACCTGGCATACACCCGAAGGCATTGACGTCAAGCCGCTCTATACCGCAGCCGATGTCGCGGGCCTGGATTTTGCCGATAGCCTGCCAGGCTTTTCGCCCTATCTGCGCGGCGTCAAGGCGACCATGTATGCCGGGCGCCCCTGGACCGTGCGGCAATATGCGGGTTTTTCGACAGCCGAGGAATCCAACGCCTTTTACCGGCGCAATCTGGCGGCGGGCCAGATGGGGCTTTCGGTGGCTTTCGATCTGGCCACGCATCGCGGCTATGACAGCGATCATCCGCGCGTCACCGGCGATGTCGGCAAGGCGGGCGTGGCGATTGATTCTGTCGAGGATATGAAAATCCTGTTTGATGGCATTCCGCTCGATAAAATGTCGGTGTCGATGACCATGAACGGCGCGGTGATCCCGATTCTGGCCAATTACATTGTCGCCGCCGAAGAACAGGGCGTAACGCCGGACAAGCTGGCGGGCACCATTCAGAACGATATTCTGAAAGAATTCATGGTGCGCAACACCTATATTTATCCGCCCGAACCCAGCATGCGTATTGTGTCTGACATTATCGGCTATGCCTCCAAACATATGCCGAAGTTCAACACCATTTCGATTTCCGGCTATCACATGCAGGAAGCGGGCGCGACGCAGGTGCAGGAACTGGCGTTCACACTGGCCGATGGCAAGGAATATGTGCGCGCCGCCATGGCAGCCGGGCAGGATGTCGATGAATTTGCGCCGCGCCTGTCGTTCTTTTTCGCCATCGGCATGAATTTTTTCATGGAAGTGGCCAAACTGCGCGCGGCGCGTTTGCTGTGGGCGGAAATCATGGCAGGCTTTAACGCCAAAAATCCGCAAAGCGCCATGCTGCGCACCCATTGCCAGACCAGCGGCGTATCGCTGACCGAACAGGATCCCTACAACAATGTGGTGCGCACGGCGTTTGAAGCGATGGCGGCGGTGCTGGGCGGCACGCAAAGCCTGCACACCAATTCACTGGACGAAGCGATTGCTCTGCCTACGGAATTTTCGGCGCGTATCGCACGCAACACGCAACTGATTTTGCAGGAAGAAACCGGCGTGTGCAATGTGGTCGATCCTCTCGGCGGTTCCTATTATATCGAGGCGCTGACCAATGATCTGGCGGTGGCCGCGCGCGTCCTTATGGCAGAGGTGGAAGAACTGGGCGGCATGACCAAGGCGGTGGCGTCGGGCATGCCCAAGCTGAAAATCGAAGAGGCGGCGGCGCGCCGTCAGGCCCGCATTGACCGGGGCGAAGAAGTCATTGTCGGTGTTAATCGCTATCAGACTGACAGCAAAGAGCACATGGATATTCTCGATGTGGACAATGACAAAGTGCGCGAAAGCCAGATTGTGCGGCTGAAATCAACCCGCGCCGCGCGCGATGAAGCCAAATGCAAGGCGGCGCTGGCGGCCATAACCAAAGGCGCTGCGGGCAATGGCAATCTGCTGGCGCTGGCGGTGGATGCGGCGCGCGCCCGCGCCACGGTGGGTGAAATTTCCGACGCGATGGAAGAAGTGTTTGGCCGCCACCGCGCCCAGGTACAGTCCATCGCGGGCGTGTATGGCGCCGCCTATGAAGGCGATGCCGGCTTTGAAAAAATTCAGCGCGATGTCGAAAGTTTCGCCAAAGACGAAGGCCGCCGCCCGCGCATGCTGGTGGTAAAAATGGGCCAGGACGGCCATGACCGGGGCGCAAAAGTCATCGCCACCGCGTTTGCCGATATCGGTTTTGACGTCGATGTCGGCCCGCTGTTCCAGACGCCAGCCGAAGTGGCGCGCGATGCGGTGGAAAATGACGTGCATATGGTCGGCGTTTCATCCCAGGCGGCGGGGCATAAAACCCTGGTGCCGGAATTGATCAGTGAACTGAAGAAACAGGGCGCGGAAGATATCATGGTGATTTGCGGCGGCGTCATTCCGCAGCAGGATTATGATTTTCTGTACAAAGCGGGCGTGGCGGGGATTTTTGGCCCCGGCACCAATATCCCGCTGGCCGCTGCAAAAATTCTTGAACTCATCCGCGCGCATCGTCCGCTGGCGGCAGAATAGGAGCCTTCAATGGGCGTTGTCATTCCCTATGTCCGTGAACTGACTTTTGAATATGGCGCGATGGCGCAGATTTCGCCGATGATCCGCCGGGTCATTGCGCGCAATCCCAGCGGCTTTACGCAAGCTGGCACGGGCACGTACATTATCGGCAGGGGCAAGGTCGCGGTGATCGATCCCGGCCCGCTGGACATGGATCATGTGCAGGCGATTGTGGACGGCCTGAAAGGCGAGGTCATCACCCACATCCTGATCACCCACACCCATATGGATCACTCGCCCGCCACCACGCCGCTGAAAAAACTGATGGGCAATCCGAAATCCTACGGCTATGGCCCGCATGGCAGCGGCAAAGGCGTGCTCGAAGGCCAGACCGTCGAGGCCGGCGGCGACAAGGACTTTGTGCCCGATATTGTGGTGCGCCACGGCGATGTGATCAAAGGCGATGGCTGGACGGTGGAATGCGTGCATACGCCGGGGCACACGTCGAACCATATCTGTTTTGCGCTGGTTGAGGAAAAGGCGCTGTTCACCGGCGATCATGTGATGGGCTGGTCCACCACCGTCATCTCGCCGCCCGATGGCGACATGAAAGATTATATGCACAGCCTGGATATTTTATTGCCGCGCGATGATGCAACCTATTGGCCGACGCACGGCCCGGCGATCAAGGATCCGCAAAATTTCGTGCGCGCCTATATCGCCCACCGCCAGGACCGCGAGGCGCAAATCACCACCTGCTTGAAAGACGGCGTTGGCCGCATTCCCGACATGGTGCCCATCATGTACAAGGATGTGGACGCCAAACTCTGGCCCGCCGCCGGACGTTCCGTTCTGGCGCATCTGCTGCACATGGTCGAAACCGGCCGCGCCAAGTGTGAAGGTGACGCGGGACCGGATTCGGTGTATGCGGCGGGGTGAGCGCCACGTCCAATCTACTGCGCGGTCCAGCCGCCATCCACCACCAGTTCTGATCCCGTCATAAACGCCGAATCATCCGACGCCAGAAACACGATGCCGTTGGCGATGTCTTTCGGCTCGCCAATGCGCCCGATCGGGTGGCTTTGTACGAACATGTCGCGCACGGCGTTGTCGGAACCCATGACGCCGCTCATTTCCTTGACCACCTGTTTGGCCATGTCGGTTTCGATCAGACCGGGATGAATGGAATTTACCCGGATGCGGTGCGGCGCAAATTCCATGGCGCAGGCCTTGGTGTAAATCCGCACGCCGCCTTTGGACATATGATAGGCGGTGAAGTTGGCGATGCCGATGATCCCGGCAATCGACGACAGATTAATGATCGATCCGCCCACCGGGGCTTTCGCCGCGCGCGCCTTCAGATGCGGCAATGCGGTTTTGGTGCCCAGAAACACCCCGTCCAGATTGACCGCGCTCATCCGGCGCCAGTCGGCCAGGGTCATGTCCTCGGTGCTTTTCATAAAGAAAATCCCGGCATTGTTCACCAGCACATCAAGCCCGCCAAATTTATCCACCCCCGCCTTGATCGCTGCCTGCCAGTCATCTTCCTGCGTGACATCCAGATGCGTGTACAGCGCCTTGCCACCGGCGTTGATAATGCCCTCTGCGGTGGCGTGGCCGACATCATCCAGTATGTCGCCGATGATCACTTTGGCCCCACAGGCCGCCATCATGCGCGCGGTTTCCGCCCCCAGGCCCCGCGCCGCGCCGGAAATAAATGCAATCTTGCCATCCATATTGTTCATGCTGTTGCTCCCCTGTTGATAGTTTTTCAGACTAGACTCTTATCCAATCCTGCCGGACAGGTCATGCGCTGTTTTTACCCCCCCCTCACCCCGACCCTCTCCCGCAAGGGGAGAGGGGGATATGATGCGGCAACAGAATTACACATGCGATAGCCCTGCCCACAAGAGGAGGGGTCCGGCGCAGAACGCTGATCTTCTCCCTCCCCCTCCAGCCTTCGCCAGAAGGCTCCGGCTTGGCAAGTGTGGGGAGGGCCGGGGTGGGGGTCAGCGCCTGCGCGGCGAGGGTGGGGGGACGCAACCTGAAATCATCCTGCCCTGGCGTCACGGGCGTGCACATATTATGTAACATTGCGGCCACAGGCGGGTAATTTATGCGTGAAGGATAAAAAAATATGGTTGACGGCGCGGCGCAACCCGTCTATTAGCAAGTTACTGTACTTTTGGGCGACATCCGATTTGGGGTCACCCGGTGCGGATGGTATAAGCTTTTTTAACGAATCGCTTGTAATCAGATGCGGAAGTACTAAAAAGTTCTAATGCCTGGGGTTTTCCGGTATTGGTTAACGAAATGACGGGCCTGTCACAGGGTTTCTGACATACGGTTAACGATCGGGTGCCTGGCACTGGAAACGAAACAAGGAATTGAAATCACGGACCCTCTGGATGACCAGCGGGGTTCACCCTGGACACCCTGATAATCAGGCGCGGTTCGAACCTTTAGGAGAAGCTTAACATGGCTGCCATTGATGATATCACAAATCTTTATGTCGGTTATTTCAACCGCGCGCCGGATGCGGCGGGCCTGAACTTCTGGGTGGCGCAGCGCAACGGCGGCGCGTCGCTGGCCGGCATCGCCAACAGCTTCTCGCTGGTGCCTGAGGCCACGAACCTCTATGGCTTCCTGTCTGCGCCGCTGGTGGGGTCAAGCGCCAGCTTCCTGACCAGCGTCTATGCCAACCTGTTCAACCGCGTCGCCAACGCCACCACGGATGCGGCGGGCTTCACCTATTGGCAGAACCAGCTGACCGCGCCCGGCGCCGTCATTGGCCGCATCATTGTGGACATCATCAGCGGCGCGCAGGGCGATGACGCGCTGGTGGTTGCGAATAAGAGCACTGTCGGCAAGGCGTTCGTCCAGAAACTGGTTGACACCAACGGTGCGTTCAATCTGACCCTTGCCCAGTCCGCCTTTACCGGCGTGACGAAAGACGCCGCCACGGCAACGGCGAGAATCGCCGTCAATGACGCTGCGATTGTCGCTGGCGGCACTGTGGGCGGCCAGGCTTTCACGCTCACTGCGGGTGTGGATACGTTTACTGGTACCGGTGGTAACGATACCTTTACCGGGTCAGACACTACTCTAACAGCAGCAGACTCTATTGTTGGTGGTGCGGGTACGGATACCCTCAACTACACCAACGCTACAGCGGCTACCACATTGCCTGCTGCTTCAATCTCTGGCGTCGAGGTTCTAAATGTTCGCGCCGTAACCAATGCGGTTACTGGGGGCGACCTGTCTCTGTACAGCGGTTTGACCACGCTTAACTCTGACCGCTCCAATGTGGGCATCGCTGTCACCAATCTTGCATCCGGTGGTCAGTTTGGCATCAAGGGCGATGGCTCTGTTGTCAACACTGGTACGTATGCTTTTGGCAGCGCAGCAGCTGCTACTGCCCAAACCCTGAATATCTCCGGCGGCACATTGGGTGCATCAGTCGTAGCGTTGACCGGTGTTGGCGTCCTGTCAACCACCGTTACTTCAGCCGGCGCCGCCAACGTTATCGGCGCGCTAACCGCCGCCGCCTCGTCGACAAGTCTGGCGATCAACGCAGCAACAGCCCTCACCACGGGTGCTGTAACTGCTGCTGGCGTCGTCGGTACTGGGTTGTCAATTTCCGGCGCGGGCGCGGTAACGACAAACCTCAATGCTGTTGCAGCGACCAAACTCACCATTAGCAACACTGCTGCAGTGGCAACTGGCACCCTGAACGATGCAACGGTTTCGGTTGATGCATCAACGTCCACTGGCGGGGTTACAACGACCCTTGGCACCTCAACTGCCATGGTCTTCACTGGCGGTTCAGGCAATGATCTCGTCACGGCGGGTGCAACTTTGAGCACCGGCGCGGCGGTTGACGCCGGAGCAGGAACAGGCGATCGTATCACTTTCACCGCTAACGGCCAACTGACCGCTGCTAGTGGCGCGAAGTACACCAACTTCGAAGTGCTGCAGTCAACTGGCACTACCGACATTAACATGGACAGCATTGTCGGCATCACGGCACTCCGCACCAGCGGCAATGCGACGTTCACAAATGTGAGCGCGACACAGGCGGCTGCGATTACCACGGTTGCTTCAGGCGATCTTAACATCGGCGTCAAGGGGGCGGGCACCGTTGGTCAACTGGATACCGTGTCCATCACGACCAGCTCCGCCAATGCGGCCGTTGCTATCGGTACGTTGGCCGTTGCCGGTACAGAAACCATAAACCTGACTGCGTCGACTGGTACTGGCCTTACCTCGATCGCCACTCTTGCCCACGCTGACTGGGCCGCTTTGAATCTTTCGGGCGCTTCGGCAATCACGATCACGAGTACTGCTACTGCCGCAGTGATCAATACCGCAGTCAACGGTTCAACTGCAACGGGCGTTCTTACTTTGAACTTCACGGCCTCAACGACTAACGGTATCGCAATCACTGGCGGTTCTGCTAATGACGTTATCACCGGTACGGGTCAGGCGGACGTGATAGTTGGTGGTGCGGGGAATGACACTCTTGTTGGCCTTGCAGGCGCTGATACCATATCCGGTGGTGACGGCAATGACACGATCACCGGTGGTGCAGGTATTGACGCCCTAACGGGTGGCGCTGGTGCCGATATCTTCGTATTCTCCACTGCCAACCTTGATACAACCGCCGGTGCCGTTACAGATACCATCGCTGACTTTGTTTCCGGTACAGACAAGATCAGCAATACCGTAGTTGGCGCTGCAGGTTCCGCAACGAACTATGTTGAGGCTGGTGCTGCCGTCGCTGATCTGGCGACTTTGCTAGCTGCCGCAGACACGGCTTTGAATGGCACGGTCAAGTTCTACGTTGGACAAGTAGGCAGCGACAGCTATGTTGTGTCTGACACGGAAGGCACCGGTTACACGGATGTTATCAAGCTGACGGGCGTTTCCTTGACTGGTATCGCTTTCGGCGACATCACCGCGTAAGGACAATAGGGGACGGACTCCGATTAATCGGCCAAGTTGCCTAACCCTCAACTTACCGAGGGTGCATTAAAACCTAACTCTCTCAAAACCCCCGGGCTTTCTCGGGGGTTTTTTCTTTGTAAGAAAAGGCACGAAAATTAAAGGGGTCAGACCCCTTTTCCCACTCTCAATAAGAAAAGGGGTCAGACCCCTTTTTTCTTCCCTTTTCTCT
>CAMTVX010000034.1:0-44599 GCA_947085295.1 uncultured Alphaproteobacteria bacterium | reverse complement strand
CGATGACAGCGACCGCCTCGTCAGCGCCATTCGCGGCGGCGCGCAGGACACGATCAACGATGCCGGCCAGCAGATCGTCCGCCGCCAGCTTTCGATCCAGCCGACGCTGACTATCCGGCCAGGATTTCCGGTTCGCGTAATCGTCACCCGCGATCTCGTGCTCGAACCCTATCAAGGCTGAGGAACCACAGATGGTCAAGTTGAAACTGGGCGCACTCGCCGACGACAAACCGGTGAAACTCACCATCGAGCTTCCGGCCGCCGTGCATCGTGATCTTGCCGCCTATGCGGTCGCGCTGGGACATGAGACCGGCCAACCGGTCAATGATCCCGCCAAGCTCATCGCGCCAATGCTGGCGCGGTTCATCGCCAGTGATCGCGCCTTCGCAAAGGTGCGGAACGTCAGGAAGCGTGATTCCATGAATGCGTCCTCAGCCGCGCCTCATATTACGACCGAGCCAGACTGAGTAAGCGCCACGGCACCGTACCTGCATCGCTGCTAACAATGAAATGCACGTCGCTCGCGGTGGTGGCGTTGTGTCACCACGATCGATGGTGTTGAGGATGGCCTGCGAAACTGTTGCCAGCGAAATACCGTAGGCTTGCAGTTTTTGCGGATCGACTATCACCTGATACCGTTTGACGAAACCGCCAACGCTCGCGACCTCGGATACGCCAGAAGCCTTGGCGAGCGTGTAGCGGATCACCCAGTCCTGCAGGCTGGGCGCGTCTGGCATGCTCAATCCTGGACTGCTTTGCCAGATTGTTCAAGTGAGTTGCAATGCGTATCACCGGCCAACCGGATTTTGACCACGGCGTAGATTGCCGGGATGACGATCAAGGTTAGGATGGTGGACGACACCATGCCGCCGATCATTGGCGCGGCGATGCGCTGCATGATTTCGGACCCGGCGCCGGAACTCCACAGGATCGGCAACAGCCCCGCTGTGATGGCGGCGACCGTCATCATCTTTGGCCGCACCCGCCCGGCCGCGCCCGCCATGATGGCCGCATGCACATCCGCCTTGCTCAGCGCGCGCCCTTCGCGCCGGCATGTGGCCAGGGTTTCATTGAGCGCCTGATCCAGATAGATCAGCATGACGACGCCGGTTTCAGCGGCGACGCCGGCCAGCGCGATAAAACCAACGGCGACGGCGACGGAGAGATTAAATCCCATCCACCAGGTCAGCCACACCCCGCCGATCAGCGAAAACGGCACCGAGAGCATGACGATCAGCGTCTCCGCCAGGCGGCCAAAATTGAGATATAGCAGTACAAAGATGATCGCGATGGTCAGCGGCACCACCAGCGTCAGCCGCGCTTTGGCGCGCTCCAGATATTCAAACTGGCCGCTCCACACCGCGCGATAGCCGGGGGGAAATTGCACGCCCGCAGACACGGCGCGTTGCGCGCGTTCCACATAGCCGCCAATATCGCTGTCGCGGGTGTCGACAAAAATATAGCCTGCCAGTTGGGCGTTCTCTGTACGGATGGTGGAGGCACCCTGCGACAAAGAGATGCTTGCGATCTGGCCAAGCGGGATCATCGCCCCGCCGGGCGTTGCAACCAGCACCTCATGGGCGATGGCTTGCGGATCGGCGCGCAGATCGCGCGGATAGCGCACATTGACGCCGTAACGCTCGCGCCCCTCGACGGTGGTGGTGACGGTTTCGCCGCCCAGCGCGGTGCGGATGGTGGCCTGGACATCGCCGATCATCAGCCCGTAGCGCGCAAGCTGGGCGCGGTCAGGGCGAATGTCGAGATAATAGCCGCCGCTGATGCGCTCGGCATAGGCGCTGGTGGTGCCGGGAACGGCGCGCAGAACAGCCTCTATCTGCTTGGCCAGCCGGTCAATCTCCTTGATATCGCCGCCGAACACCTTAACGCCAACAGGGGTGCGGATGCCGGTCGAGAGCATGTCGATGCGGGCCCGGATCGGCATGGTCCAGGCATTGCTGACGCCGGGAAATTGCAGCGCCTTGTCCATTTCGGCAATCAGCTGATCGACGCTCAGGCCGGGGCGCCATTGCGCTTCTGGTTTGAGCGTGATCACCGTCTCGGTCATCTCGATGGGGGCGGGATCAGTGGCGGTATTGGCGCGCCCCGCCTTGCCAAAAACCGTCGCCACCTCGGGAAAGCTTTTGATGATCTTGTCCTGGGTCTGCAACAGCTCCGCCGCCTTGGTCAGCGACAGTCCCGGCAAAGTGACGGGCATATACATCAGCGTGCCTTCATTGAGCATCGGCATGAACTCGGACCCCAGCCGCGTCAGCGGCCATGCGGTGACGCCAAACGCCACAAGCGCCACCGCCATCGTAGCCCAGCGCCAGCGCAGCACCAGCGCGATCAGCGGGCGGTACAGCCAGATCAGCGCGCGGTTCAGCGGATTGCGATGTTCAGGAATGATCCGGCCACGGACAAACAGCAGTATCAGCACGGGGACCAGCGTTACCGAAAGCAATGCCGCGCCGCCCATGGCGAAGGTCTTGGTAAAGGCCAGCGGCTTGAACAGCCGGCCTTCCTGCGCTTCCAGGGTGAATATCGGCAAAAAAGAAACTGTAATGATCAGCAGCGAGAAAAACAGCGCGGGGCCAACCTCAACCGCCGCCTTGATCAATGTCTCATGGCGCGGCGTGTCCGGGGCGGCGTGTTCCAGATGTTTATGGGCGTTCTCCACCATGACAATGGCCGCATCGACCATCGCGCCAATGGCGATGGCGATGCCGCCGAGACTCATAATGTTGGAGCTGACGCCAAAATAACCCATCACCAGAAACGCGATCAGCACCCCAACCGGCAGCATCAAAATGGCGACAAGGGCGCTGCGCACATGCAGCAGAAAGACGATGCAGACCAGGGCGACGATGAGGCTTTCCTCAATCAATGTGCGCTGCAAGGTGCCGATGGCGCGGGTGATCAGTTCCGAGCGGTCATAGACCGGCAGGATCGAAACCCCCGGCGGCAGGCTTGGCGCGATCTCGGCTATTTTCTGTTTGACGCTGCGGATGACATCGAGCGCGTTCTGCCCCTGGCGTTGCAGGATGACGCCGCTGACCACTTCGCCCTCGCCATTCAGCTCGGCAATGCCGCGCCGCTCATCCGGGCCAATTTCAACGCGCGCCACATCGCGCAACAGAACCGGCGTTCCGTTGCCGGATTTGAGCATGATCTGCTCAATGTCCGATGCGCCGCGCAGATAGCCATGACCGCGCACCACATATTCGGTTTCGGTCATTTCCACGGTGCGGCCGCCCGCATCTTCATTGCTGCTGCGGATGGCCCGCGATACATCGGCGAGCGCAATGCCATAAGTCTGCAATTTGCGCGGATCAACGACCACCTGATACTGTTTGACAAACCCGCCTACGCTGGCGACCTCGGATACGCCAGCAGCCTTGGCCAGCGTGAACCGCACCAGCCAGTCCTGCAGGCTGCGCAACTCGGCCAGCGTGCGCTGGCTTGCCATGATCACATATTGATAGACCCAGCCAACGCCGGTGGCGTCCGGCCCCAGCGAAGGCGTAAGACCCTGTGGCAGCCGCCCGGCGGTGAAATTCAGATATTCCAGCACGCGCGAACGCGCCCAGTAAATGTCCGTGCCTTCCTCGAAAATCACATAGACAAACGAGACGCCGAAACTGGAAAAACCCCGCACCACCTGCGAGCGCGGCACCGCCAGCAGCGCCGTGGCCAGCGGATAGGTAACCTGATCCTCCACCACCTGCGGCGCCTGCCCTGGATATTCCGTGTACACAATAACCTGGGTGTCGGATAGATCGGGTATCGCATCCAGAGGCATCCGCACGACGGCATAAATACCCGCCGCCACAATGAACGCCGTGGCGAACAACACCAGCAGCATATTGCGCGCCGATAGCGCGATGATCCGGGCGATCATTTGGTTTCACCGGCGGGTTCAGTGAAAGCGCTGAGCGCCGCCTTCAGATTGCTTTCGGCATCGATCAGAAAATTGGCGCCAACCACTACCGTCTCGCCTGCCTGCAAGCCCTCGCGGATTTCATAAAAGCCATCGGCCTGCGCGCCAAGTGTGACCAGGCGCGGCTCAAAGCGCTCTTCGCCGTGCACGACAATGACCGCCTGGCGCGCGCCACTGTTCAGCACTGCCGAGGCGGGCGCCGCCACAACAGCGCCTGCGCTGACTGGAACGCTTAGCTCAATCGTGGCGTACATATCTATTTTCAGGCGGCCATCCATATTGGGAACTTCGATCCGTACCCTGACCGTTCGCGTGTCACGATCTATGTCAGGGTAAATGAAGGCGGCCGCACCGGTGAATGTTTCGCCCGGATAGGCGGCAATGCTGATGCTGGCGCTGGCCCCTTCATGGATACCGGCCAGGTCCTGTTCCGCGACATTGGCGATTAACCAGACCGTGGATAAATCCGCGATCTGGAACAGCGCATCGCCCGCCATGAAACGCATGCCATCAACTGCGGTCTTGCGCATCACCACACCGCTGGAGGGCGCAAACAAAGTGAGCGTCCGGGCCGCAATTGCTTCTTGTTCAAGGCGCCGGATCTGATCCTGGGAAATATCCCAGTTTTTCAGCCGTTGCAGCGCCGTGTCCGCCAATTGCCCCGCCGCCGCGCGCATATCGCCGCCCGCGCCCTGCATATCGCGCAAAGACCGTTTGGCCAGCAGATATTCCTGCTGGGCAATGGCCAGTTCTGGCGCGTAAAACTCTAGCAGCGGCTGGCCGCGTTGCACATACTGGCCGGTGGCGTTGACCAACAGCTTTTCAATAAAGCCGTCAAACTTTGTGGTGACAATGCTCAAGCGGCGCTCGTCCGGCTGCACGCTGCCTGCGGCACGCACGGTGCGGCTGAGCGCGCGCAGTTGAACCGCTTCGGTGCGCACGCCCAAGCGCTGCACCTTCGCCAGACTGACCTTGACGCTGCCGCTATCGTCTTTCTCCTCGCCTGCATAGACCGGAAGATAATCCATCCCCATGGAATCTTTCTTTGGCACAGGCGAGGTGTCGGGCAGCCCCATCGGATTGCGGTAAAACAGAATTTTTGGTTCCTGCGGCGCGGCCGCAGTTTGTGCTTGCACCACCGGCGTCGCACGTTGCCCGAACCAATAACCGCCAAGCGCGGCGATACCGGCAACAAGCACAGTCACTAGCGCCAAAATATTACGGCTCATAGGCTGCCTCCAATGATGCGTTCGATCTCCGCCAGCAAAACCTGTTGCTCCGCTTGCGCCTTGAGCAGTTCAAGGCGTACCTCCTGCGTGCGATGCGCCGCTTCCAGCACCGCCGTCAAATCGCCACTGCCAAACTGATAGCCGCTTAGCGCCGAACGGTACGCCGCTTGCGCTTGCGGTTGCAGGCTGCTGCTCAGCAGCGTTTCGATTTTCTGCACGGCTTGCAGCCCGGCCAAGGCTTCTTCCAAACCACCTTGCAGGTCCAGCAGCGCTGCGTCGCGCCGTGCTTGCGCAGCACTTGCCAGCAATGTGGCTTCACTGATCTGCGCCTTTCGCAGGCCCCATTGCAGCGGAACCCGGATACCCGCCGATGCGATCACACCCGCCGGTCCATCCTCGCGATCTATCGCGCTTAGCCCAAGCGACAGATCAGGATAGCGGTTCTTTTCGATCAGGCGGCGGTTATCCTCGGCCGCCGCGATCTCATAGTGGGCTTGCGTCAGCATCGGATTATTTTGCCGCGCCCGGTCCAGCAGATCATCGATGTTAAGCGCGCCGGAAGGAAGCGGCGGCAGCGCGGCGGGCTCAGCCAGCGGCGCATCCGGCGTCCGCGCCAGCAACGCATTGAGTTGACCGCGCGCGCTGCGCTTGTCGCGCTCAATCGCCGCCAGGGCCAGATCAAGACGGCTGCGTTCCAGCGCGCTGCGGATGGCGTCCGATTGCGGCCCAAGGCCCTGCGCATAGCGGCTTTGCGCGCTTTGCGCAACGCCATGCAACAGCGCATGCACATCATGCGTCACTTCAAGTTCCCGCACTGCGCGCCAATATTGCGCAAACACGGTCTTGATCCGCGCGTCCAGTTCAATGGTTGCCACCTGTTGCTGGCTGCGAACGCCCGCCGCTTCGGCCTGGGCGATCTGGCGCTGCAATTGGCGCTTGCCCCAGAGCGGAAACTCCTGCTCAACAGAATAGATCATCTTGTTGATGCGGCTGCCGCCGGTGCGATCCACTTCATCCGAAGTGATCCGCAACATCGGATCATCCAGCGCGCCCGCCGCCGCCGCCCTGGCCAGCGCCGCTTCGCTTTCCAGCGCCTTGGCCGCCAGTTCGGGGTTAAGCTGACGCGCCAGCACCAGCAGTTCATCGACGCTGGCGCCCGGCAAGGCGTCACCGGCGTTGGCGGGCATTGCCGCCGCGAACATCGCCGTCAGGGCAATCGCGGCGCAACGCATTGCGCCGCCACTATGCGCGCGCATGTTACTTCGCAACCGTAACTGTAACTGCGCCGGTGACGGGTTCTGCTTCGCCTGCTATCTTCGCAGAAAAGCTTAGCGCCCAGTTTCCCGCCATGGTTGGCTGCGCTTCGAACACATAAACGTCTGGCTCCCTCGAAGGTAACGCCTTTACAGGCGCGGTCATCGCCGCCATCCCGTCCGGCCCCATGTCGAGGCGCGTTCCGGAAAATTCTGCACCGGTGACGGGTGTTCCACCGGCCACGGCAATCAGCCGCACTTTGACTAGTGTTCCCGCACCGGTTTTCTCAGGCTGTCCGGCTAGTTCGAACCGGTAGTCCTCGGGGGCGGCCCAGCTTGCAAGCGGGGCGGATATTAAAAGCAGTAATATAATAGCGTAGTTGTGGAATCTGGACATGTGATATCCCTCATTACCATCCGTACAAAGACGGTTGTTCGCCTGAAAATCGGCGGCTGTTGATCGAACAGCCATCCGTTCAAAATCAGTTCAGGCGCAGGGGATGGGAGGGGAATGTTCCGGTTTTATGCTCACGCCTGAAGGCACGGCATTAAGGGAGAAATAGTGGATGGCGTCCCATTGCAGCAGTTCCGAAACTGCGTGGGGTGCAACGGGTGCTGCCGTATTGATGACGCAGCCTATGCTCTTGATACAATCCGGCGTCAGGCCATTGCAGGGCTGGGCCGGTTGCCCACAATCGCCGCCCATCTCCATTACTGGTTGCTCACTGGCAGCCAAGGCCAACCCGGCGATTTGCAGGGTCACACCGAGCAGGAAGGCCAAAGCCAGAAGACATGTCGTGGCGCGTTTCAGCATATAGAAAGACATAAGGGCATTTGCTTAACAAGTCAAGGAAGCTGCGCCAAAAGGGGAATAACCGTCACACCGCCCTTCGGGGCAGGCAACCAATTCTGGTTCCATTGTTCCATTTCGCTACGCAGCACGCCATCAAGCCGTTCGGCGAGGCGAACATTGCCGTGACTGAATATCGATGTGGCGTTGAGCCGCTCGAAGATCAGCGCCGCTGGCGCGCCGAGAGCCGCGACGACGCCGATCTTACGCGGGACCAAGAAGCGCAACAGCCCGTTAGCGGCGACGTCATTACCCTGAATGCCGCAATTGAAAAGGCGCTGGCCAACTCTCTCCGGCTCAAATTAGCTGGTTCGGCGGTGCTGGCAAGCAAGGGCGAACACCTTCAGGCGGGATTGCGGCCTAACCCCGAAGCCAGCGTCGAAGCGGAAAATTTCGCTGGCCGGGGGGCCTTACACGGGCGCGGACGCCGCCGAGATTAGCTTTGGCGTGTCGCAACGCTTCGAAATTGGCGGTAAGCGTTCGGCGCGTCAGGCCGCAGCGGGCAAAGGCTTTGAAATCGCCAACTTGGAGTATAATTCGGCGCGTCTTGACCTGATCCGCGACGTCACCATCGCCTATGCGGAAGCGGTTGCCGCCCAGGAAGAAGTCAAGCTGGCAGGCGACGTTCTGCAAAGCGTTACGAAGCGCGTGGCCGCCGCCGCCGAGCCTTTGATTCAGAAAAGCAAGGCTGAGGTGGCGCTGGCCACCAGTGAAATTGCCTTCAGCAAAGCGTTGCGGGAACTGGCAATCGCCAAGAAAAATCTGGCTTTATCCTGAGGGCAAGGTCAGCGCTTTTGGTTTGTGGCGAAAGGAAGAGTTAGCTCGTCGGGTTGGCTGCTACCAAGTAGTAGTATCTCGCAAGCTACAGTGCAGAGTGTGACGTCTTCGCCCAAAATCCGGCTCCCGCTGTTTACTTGACCCTCATGGTGTGTCCGCGATACAGATGCAATTATACTGCTTCCGTGACTGATCGTCGCTTGTCCGCGTCAAAACACGAACTCAGAAATAATTGATTTTATTATATAAATTGGCGCACCCGGCGGGAGTCGAACCTGCGGCCTCTGCCTTCGGAGTGCCGCAGCTTTTTAAGAGGTGGGTGCATTGATCGCCAGGCCAGAGTCTTTCTATTTGTACGCCACAGTATCCTGCTATCCGACATCTGAATTTACTCCCTTCCCTTTCGGGGCCTATCGCGCTCATTTCCTCAAGAAGACGAACTGAGGGGACGATGATGGCTCACCGAAGTGACATTCCAATCAGGCGGACCATCCGTCGACAGCAACTGCGCGAGATAGTTCCGCTCGCCGACAGCACGATATACGAAATGGAACAACGCGGTGAGTTTCCGCGGCGCTTTGCTCTCTCCCCAAGATGCGTCGTCTGGGACTTGGGCGAAGTGGAAGCCTGGCTGGCGTCGCGACGCTCTATCCCCATCAATCGGGCACAGCATCCTGACGTCAAACAACGCCGCACGCGACCGGTCAAAGGCTCGGGTCGGGATCAAAAACAGGCATCGACGGGGGCATAAGGACGACAGCCCGCTTCTGGCCTGCCACCCACGCGTCTACTATATCCGACCATTCCTGCATCATATGACGGCGCTGCATCTCATACTCAGCCTTGTTGTAGACCCCGCGCGATGAACGACCGTCTTCGTGTGCCAAGCATTTCTCGATCCAATCGCTATTGAAGCCCAGCTCATTGAGAAGCGTCGAACCTGTCCGACGCAGGTCATGCACCGTGAACGCCTCGAGCGGTAGGCCTCCCTGCTTCGCACGCTCGACAACGGAATATGTGACGCGATTGAACGTCGCCCGGGACATGGGTGCATCGGCATCGTATCGAGACGGCAACAGAAACTTCGAGTTGCCGGCGCACGTTTTCAGTGCGATCATGATGTCGAGGACTTGCTGGGACATGTAGACGTTATGCGCCTTCGAGCGTTTCATTCGCTCCTTCGGGATCGTCCAAACCGCATTCTCGAAATCGACCTCGTCCCAGATCGCATCCTGCAGCTCGCTTTTACGCACCATCGTCAACAGAAAAAGCCGCATCCCCAACCTAATGGTCGGCAGAGTCGCAACATGCTCCAACTGATTGAGCATCACCCGGATCTCCGCCGGTGAGAGCGACCGGTCCCGTGGAACAAAAGTGGCGATCGCAGCCGGTCCCACTTCATCAGCCGGATTGGCGACCTTCTCGCCATGCAAAATGGCGAAGCCATATATCTGCTTGAGAATATCGCGCACATGGATCGCCGTCGCCGGCGCGCCACGGTCCACGATCGTACCGCAGTGTGCCCGCAGGTCGTTTGGCGTGATTTCGGTAAGCAATCGGTTACGCCAAACGGGGAGCAACTCACGTTCGAAGATCGAACGACGCATTGCGCGGGTGCTGTCCGCCATCGGCGCGGAGGAGAGAAATTTTTCGCCAAATTCGCCGAAGCTCTTGGCCTCTTTCAGACGTCGCTTCTCGCGCTGCTTTTCAATAGCCGGAGAGACGCCCTCACTGATGGCCCGCCTTGCGTCAATGCACTTCTCTCTGGCCCGAGCCAGCGACAATCCGGCGGGTCCGTACTTACCGAAATGAACCGTCTCCCGGCGGCCGTGTAACCTGTAATCCAGTCGAAAGGAGAGACCGCCGGTCGGTGTGACGTGGACGTACATCCCATCCCGATCCGTCACCTTGTAGGGTTTTTCTCTGGGTTTCAGGGCCTTAAGGGCCACGTCCGTCAACATTGCCACGCCTCCTTCTAAAATACCGTCAGCACATTTTGGCGAGATAAGAGGCAGTATTTTCTTTTATTAACAGGACATTAGAGAAAATAAAATACCGTCACTTCGCCTTGTGACGTTGACGGTACTTTCAAATTCTGTGAAGCGCAATGGATCGAAGACCGTCAGCCGATACGTCAGACGTGAAGTCTGCGCACCGATAGATATCGATAGGTTTTGACGTATTTGTTATTTATTATCAGCGAGTTATATCGAATTATAGCGTGGCTTCGGATACCCTCGGATAGGCGAGAATCATTCCCACTCGATTGTACCCGGGGGTTTTGAGGTGATGTCATACACCACGCGGTTGATGCCGCGTACTTCGTTAATGATGCGGGTGGCGACCGCGCCGAGAAAGCTATGCTCGAATGGATAATAATCCGCAGTCATGCCATCCGTGCTGGTCACAGCGCGCAGCGCGCAGACATATTCGTAAGAGCGTTCATCGCCCATGACGCCGACGGTTTTTACGGGCAGCAGCACCGCGAACGCCTGCCAGATTTCATCGTATAGATTCGCTTTACGAATTTCCTCAATATAGACCGCATCGGCCTTGCGCAATATTTCCAGTTTTTCCGCCGTGATTTCGCCCGGAATACGGATCGCAAGTCCCGGCCCTGGAAACGGATGCCGCCCGACAAAACTTTCTGGCAGGCCCAGCTCGCGGCCCAATACACGCACTTCGTCCTTGAACAATTCACGCAGCGGCTCAACCAGCTTCATGCGCATACGATCCGGCAGGCCGCCCACATTGTGATGCGATTTGATGGTTACACTCGGCCCGCCGTCGAATGACACGCTTTCGATCACGTCCGGGTACAGCGTGCCCTGGGCGAGATATTCCGCGCCGCCGATATTTGTGGCCTCTTCGTCGAACACATCAATGAACGTCGCGCCAATGATTTTGCGTTTTTGTTCCGGGTCACTAATCCCGGCAAGGCGCGATAAAAACAATGCCTGCGCGTCGCGGTGCACCAGATGAATATTGTAATGATCACGGAACAGCCGCACCACCTGTTCGGCCTCGCCTGCGCGCATCATGCCGGTGTCGACAAACACGCAGGTCAGTTGCGCGCCAATTGCTTCGTGCAGTAGAACCGCCACCACGGAACTGTCAACGCCCCCGGACAGGCCGCAAATCACCCGTCCCTTTCCGACCTGAGCGCGCACTTTGGCGATTTCGGTTTCGCGAAACGCCGCCATGGTCCAGTCACCACTGCACCCGGCGATCTTGTGAATAAAATTATGCAGCAATTTCGCGCCGTCCGGCGTATGCGCAACTTCGGGATGAAACTGCACCCCATAAAAATGCCGCGCTTCATCCGCAATGGCCGCGAACGGCGCGTTGGCGCTGACGCCAACCGCGCGAAACCCGGGTGGCAGCGCAATCACCCGGTCGCCGTGGCTCATCCATACCTGATGGCGCGCGCCCGTTTGCCACACACCATCGAACAGATCGCAGGCGTCCTTAATCTCCAGTTCAGCGCGGCCAAACTCACGCTCGGATCCCGCCTCTACCGTGCCGCCCAGTTGCGCGCACATCGCCTGCTGGCCATAACAGATGCCCAGCACCGGCACACCATAACCGAACACCCGATCTGGAATACGCGGCGTGCCGGTTTTAATCACACTGGCCGGGCCACCTGATAAAATGATCGCCTTTGGCGCAAAACTATCCAGAATGGCGTCTACTTTATTATACGGAATAATCTCGCAATAGACGCCGCTTTCGCGTACCCGGCGCGCGATCAGTTGCGTCACCTGCGATCCAAAATCAATAATCAGTACACGGTCAGTCATGGGATAACTTTATTGTTAGGTTTAATATATGACCCAAGCTCAGTCTGTCACCCCGGATTTATTCCGGGGTGACACCGAGTGTATAAGACGCACAATATAATATCTAATTTTCACGCGCGCCGCTCCATTACACAGATGAAAAATCCATCGGTCACTGAGCGCGCCGGGGTCAGGATGATGTGGGGCGCATCGGGCGCAATAAAATCCGGCAATTGCGTACCCACGCCCTCGGCCCAGATCGCAGCTGCGGGCATAACGACATACCGATCATCGTCTGCCAGAAACGCATTTATTCTATCCGCGTTTTCACATCTTAACAGCGAACAGGTGATGTAGATCAGCCGCCCGCCCGGCGCCACCAGATCGGCACCCTGTCGCAACACCGCATCCTGCGCCGCCATGTGCCGCGCCAGCGCCTCCGATGTCAGTCGCCATTTTGCGTCCGGGTTGCGCCGCCACGCGCCCGTACCGCTGCACGGTACGTCCAGCACCACACGCTGCGCGCGGCCTTTCAATGCCGCCAAAGCAGGTTCGGGATTTCCAGCGATCTGAATATTATGCGCGCCCGCGCGGCTCATCCTGTCCGGCATGGCTTTCAGGCGTCCGGGGATCGCATCGAACGCATGTATCTGGCCACGGTTCTGCATGACCGCCGCGATCGCAAGACTTTTGCCGCCGCCACCGGCACATAAATCGACCACCTGCTGGCCCGGCTGCGCACAAACCAGTAGCGCCGCCAGTTGCGAGCCTTCGTCTTGCACCTCGACCAGGCCGCGCGTAAACGCCGCTGCCCCTGTAATGCGCGCGCGCCCGGTAACGCGAACGCCATCGGGCGACAAAGGCGACGCCACAGCCGCGATATTTTCTTCCGCCAGCGCCGCCAACGCTTTTTCGCGCGATCCCTTCAGGCGGTTCACCCGCAGATCGAGCGGCGCCCGCACCGATAATGCGCGCATCTCACCCAGCAGATCGGGCAGGCTGTCACGCAGCGCGCCTTCCAGCCATTGCGGAAAATTCCCGCGCACCCAATCGGGTGGCGGCGCATCATTTGCGTCCCGTGCAAAGGCCGCGCGTTCCTCTTCGCTTAATATTTCGGCGGAATATTTGTCGCCCGCAAACAGCGCTTCTGCCTGTTCCAGCGTGCAGGCATCTTCCAGTTTCAGCGCCGCCAGTACCAGACTGCGCGCGTCGTCGTGCCCGCTCGCAAATGCAAATTCCGCACGTCGCCGCAGCACGCTATAGACCAGCTCAAAAATCGCATGACGGTCTTTTGATCCCGCATAGCGATTGCCGCGCGCCCATTCATTCAAAAATCGGTCCGCCGGTTTGGCCGACGGCAACAGGGCTTCCAGAATATCAATGGCGGACTTTACCCGTGCCGCCGGGGTCATCGATTACCGATGGGGTAGTTTGGCGGCTCGCGCGTGATCGACACGTCATGCACATGCCCCTCGGCCAGCCCTGCGCCGCTGATGCGGATAAAGGTCGCTTTGGTTTGCAGATCAGCAATCGTCGCCGAACCGGTATAGCCCATGGCCGCGCGCAATCCGCCGACCAGTTGATGGGTAATATTGGCAAGCGGCCCTTTATAGGGCACCTGCCCTTCAACGCCTTCGGGTACCAACTTTAATGTGTCCTTGATGTCTTCCTGAAAATAGCGGTCCGCCGATCCGCGCGCCATCGCGCCCAGCGATCCCATGCCGCGATAGGCCTTGTAACTGCGCCCCTGAAACAAAAATACTTCGCCGGGGCTTTCATCGGTGCCTGCAAACAGCGATCCGATCATCGCGCAATCCGCGCCCGCCGCAATCGCCTTGGCCAGATCGCCCGACAGCTTGATGCCGCCATCGGCAATCACCGGAATGCCATGTTTGCGCGCCACTTCCACCACATCCATGATCGCGGTCAGTTGCGGCACGCCTACGCCCGCCACCATGCGCGTGGTGCAGATCGAACCGGGGCCAATGCCAACTTTCAACGCATCCGCGCCCGCATCAATCAGCGCCAGCGCCGCATCGCCCGTGGCGATGTTGCCGGCCACGACCTGAATGCGATTGCTCAGCCGCTTGATGCGCCGCACCTGTTCCAGCACGCGGTCATTATGGCCATGCGCCGTATCCACCACGATTAAATCAGCCTGGGCATCGACCAGCGCCTCGGCGCGGGCAAAGCCTTCATCGCCCGTAGTCGTGGCGGCGGCCACGCGCAGGCGGCCTTTGTCATCCTTACAGGCATTGGGATGCAGGCGCGCCTTTTCCATATCCTTGACGGTGATCAGTCCAATGCAACGGTAATTTGCGTCTACCACCAGCAGCTTTTCCAGCCGGTTCTGATGCAGCAGTTTCTTTGCGGTAGCGCTATCCACATCCTCATTTACGGTCACCAGGCCGACACTGGTCATCAGCTCGCTGATCGGCTGCGATGGATCGACTGCAAAACGCACATCGCGATTGGTCAGAATGCCCAGCAGCTTGCCGGTTTTGGGTTCCACCACCGGAAAGCCAGAAAAATGATGCACCTGCATCAGATGTTGCGCATCACCAAGGGTCGCGGTGGGGGGCAGGGTCAGCGGATTAACCACCATGCCGGATTCGAACTTCTTGACCTGGCGGACATGCTCGGCCTGTTCCAGCGGCGTCAGATTACGGTGCAGCACCCCGATGCCACCCTCCTGGGCCATGGCAATTGCCAGACGCGCCTCTGTCACCGTGTCCATAGCAGCGGAAATCAGCGGAATATTAAGGGAAATCTCTTTGGTCAGCCGTGTTCTGGTGTCTGCCTGCGCCGGAAGCACATTCGAGGCAGCAGGCTTCAGGAGTACATCATCAAAGGTAAGGGCTTCCTGAATCTCCAAAATAGTCTCCAACGCTAAAGGTGGCGGAATATGACTAGGTGAAATGGTAAAGTCAAGGGAATGTAGGCCGACGCAGGGCTATCGCAATTGAAGGCGCGTCTTTCCCTTCTCCCCTTGCGGGAGAAGGCCAGGATGAGGGGTATGCGCATTTATGCGCGAAATATAAAGCTTTCTTGCGTGGCCCCCTCACCCCACCCTCTCCCACAAGGGGAGAGGGAGCCATAACGGCATAATGGAAGAAAAAAATTCAAATCTATAGCCCTGACAGCCCGCGCCTTCACGCATGCTTTTTGGCGGCTTGCAGTTCCGCATGCTCGAACAATGGCTGCATGACCTGGTCGATATGCGATTTGAGTGCTGGCGTATCAATCCGGTCATAGGCAATCAGGTCTACCGTGACGGCAAGACCGCTTTCGTCAAACAGGCTGCGCAGGCGGTCCACCACCGCCTCAGGCACGGGACCGTACAGCACCAGATCAATATCGGAATTTGCCCGCGCTGTTCCGGTGGCCCGCGATCCAAACAGACTTACACGCTCAATCGCCAAAGCATAAGGCGCAAGAACATCGCGAATAATATTCAACTGATGCTGCGTTAGCCCATGCTCAGCCATCAGGCGTGTCCTCCAAAACTTTCTCCAGCATGCTCAGGTGCAGGGCATCCAGCACAGCAAAATACTGGGCGCGAATATCGGCAATTATCAGCTCAAAGGTCTTGAAATTATAGGTGTGGGACATTTTGTTTCGCGCATCCAGCGCTTTCATCCATACCTCGCCATCGGCGATAATTTTGGCGGCATACGCCGCGCGTATCACTGCGGCAGGCGTTACCGTTTCCAGCACCACGCCTTTGCTATCCAGATAATCAGCCAGGACTTTCCATGCCAATTCCCAGGTATATTCAAAACGCTGAATGACACCCTCTTTTTCAAGCTGGGTTAGCTCTCGCGCCTGCATGGTTTCGATGGCTTCGCGCAACAGACCAAAGGCCCGTTTGTAATTATCAAAGCGATAAATCCAGCGTGGTTTTTCATTCGTCATCGCATCTACCCTTGCGGCGGCTGCCCCATATTACCCTTGAACCCTGTCGCCAGCACATAGATTTCTTTTGAATCGGCGCGGCTGGCATTGGGTTTTACGTGTTGCACGCGGGTGAACATCTGTTTCATGCGGGCCAGCAGTTTCGCCTCGGTTCCGCCTTGCAGCACCTTGGCACAGAATGTGCCGCCGGGGGCCAGCACCTCGCAGGCAAATTCATAGGCCAGATCACACAGCGCAATGATGCGCGCATGATCGGTCATACGATGCCCGGTGGCGGGTGCCGCCATATCCGAGAGCACAATATCCACATCGCCGCCAAGCGCCGCGCGGATCATTTCCGGTGCCTCTGGCGACAGAAAATCGATCTGCATGAACTGCGCACCGGCCACGGCATCCATCGCGTTGATATCCACCGCCAGCACCTTGCCAGCCCCTGTGCGCGCCACGCAAACCTGGGTCCAGCCACCGGGTGTTGCGCCAAGATCCAGCACGCGCGCGCCCTTGCGCAACAGATGATGCTGATCATCAATTTCCAGCAGCTTAAATGCCGCACGCGAACGGTAGCCTTCACGTCTGGCCGCCGCCACATAGGGATCGTTCAACTGGCGTTGCAACCAGCGCGTAGAACTCAAGCTGCGTTTACGCGCAGTTTTTACACGTACGGTAAGATCACGCCCTGCGCCACCGATCTTGTCGTTCATACCGGGGCCGCGCGGTGATCGTCCTGGCGCATCAACATGGTCAATATCCCTTCACGCAGGCCACGATCTGCAACCCGCAAACTTTTGGCCGGCCACAAATCGGTGATCGCCTCCAATATCGCGCAACCGGCCACCACAAGATCCGCGCGTTCCTGGCCAATGCAGGGAACCGCCATCCGCGCGGCATAATCCATTTCAGATAGCTGCCGCGCCACCGTGCGCATTTCAGACACCGGCACCCAGACGCCATCGACCTGACTGCGGTCATAGCGGCGCAGCCCCATATGCACACCTGCCAGGGTCGTAACCGTGCCCGACATGCCCAGCATCTGCACTTCACCCGCGTCAAAATGCGGGCGCAGACGATGTTCCTGCTCAAACCCTTGCAGATGCTCACGCACCTCGGCGACCATCGCGGCATATGCGTCAGCAGAAATTTCCAGCCCGCCATATTTTTCCGACAGGCTGACAACGCCATGCGACATGCTGGTCCAGGCCAGAATATTGGGATTGCGCCGGTTCGCCAGATCCAGCCAGATCAGTTCCGTACTGCCGCCGCCCACATCAAATACCAGCGCATGGCGGCTGGTGTGATCCAGCAGCGGCAGGCACCCGGCAACCGCCAGACGGGCTTCTTCGGCGGGGGATATAATCTTCAACTCTATTCCCGTTTCGGCCAGCACCTTGGCGGCAAACGCTACGCCGTTTGAGGCTTGTCGACAGGCGGCGGTCGCCACATTATGGGCGCGGGACACGCCACGCCGCTGCATCTTTTTGGCGCATATTTGCAGGGCTGAAATCGCGCGGTCCATGGCGGCGGTGGATAATTCGCCGGATTGTCCCAGCCCCTCACCCAGCCGCACAATGCGCGAGAACGCATCCACCACGCGAAAGCCGCGCCGTGTGGGTTTGGCGATCAGCAGACGGCAATTATTGGTGCCCAGATCAAGCGCGCTGTAGGTATGCGGCCAACGCCCTAAAGCACGGGCCGCACTTTTCCTGAAGCGCTGACCTAGACCCGTGGTTTCTGTTCGCACGCGATCCGTCACCGGACCCAGGCGCGGGCTAACGCCCACCGCGCCCGTCCGGCGCTCCGATTTCATTAAAAGTTAACCCTACTGTAGCACTCTGAGGGACCATTATACAAAGTGATAGTTGACAATATGTGTCCCCTATCACTAAAGAAATGCTCCATTCAGGTGCAGGCGCCCTAATGGGGGATAGTTTAGCGGTAGAACTCTCGGCTCTGACCCGTGCAACCTTGGTTCGAATCCAAGTCCCCCAGCCACCTGGAGTTTCCTGATAGTGGCGCACTGTCCTGCGCTACGGCTATTATCGTTCATCGATCCGATACCAGGGGATATGCAGCAAACCAACTGCTGAGCCTTGCGGTCAATCCAGATATTCATCATCAAACTTGCGCCTGGCCTGACGCTTTTGCTTGCGGCGTCCCCACATCACCTCGGCGCGACGCCGCCAACGCCGGACAAGATGGAATTCCTGTGACAGCACCAGGAACCCCAGGGGGATCATCCAAAAACCCACCACGGGCAAAAACCCCAAAACTCCCCCGATAATCAATATCACGCCGACAGCAATACGCAGTGTACGCGATTGCGGCAGTTTATAGGTGCGATTGCCAATTCGAAGGTCGGTCATACCGTTTCTTGTGGGTAAACGACGAAGATTGCAAGATCTGATCTGATCAGGCCAAATTTAGGGGTGGTGCCGGGGCGAACAGTTTGCTATAGCCAGCGTGCTGATCACTGCAAATTGCATAATTTTGGTACCTGTTCCTCGGTAGCTCAGTGGTAGAGCAACCGGCTGTTAACCGGTTGGTCGCTGGTTCGAATCCGGCCCGGGGAGCAATTCCACAGCCTGTCCGCATCGTGAATGATGGTACTTTGCCATATCAATATTGCGATGGAGTATCATGAAGATGGATCTACCTGCCAACGCCCCAAAAACCACTGGTGATGCCTTCGCTTTTATCCGCAAACTGGTAAATGGCGCCACCGTCGATGATCTTAAAATTCTGGCGCTGGTGGAGGCCGTGGGCGAGAAACTTTACGAAGACATTGCCAGTCGCGCGGAACATCCTGAGGTCAAGAAGCTGCTCCTGGCCAATGGCAGGGAAGAACTGGCGCACGCCCACCGGGTCAGCAAGGCGATCGAGATTTTATCCGGAAAACCGTTTCCCATTCCCGAAATCAATGACAATCCGATCTTTACGGGATTTACGCCTACGCCGGTCACCAAAGCTGCTTTTGCCGGTCTGGTTAAAGCCGAATTCTCAGGCGGTGATCTTTATGATGGCATTGCCGCGAGCTTCGATAATCCTGAAGTGATCGCGTTGCTAAAGCAAAACGGCAAGGAAGAAATTCAGCACGGACTGCGCATGCAACAGGCAGAGGCGCTACTAACCAATTAATGCGGGCGTAATGCGGGGGCTCGGATCGCTCCGATTGCCCCCACAATAATGCTAGCGAACGCCCAGCCGCCGCATGCCGCCGGGTGTGAACAGTTCTTCATCCACTTCCTGATTGAACACGACCGGCTTTTGCTCATTGCGCAGGCCCAGCACATGATAGCGTCCGCCGTTAATGTCATAGACTACGTCGGAGCCGATCGCGCAGAGCGGTTGATCATAGTAATTGTACAGATGCCCTTCCTGCACACGGGCGATTTTGTCGCCTGCGTCATACAGCGCGGTGGCAAGCACGGTCCAGCTATCTTCATCGATATACATGCGCCTGCGCGCGGCGATGATATGATTTTGACCCGGTTTCAATTTGCCTTCCACCACCCAGGTCCGGTGCAGTTCATAGCGTATGGGCTCCGGGTTCAAATGGTGCTTGTGCAGGATGTCCTTGTATTTCAGATCGGATGAAGCCAGCGCAAACGTATTATAGGGAATGAGCTTTTCTTCCTTGCCCAGCAGCTCCCAGTCATAACGGTCGGTCGCGCCATTAAACACCTGCATATTGTCGCTGGTGCGCATGCCCTCGCTGGTGGGCGTAAGGCTGTCATAGCCCAGCCCCATCATGCGTTTCACCTTGCGTTCGCCAGGGCGGTAGTTCCATACGCGGCGTCCTTCAACCACCTGATCCAGCGTATTGTGCATCACCATTAACGAACCGGCCTGGCTGGACGGACTGACGCCCTGCTTCAGGAAATGGAACAGGATATTTTGCAGATCCTCGGTTTTGGCAAGGGCGGGATCGGCATATTTGTAAATCCACTGATCTTGCGAAACCTGTATCGTATAATCGCCGCCTTTTGTCGGCGTCGCCTCGGCGGATTCGCGCTTTACCCGGAAACCCTGAAAGCGCAATTCATGATTCCAGATAATTTCCTGCGCCAATTTTGGAATGGGAAAAGGCGAGGCCATTGTGGCCCCGGTAATACCATGCCCGTCATGGGTCAATTGCGCGTTTACGGCATTGCGCTTGATTCCCTCATAAACCACAGACGGAAAGGCGCAGGAACGATGCGTCGGATAAACCTTCATCAGATAGCTGTCGGGATAGGCTTTCAGCAGCTCCTTATGGCCTTCGGCCAGCACCGCGTCATACTGCGTCATGTTCGAGCCGGACACTGTATAGAGCGGCTGGTCGGCCGCAAACGGATCGGGAAGGTGCCTGGCGGGATCAATGCTAATGCCCGGCGGCGGCGCGGTAAGGCCACCATCCCATGCGGGAATGGTGCCCGCCGCATTACCGGCTTTTTCCGCCCCCATCGGGGTGAGGTCCGCCCCAAGCCGATTGGCTTCTTCCGGCGACACGGCGGCCATGGCCGTTTGGGCGCCAATCACCAGCGCCAGAAGTGCGCCAATTCCATATGCCTGTTTCATAAGCTGTTACCTCCATAAAATAGTTTCTTTTGCAGTATGACTGCATGATGCAGAAAATCGTGGTCCATCGCATACGCCGGGCCGTCACGGCGCCGCTAACGACTGTACGGATGACGTGACGGGTTAAATATGCTCAGCGTACCCCCAACGAACGCATGCCCGACGGGCCGAATTTGCTCTGGTTCAGCAATACATCGAATTTGACGGGGCGTTGTTCATTGCGCAGACCCACGACGTGATATCGGCCGCCATTGATATCGTAGATCACTTCCGAGCCAATGGCGCACAGCGGCTGGTCATAATAATTGAAAATATGCGCTTCCTGTACACGCGACAGCTTGTCGGTCTGATCGTAAAGATCGCCTGCAACCGCCACCCAACTGTCTTCATCAAGATATATCCGCCGACGTGAGGCTAAGACATGCGACATGCCCGGTTTCAACTTGCCCTCAATGACCCAGACCCGGTGCAATTCATAGCGCATAGGATCCGGATTCAAATGATGTTTATGCAAAATATCCTTGTACGAATGTTCGGCGGAGGCAAAGCCATTGGTATTATAGGCTATCAGTTTTTCCTGCTTGCCCGCGAGTTCCCAGTCATAGCGGTCCGCCGCGCCATTGAAAATCTGGAACGTGTCGCTGGTCCGAATTCCCTCGCTGGAAGGAACCAGATTATCATACCCAATGCCCATGGTGCGTTTTACTTTGCGCTCACCAGGACGATAGTTCCAGACCCGGCGCGGTTCCGTCACCTGATCCAGCGTATTGTTAAACACCGTCATGGCGCCGGAGTTCGATGGCGGACTGACACCCTGCTTAAGGAAATAGTAGCTGATGTTTTTCATGTCCTCGGTTGAGGTCATGGATGGATCAGACCAGCTATAAATATACTGATCCACTGCTATATCGACGGTGAAGTCGCCGTTTTGCGTGGGTGTCGCCGAGGCGTTATCACGCCAGACTTCAAAACCACGATAGTTCAGTTCATGGTTCCACAAGACTTCCCGCGCGGATTGCGGAATGGGAAACGATGCCGCCATGGTCGCGCCGGTGACCCCGTTACCATTGTTGACCAACTGGCCGTTGACCGCGTTACGTTTCACCGCCTCATAGACATGGGCAGGAAAGGCGCAAGAGCGACGCGACGGATAGACCTTCATAAGATAGCTGTCGGGATAGGCGCGCATAATCCCCTTTTGACCTTCGGTCAACTGGACCTCATATTGCGCCATATTCGCAGAGGTCACCGTATAAAGCGCACTGTCCGTCGCGAACGGGTCGGGTAGATGCTTGCCAGCCTCAACAATGACGCCCGGCGGCGGCGCCGTCAGCCCGCCATCCCACGCGGGAATGGTGCCCGCCGCATTGCCTGCGCGTTCCGCGCCTGTAGGTGTTAAATCCGCTTCCAGACGTTTGGCTTCCTCCGGGGACACCGCCGCCATCGTTGTCTGAATGGCCAACAGCAAACCAGCGGTAATTGTAAAACCGGATATCCAATTCATGCCGACGCAACTCCCAACTTCTATATACTTATTATTGTTACGGGCTTTGCGCCATGGCAGGAAAGCACGCAGAAACACATCGTATTGAAGCAAACTAAATTACGCAAGTGACCCGCTTAAAATGCTATGGTTTAGTAAATCAGAATGAAAAGGAGACGACGCCTTTGCCAGAAACATTTGATCTGATCATATCCGGTGCGACCCTCGTCAACCATGACGGGCGCGGTATTGCCGATGTGGGGGTGCGCGATGGCCGCACGGTTGCCATAGGCGATCTGGGCCAGGCCAGTGCCGGGCGCACCATTCATGCAAAAGGCCTGCATCTGCTTCCGGGCGTGATTGACAGCCAGGTGCATTTCCGCGAACCGGGCAATGAACACAAGGAAGACCTTGAAACCGGCAGTCTGGCCGCCGTCATGGGCGGCGTTACCGCCGTGTTCGAAATGCCCAACACCAGTCCCGCGACCCTTGATGCGGCGGCGCTTGCCGACAAGCTGCGCCGCGCCAGCGGACGCATGCATTGCGATTTTGCATTCTACATGGGCGCGGCGATAGAAAACGCATCGCAACTTGCGGAACTGGAACGCCTGCCCGGTTGCGCGGGTGTGAAGCTGTTTATGGGTGCCTCCACCGGCAATCTGCTGGTATCCGAAGACGAAGGCGTGCGCCAGGTGCTGCGCCACGGCCATCGGCGCGTGGCGATCCATTCCGAAGATCAGGCGCGCATGGTGGAACGCAAGCATCTGGCGCTGCCGGGACAGGCGGAAACCCACCCTGTCTGGCGTGACGCCCAATCCGCTTTGCTTTCTACGCAGCGCCTGCTGCGCATCGCGCGTGAAGAACATCGCCGGGTGCATGTGCTGCACGTGACGACTGCCGAGGAAATCACATTGCTGGCCGCGCACAAGGATATTGCGACAGTCGAGGTGACGCCGCAACATCTGACGCTGGCAGGGCCCGAAGCCTATACTGAGTTGGGCACCCGCGCCCAGATGAACCCGCCCATTCGCGACGCCATGCATCGCGCGGCGCTGTGGCAGGGGGTCACTGCGGGTATTGTCGATGTGCTGGGTTCCGATCACGCCCCGCATACGCGCCAGGAAAAAGGCCTGAGCAACGACAGCACCAATCGTTATCCCAATACGCCGTCCGGTATGCCGGGGGTGCAGACGCTGGTGCCGCTGCTGCTGGATCATGTGCATAGCGGGAAGCTGTCACTGGAACGCTTTGTCGATCTTACCTCGCACGGCCCCAACCGCATTTTCGGCATCGCCAACAAGGGGCGCCTCGCCGTCGGCTATGACGCGGATTACACACTGGTGGATTTGCAGGCGACGCGGGTCATTACCGATCAGATGATGGCCGGACGCTGCGACTGGACGCCATTTCACGGCCGCAAAGTCACTGGCTGGCCCATGGGCACAGTGGTGCGCGGTCAGGTGGTGATGTGGGACGGCGCGTTACAAGCGGCCCACGCCGGCGCCGCCATCCGCTTTCAGGAATGTATTTGATCCTTAACGGGATAGCCTCTCTTTTTTGATGGAGCTAATATGAGTGAGGATAATTCATTGCCAAATCAAGCAAACTCGATGTTGGCTGAGCTACAGAAATATATATCCATGGCGCAGGAGAGCTACACGCGGCTTAAAGCTGATCAAGAAACCATAACTGCAAGCAATCAAAAAATTTCGAAGCAACAAGAAGAACTAGAAGATAAACAACAAAATCTTGTTGATCTAACGGTTGTACTTGATGGGCAGCACAGCACTGTCCAAAACCTCTTAGAGGCGATTGCTGCAATGAAAGTTGAGGCTGAAAATAATCGTAATTTAGTAATCAGCGATGTTCAAATAATTACTCAAAAAAGAGCTGAATTTGAAGAATTAAAAAACCAGGCTCAAGCCGCCAAAGATGAAATGACCAATAAACAGGCTGAACTGGCTACAAAAATATCTGAAATCAACAGCGCATATGATCGCATTACTCAGCAACAGAATGTATTTTTCGACGATTCAACTGACCAAGAGGGTGCTGTAATTCGATCGATAGTGAATCAATTTCATGATGCCAATACTTCAATCAAAGGCTTGCTTTCAGAAACGAAAAGAAATTCTGAGGTTGCCGCAGTTGAAATAAAATCATTTGTCAGCAAAACAGAAGATCAACTAAAAGAGATAGAGAAAAATTCACATGAACAAATGTCTGCACTTAAACTTTCACTCGAGCAAGAAATCCGTGCTTTGCTGCCAGAAGCTGGAGCGGCAGGCCTTGCTTCTGCATTTTACGAAGCCAAGTCAAAATATGCGGTTACATCTATTGAACCGAAGGTCGATAATGTGTTTTTGTATCACCTATTAAAGGTGTGGCACTTTTTAGCTAGCTCATTAACTCCAATTTTCTTTTATTCAATGTTTATTCTTCCTCTTTTGGCAATAGTCTGGATTTTTTATGACTTATTAGTTTTCATAAAAGAAATAACGAAAGCCGCTAACTCAGACATGCGCATTGATATAAGCATCTTATTTCTCAGATTCCTGCTCGCGTTACCTCTCGCTACAATCAGTTGGTTTGGATGGTCGTCAATTCGTCTGTATCGTCGCTTGTACGAGGAATACAATCACAAACAGCGAGTGATGCAACTCTATCATAGCTTCAAAGACGAAATAAATACTAATGGTGATGATGATCAAAAAAAATCACTTATCGCCATCATGTTAACTACAGTAGGTGATAAGCCTTCTCTAGCTATGCAAGATTATGATCACAATGGCAAAAGCCCATGGAGCATATTCGGCAAGTCCGAGCCCGAACAAAAACCTTGATTCAAGGGGTAATTAAAAAGTTCGAATTAAGATCAATGGACGGCATTTATGCCCGCCACATTGTAACAGTGTGGATGCACTTCAAACAGCGCATCGCGGCGCTGCCATTCGCTTTCAGGAACGTATATAACAGCCCGCGCAGCAGCGGAAAGTTTCAGCAGGGGAAAAACCATGAGCAGCAGTTTCAAGGCGATTTATGTCAGCAAGACCGAAACCGGCCAGTCGGTGGAAATCAAAACCCTGACCGACGCCGATTTTCCGGCCAGCAGCGATGATAACGTCACCGTTGCGGTCGAATATTCCACCGTTAATTACAAGGATGGGCTGGCCCTGACCGGCAAATCGCCGATCATCCGGTCCTATCCGATGGCGCCTGGCATTGATCTGGCGGGGACGGTAACGGCGTCCACCGATCCGAAATTCAAACCCGGCGACAAGGTGCTGGTCAATGGCTATGGCCTGGGAGAAAATCACTGGGGCGGCTATGCCCAGCGCCAGCGCGTGCCGGGAAAATTCCTGGTGCCGCTGCCCGGGGCGTTCACGACGGCTCAGGCGATGGCGATCGGTACGGGCGGCTATACCGCTATGCTGTGCGTATTGGCGCTGGAAAAGCAGGGTGTACGCCCGGATCAGGGCGAAATTCTGGTCACTGGCGCTGCGGGGGGGGTTGGCAGTGTCGCCATTGCCCTCCTGGCAAAACTGGGTTTCAAGGTCGTGGCGTCCACCGGACGGCAGGAGGAAGCAGGCTATCTGAAGGATCTGGGCGCCGTTGAGGTCATTGACCGGGCCACGCTGTCCGGCGCGGCCAAAGCGCTGAGCAAGGAGCGCTGGGCCGGCGTGGTGGACGCGGTGGGCAGCACGACCTTGGCCAATGCCATTGCACAGACCAAATATGAAGGCGCGGTGGCCGCCTGTGGTCTGGCGCAGGGGGCCGATCTGCCAGTCAGCGTGATGCCGTTCATTCTGCGCGGTGTAAAGCTGATAGGCGTCGATTCCGTGATGGCCCCCATGCCAGCCCGGCTGGAAGCCTGGACCCGGCTGGCGCGCGATCTGGACCCCGCCAAACTGGCCCTGATCGGGGGGCGCACCATTCCCCTGTCCGCAGTACCCCAGGCGGCCCAGGACATTCTGGATGGTAAAATCCGTGGCCGGGTAATTGTCGACGTTAACGCCTGAAATAAAACCTGCCCAGCTTGACAGAGCGCGCGCCAAACCCCTATATGCGCGAGCCTGAACGGCAAACCCCTACCCCTCGCGGGTAGGGCGGGCACGGGATCGTTACGTCCCCGGAAATACCAATGGCGGAGTAGCTCAGCTGGTTAGAGCAGCGGAATCATAATCCGCGTGTCGGGGGTTCGAATCCCTCCTCCGCTACCATTTCTGCTTGGTCCGGCCCTGTCCGGCCCGGACACATAGGTAACATAATGTACCTAAGACATAGGTGACACCCCCGGGCCAAAGGGGTTGACTATTGGTTGCAGGGTGTGTTGCTCCAAACCGACTTTACAGGATGCGACCTTATTCAAGAGTGGCTGGCCGGTTTCCCGTAATTTTCTGCTCTGTCATTAATTTTCCGCCCCGTCATTTCGTTGCAGATTTTTTCGATTCTCTGCGCGTGATCTGCGCCGCCTGTTCTGCTTCTATGCAGTTTTGCAGATACTTTTTCAGCGCAGATAAACGCCAACTCCTCAGGAGGCAGTTTCGTCGCCGCGCCTGCATCCGCAAGCACGTCCATCTTGCGACATAACGCCTTCATGCCGCTGACTTCGGGATTATACCCGTGTTCAATACGCAGCCTCACCCTTAAATTTCCGCTCTTGTAGGCAGGGGAGTGGTAGGTCGGCCATTCTGCTTCATTCAAACAGGCCAGCCGCAACACTTCTTTTCTTTCTGTGACGTTCACGCCTTGCAGTTTTTGATCCAGCGTCAGGGGGGGCTGCGACGCACAGGCGCTGAGCGCCGCCATAGCAATGGCCATCATCAGGTATTTGTTCATAGCTGACTGTCTCCCTCCATTTCCTGCGGTATCCACAACTGATGCGCGTCCAGCAGCAGGCGGTAGCGCGCCGCAATCGCTTCGATGCGGGTTGTATTGTAGCTGAGCGTCACCTCGGCTTTTAGGCGCTGCGCGGTGAGCAGGTCGGTCAGGCCGATTTCGCCCAGTTCATAGGCGCGCGCCATTTTTGCGGCGTTCTGTTCGATGCTCTCCACCGCCAGCCGGGCGCTTTGCCAACTGCTGTATCCCGAAACAGCGGCGGCATGCACAGTCGCGATGTTATTGAGTATGCCGCGATAGGTCAGCGCCTCCTGTTGCGCGGTGATGGCGGCCTGGGCCTGCGCCACCTGCGAATCGGCGCGCCGCCCGCCGCCGCCGGGCAGCGGGACAGAGACGCGCAGACCCATATACCGCTCATCCCCGCCCTGATCGGAACCGTAATGTACTCCAAGTGTGGGATCGGGTATCAAATCGAGCCGCGCGCGATCCGCCTGTAATTTGACCTGCTGCGATTGCGCCCGCGCTTGTTCGAGTTCGTGATTATCACTCAGGATTTTTGCGCGCCATTCCTCCAGCCCGCCCTCAATCGGTGCGGGGTCAACCAAAGCCACGCTTTCCGGCAATTGCAGTCCGGGGTAATTTTGCGTCAACACGCTGGCGGCCATGTGCTGACGGGCTTCGGCCTGTTTTAACGAAGCTTCGGCTTGCGCGCTCGCGGCCTGCGCCGTGGATGCGTCCAGCTTGGCGGCATCACCCAGTTTTTCGCGCCGCGCCACCACGTCCCGCTGTTTGTTCAGTAGCGCGGCCTGGGCTTGCCATTGCGCCACTTCTGATTTTGCTTTCGCCCAATCGAACCATTGCGCCAGCAGTATCCGCGCCGCTTCGTGATACGCATCCTCATAGGCGAACTGCGCCGCCTTCATGCCCGCATTGCCGATATCGGAATCGATGCCGCGCTTGCCTGGTATTCTGAACGGCCGGTCAATTCCGACATTCCATTCATCATAGCGGCCCCTTGCGCCATCGATCTCGCGTTGCTGGCCGGTGGCGTTTACATTGAATTCATAGGGACCGGACACCAGTTTGCGCCGGTTCGCCTGCCCCAGCGCGATGCCGCTTTTTGCCGATTGCACGGCGGGGTTTTCTGCCAGTACTTTTGCGACAATTTCCGGGGGCGGCAGATCCGGACGTTCCGCCATTGGGTTTGCCAGAACCGTGCCGTTCATCAACACAGACATCAAACTGATGGTGAGAAAATGCTTCATACAAAGCTCCCATACGCAATGAGGGGCGACAGCCAGTAGACGATATTGGCCTGTCCGAGTTTGGCTTTAAGATCGGCAAGCAGCGCCCTGGCGTCCGCTTCGCCGAGGACGGCGGTGAGACGCATCTGCTGCGCCATGCCGCGCACTTTTTCGCCCGCACTGGCATAGACCGCATTTGCGCCATGGCCGCTGACCGCGCCGCAAATAAAGCCGGAGGTTTGCGCTTCATGCACCAGCATGAAGTCGATGATCTGTTCTTCCAGACCGCGTGGAAATACCAGCGTGAGCAGACAATCAGGCGTTTGCATGTGACACCTCCCGGCGCGTTACGCCGAATTCACGGTATAAAATAGGCAGCAGGATCAGCGTGAGCATCGTCGAAGTGACCAGCCCGCCGATCACCACGATGGCCAGTGGCTTTTGCACCTCCGAGCCGGGGCCGCTGGCGAACAATAGCGGCACCAGACCGAGCGCGGCGATGCTCGCCGTCATCAGCACAGGCCGCAACCGTCGCAGCGCACCTTCCACCACGACCCGATCAATCGGCAGGCCCTGCGCGTAAAGCTGGTTGAAATAGGTCACCAGCACCACGCCATTCAGCACGGCAATGCCCAGCAGCGCAATAAATCCGACCGACGCCGGAACCGAGAGATATTCCCCGGAAATGAACAGCGCGAACACGCCGCCGATCAGCGCGAAAGGAATATTGCTTAACACCAGCAGCGCCTGGCGCAGGGATCCAAAGGTGGAAAACAGCAGCAGGAATATCATTCCCAGTGCAATCGGCACCACAATGCCAAGCCGCGCCGCCGCGCGCTGCTGGTTTTCGAACTGCCCGCCCCATTTCAGCGAATAGCCCTCCGGCAACGGCACTTTATCCGCCACGATCTGTTTGGCTTCTTCGACAAAGCCCACCAGATCACGGCCTGTGACATTGCTTTGCACCACCGCCATGCGCTGGGCGTTCTCACGGTCGATCTTCACCGGCCCGCCAACACGCACCAGCTTCGCCACCGCCGATACCGGAATATTTTCGCCATCGGGTAAAGTCAGGGTCAGGCTGGCGAACAGCGCGGGCGAAGAACGCACCGCATCGTCACCGCGCAACAGCAATGGCGTGCGCTGGTTGCCTTCCAGCACCACGCCAACCTGGCGGCCTTCGATCTGGATGCGCAGCGCATCCTCGATGGTGTTGACATCCAGGCCCAGGCGTCCCGCCGCCACGCGATCAATCTGCACTTGCAGATATTGCATGCCTTCGTTCAGCACAGTAAACACATCCTCGCTGCCATTGACGGTTTTGAGGGTGGCTTCCACTTCGCTGGCAAGCCGGTTCAGCGTGTCGATTTCAGCGCCAAAGATTTTTACCGCCACATCGCCGCGCACGCCGATGATCATTTCCTGCACGCGCATGTCAATGGGTTGTGTGAAGCTGTAGGAAATGCCGGGCAGCTCATCCAGCACCTTGCGCACCTCGCCCTGCATCCACTCCACATTATTTTCGCGCCATTCGTCACGCGGTTTCATCATCAGATAGGTATCGGTCTGATTGAGGCCCATCGGATCAAGCCCCAGTTCGTCCGCGCCCGCGCGCGCCACGATGCTGGTGATCTCCGGAACGCCTTTCATCAGCGCCTGATGGATCAGCGTATCCAGCGCCGCTGTTTGCTCCAGGCTGACCGATGGCAGTTTTTCGATGCCAACAATCATCGAGCCTTCGTCCATGGTCGGCATAAAGGTTTTGCCGACCAGCAGATAAATCACCACCGTCACCGCCAGCCCGGCGCCCGCCGACATATAGACGATGCGCACATTCGCCAGCGCCCAGTTGAGCGCGGGCACATACAGCGCATTGGCCTTGCGCACCAGCCAGGGATCGCCATGCGGAACCTGGTTCAGCAAGTAGGAGGATAGCACCGGGATCACCGTCAACGCCAGCAGCAGCGAGGCGCTGAGCGCAAAGATGATCGTCAGAGCAACCGGGATAAAAAACTTTCCCTCCAGTCCCTGTAATGTCAGCAACGGCAAAAACACAATAACGATAATGATGATGCCCGATGTCACCGGCACCACAACCTCGCGCACCGCCCGGTAGACGATATGCAGAAACGGCAGATCTGCATCGCCGTCTTTGTCCTGCCCCAGATGCGAAACGATATTTTCCACCACCACTACCGCTGCATCAACCAGCAGGCCGATGGCGATGGCCAGCCCGCCAAGGCTCATCAGATTGGCCGACATGCCGAACTGCCGCATCAAAATAAAGGTGCACAGCGCCGCCAGCGGCAAGGTCAACGCCACCACCGCCGCCGCGCGCCAGTTACCCAGAAACAGAATCAGCAGCACGACCACCAGCACGGTGGCTTCCATCAGGGCTTTTGATACCGTGCTAACAGCGGTGGTTACCAGTTCACTGCGGTCGTAAAACGGGGTGATCTTTACACCGGGCGGCAATGTTGGCACCAGTTCGGCGAGTTTATTCTTGACGCCATCAACCACTTGCTGCGCATTCGCGCCGCGCAGGCCCAGCACCAACCCCTGCACCGCCTCGCCTTTACCATCCATGGTCACCACGCCATAGCGGGTCATGCTGCCAATGCGAACCGCCGCCACATCGCTGACCTGCACGACACCCGTGTCGCGTCTGGCGACGATGATGCTGGCGGTATCTTCCAGCGTTTTAATGCTACCTTCGGAGCGCACCAGCAGCACTTCCTCGCCATCGCGCAGGCGGCCTGCGCCGTCATTGCGGTTATTGTTTTCCAGGGCTTCCTGCAACATCGCCATGGTGACACCGCGTGCGCGCATGGCCGCGTTATCGGGAACCACCTCAAAGGTGCGCACCAGTCCGCCCAGCGCGTTGACATCGGCAACACCGGGTAACGTGCGCAGGGCCGGACGAATAGTCCAGTCCAGCAAGGTGCGCCGTTCGGTCAGGGATAATCCGCCGCCGTCAATGGTGAACATAAACATTTCGCCCAGCGGCGTGGTGATCGGAGCCAGACCGCCGCTAATGCCGGGTGGCATATCGCCCATGATGTTGTTCAGGCGTTTAGCCACCTGGCTGCGCGCCCAGTAAATATCGGTGCCGTCCTCGAAATCGATGGTCACGTCGGTAAGGGCGTATTTGGTGACCGAGCGCAAAATTTTCTTGTTCGGAATGCCAAGCATTTCGACTTCGATCGGATTTGTAATACGCGCCTCGACTTCTTCCGGCGTCATGCCGGGGGCTTTCATGATGACCTTGACCTGTACCGGCGACACATCGGGGAATGCGTCAATCGGCAGATTCTGGAAGGCGTAAGCGCCACCGGCGATCAACAGCGCCGTCGCCAGCAACACCAGCATGCGCTGCGTCAGCGCGAATTCAATAAGCTTGGAAAGCATTATTCACCCCCTCCCAAACCTTGCCATTTGCCCTTGACGGCCAACACACCGTCTATGGCGATCAGGTCACTATCCTGAAGCGGGCCGCTGATGGTGGTGGCGGCGGCGCTTTCATTTTCCACGGTGACCTGCTGTGCGCGGAAGCCATCCGGGGTTTTCACGAACACATAGGGCTTGCCATCCTGGCGCGCGACGGCGGCGGGCGGCAACTGCCACTGCTTCGCTCCGCTGCCTGCCACTTCGATGGCCGCGATCACCAATTGCCCGGGATGCAGCGTGTCTACGTTCTGCGTGATCTCGCCGCGCACCATAATTGTCTGGGTGGCGGTATCCAGGCTTTTGCCCATGGAAATGATGCGTCCGCTTGCGCCGGAGTTCTGTAGACTGACGATGTCGCCAATCTTTATGCGCGCCGCCTGCGCGGCGGGCAACTGCACCTCAACCCACATCGGCGTCAGGAAGCCGACTTTATATAAGGGGTCGGCAGCCGCTACACGCTGACCGGCTATCGCCATCTGTTCCAGCACAAAGCCATCCAGTGGGGAAACGATGCGGATAGTGTTGGTAATTTTCTGGCTGTTTTCCAGCGCCGTGATTTCCTCCGGCTGCATGCCATACAGGGCCAGCGTCTGGCGGGCTTCTTCCAGATCGGCTTCTGCCTGCGTGGCGGCGCTGTTTGTCGCCTGATAACGGCTCCTGGCGATAATGCCTTCTTTCAGAAGTTCATTGTCCCGTGCCCGTGCGCCGCGCGCAACCTGCGCCGCGCTTAGGGCGTTCAGCAACTGGCGCTGCTCGTCAACCAGCGACGGGCTTTTCAATTCGGCCAATGTCTGGCCCTTTTCCACGGCCTGGCCAGCGGCGACCAGCACCGCTTCGACAATGCCTTCCAGCGGTGCGCCGATCACGCGCAACTGGTTATTCGGAATAACCGCCATGGCGGGATATCCTGCGCCCGCGCCCTGCGTCACCGAGGCCAGCGCGACAGTTTTGATGCCCAGCGAGCTGGCCTGTTCCGCAGAAATGGCGATATGATTTTGCGGGCTATCTTCCGCCCAACTGACTTGATAGCCGAATAGTGTGGCGCACAGCAGCCACATAAGGGATCTTTGCAACATGAAACTTCCTCGCAGCATCCATTAATAAAACAGAGGGCGCACGCCTTGGTGCTGAATGCAAACAGCACCCAGCACCACGGTGTACGCCATGGTCAGTGGATTAAGCGCGAGAGGGGGGTTCCAGAAGTGGCCCTACGGTAACCGAGGCCGGATTGGTTTGCCCAATAACAATAAAGGCTGATGAAGTTTCTTGCCGGGCATCCTCGGTAGCAGCGGTCTGCGCACGGTCGGCGATACAATGATGCTCGGCTGAAGCAAAATTGCCTGTATCCTGCTTCTCGGAGGAGGACTGGTCCGTAAAATGGTGACTTGCGTCAGAGAAATGCGACTCCATTGCATGCACCGTTGGCGCAAGCACCAACAAGAAAACAACACTCAAAAGTGCAAAGAAGCGGTTCATCATCGTCCGTATAATGCAATACATGATGCCATGCAAAAGCTTTTAAGTAAGATCGAAAATCATTTTAAGTTTTGATCCAGGCCGTTTGTAGAACTTAGGCTATTTGGCGGCAAAGATCTGAGTGTGTGTTTACGTATATGTGAAGTGATGGCTCAGAAAAAATCTATATGTATTATATAAGTTAAAGTCGGCTTGTTCCTCCACTACCATCACGCAAAAAATCAATCGTCACGATACACTTTTTCACGGCGCTCGTGGCGTTCCTGGGCTTCGATGCTGAGGGTGGCTACTGGGCGCGCATCAAGACGGCGCAGGCTGATGGGTTCACCGGTTTCTTCACAGTAACCATAGCTGCCATCTTCCAGACGCTTGAGCGCCGCATCAATTTTAGAGATCAGTTTGCGTTGCCGGTCGCGGGTCCGCAATTCAATAGAACGATCGGTTTCATCCGAAGCCCGATCTGCAATATCAGGATGCTGCGCACTCTCATTTTGCAGATTTTTCAGTGTTTCCCTGCTCTCGAGCAGGATGTCCTCTTTCCATTTCAAAAGTTTGAGACGGAAATACTCCCTTTGCCGGAGATTCATGAACGGTTCGGTCTCTTTCGGACGATAATTGGGAGAAAGCCTTGTTGCCATATCCCCTACTCCACGTGACGCTTCCATTTGTAAAATCGGCGCGAGTATATGTTCACCCGCACTCGGTATCAACCTATGTGATTAATAAATTACCTATAACGCTGAAAATAAATAACACCAGCAAACCTGCGTTAAATGCCTGTAATATCGCTAGAATATAACTTTTGACATTTCCAGCTTGGCCAGCTCTACCTTGGCCCGCAATTCAATATCCGATAAAATAAGGCCCAGTTTGGGGTCCATGAACCCATCACGCTTTGTATTACTGAGGCTCAACAAACGCCGTAACTTATATTCCGGCATCACGCCAACCAGCAGGCCATGCCGCACTTCATCCAGCAGATCAAGCATTTCTTCAGCCCGGTTCAAAGTTTTTTGCTGGCCTCCACCCTGATCATCGACTTCCTGAATGCTTAGAAGGGAGCCCACTGACGAAGTCGGGCCTGCGCCTGATACAGGCTTGGTCCCACCCGCATCCTCTGTCTGGTCAAGCGAAAAGCCCGCGCCATTCCCTGCGCGCGATACATTCTTGCGCCGTATCGGCGCTGTATCAATGTTGCCTGATCCGGTAATTTTCATCTTCGCTTTCGCCTCTGGCCATAAAATAAGGCGTTTATCCTTAACAAATCCTGAAACGCCCAGGCACGATCGTGCCTTTTGCGGCAGTTATGGCATTTTAACGGCAAATTTTGCCGCCTGGAGGGCCGACATCGAAGAAAAAAGCCATGTAAACTCAATGTTTTAGACTGGCACGGTTTTCGCTTATAGCCCTTGGCCCAGGCAGAAGATCCGTGGGCCCTTAGGGATTAAATTATGCAACGGTTTTCACTTCGATATTCACGATACGACGGAATTCAGAGATTTGCGGCACAGTCCACACGGCTGCTGGCCAGTGTTTGCCTGATGCTGGCAATAAGCATTCCACAACCGGCCAGCGCCACGCGCATCAAGGATGTCGTGGATTTTGAAGGTGTGCGCAACAATATGCTGATCGGTTACGGTCTGGTGGTTGGCCTGAACGGCACAGGGGACTCGCTGCGCAATGCGCCGTTTACCCGGCAGAGCCTTGAATCCATGCTGGAGCGGCTGGGCGTCAATACCCGTGGCGCAACGCTGAACACAAATAATATTGCAGCCGTCATGGTGACAGCCAGCCTGCCGCCATTTGCCGGACAGGGCACAAATGTGGATGTGGCAATCAGCGCGATGGGTGACGCCAAGAGCCTGCGCGGTGGCATCCTGCTGGTCACGCCAATGATGGGCGCGGATAGCGAAGTATACGCAGTGGCGCAAGGCCCCGTCTCAGTGGGTGGTTTTTCAAGCGGCGGGCAAGGCGCCAAAGTAACCAAAGGCGTGCCAACCAATGGCAAGATCGCCAACGGCGCCATCGTGGAACGCAGCATCGATTTTGCGCTGGCCTCAATGCCAACAATAAAACTATCGCTGCGTAATCCTGATTTTACAACTGCACAGCGTATTGCTGGCGCCATCAATGGCCGCATGGGCAACCCGATTGCGGCGATGATTGATCCGTCTACGGTAAATATGACCGTTCCCGAAAATTATCCGGGTGGCATGGTGTCGCTGATTACCGATATTGAGCAATTACAGGTCACGCCAGATCAGCCCGCCACAGTGGTGATTGACGAGGCTTCCGGCATCATCGTGATGGGCAAGGATGTGCGCATCAATACTGTCGCTATTGCGCAGGGCAACCTGACCATCCGCGTTACTGAAACGCCGCAGGTCAGCCAGCCCGCCCCGTTCTCGCAGGGTGGCAAGACCACGGTGGTTCCGCGCACCTCTGTAGAAGTGGATCAGGGCGAAGACAAAAAGCTCGCTCTGCTGAAAGACACGATCAGTCTGGAAGATCTTGTGAACGGGCTGAACGCGCTTGGCATTGGTCCCAGCGATATGATCTCCATCTTGCAGGCCATCAAGGCGTCAGGCGCCTTGCAAGCCGAAATCGAGGTGATGTGATGACCGGCATTTCGGCTATTGACGCAAACACCGGTATGATGGCGCTGCAACAGATGCGCGCCGGTCAGCCGGATGTCCTGGCAAAAAAGCTGAACACCCAGCAGGCGGGTGGCAGGGATGATATTGCTGCGCGCAAAACCGCCAATGAATTTGAAGCCATGTTTTTGACCCAGATGCTGGAACATATGAGTACGGGCATCAAGACAGATGGTCCCTTTGGGGGCGGACAGGGCGAGGCAATGTTCCGTTCCCTGCTAAATCAGGAATATGCAGGGCAGTTATCGAAACGTGGTGGCATCGGCATTGCCGACCATGTCTATCGTCAAATTCTCGCTTTACAGGAGGTGTAGACCATGAGCGCAGCAGCAATGCCCATGCAGGAAATAGCCGTCGATCCACTAGGCACAACAAGTCTGGATGACCGCGTAAATGCCATACTGACGCTTACAAAGCAGTTGACTGCACTGATAAACTCGGAAACTTCATTGTTGAAAGCGCACCGCGCCTCTGTTTTGCGCGAAACCGAAGCTGAAAAGGCCCGTCTTTCGTCGCTCTATGCCCGCGAGATGCGCGCCATCCAGGCAAGGCCGGAACTGCTTAAGGGGATCAGTGCGAAACAAAAGCAGACATTGCACACCGCATCGGCGGCCTTCAAAAACTGCGTCGTGGCACATGTTCGTACCTTGGCCCGTATTCGTTCCGTAAGCGAAGGATTGGTCGTGGCGATTGGTGAAGAACTAAACCGTATGCGCACGCCTGTAACCAATTATAAAGGCCCCAATGCGGCCATGTTTACCAAAAAAGCCGCCCCTGCCCCTGCGTTCGGGTTTGACCGGTCTATCTGATCAGCGCCTATAAAATAAGCAGGCAACACTTTATTGTTACCATTCTCTTGTTCCCCGGACTATTGGTATCCATCTACAATGCCATCATCTATGTGGCTGATTCAGCAATAGCTTCGACTTTGAAAAAGTGGAATGGGGGATTATGCGAATAGCGATTATTGGCTCGGGGATTTCCGGGCTTGGCGCTGCGTGGTTGTTACATAATACGCATGATATAACGTTATACGAAGCGGATAGCAGGATCGGTGGCCATAGTAATACGATAGATGTCGATTATGACGGTGTAAAATTTCCAGTCGACACCGGGTTCATCGTTTACAACGAAAGCAATTACACCAACCTGAGCGCGCTATTCTCCACCCTGGGGGTCAGAAGCGAAGCCAGTGACATGAGCTTTGCCGTGAGCACCGGCAGTGGCAAAATGGAATGGGGCAGTGACGGTTTGAACGCAGTCTTTGCGCAACGGCGCAATCTGTTCCGGCCCCGGTTTATAGCCACGCTGATGGAAATTCAGAGGTTTAATAATAATGCACCCATCGATCTGGCGCGGGGCGCGCTGGATGGACTGACGCTTGATGCCTATCTGAACCAGAATGGATATTCGAAAAACTTCCGGACAAATTATCTGTTCCCTATGGGGGGCGCCATCTGGTCGATGCCGGAAGGCGGCATGCAAGGATTTCCCGCAGAGAGTTTTGTCAGTTTTTGCAACAATCATTTTTTGCTTTCACGCAATCGGCCACGCTGGCGCACTGTCAGTGGCGGCAGCCGGGAATATGTAAAAAAACTGACCGCCCCGTTTGCGGATTGCATACGCATCAACTCACTTGTGGTTCGCGTGTGTAAAATGAATAACAAGGTTCTGGTGCAGGATGCAGGCGGACAGCAGACCTTATTCGATCATGTGATCATTGCCACACATAGCGATCAGGCATTGCGCATGCTGGAAACCCCGGACCGATTACACCGGGATATTCTGGGGCATATCAATTATGCGCCAAACATCGCATATGTGCATCGTGATGCTGCATTGATGCCGCGTCTTCGCAAGGTCTGGTCAAGCTGGAATTATATTTCGAAGAACGCATCTCGTCCGCAACTGTCCGTCAGTTACTGGATGAACCGCTTACAGAATATTGATCCAGACAGGCCGGTTTTTATTACCCTGAACCCGGACACGCCACCGAAACCCGAATTGACCTTTGCCGAAATAAAATATGATCATGTGCAATATGACATGCACTGCCTGCGGGCGCAGCGGCGGCTGGACATGATTCAGGGGAAAAATAATATATGGTATTGTGGCGCATGGACTGCGCACGGATTCCATGAGGACGGGTTGTGTTCAGGGCTGGCAGTGGCTGAGAAAATCAGCGGTATTATCAGGCCGTGGGCGCAATCTGACACATCTGCGTATCGCGAAGCTGCTGAATGATTGCAACACAGTCATTGCCCGAGGCCGCGATTTACTATGGCCATGTCATGCATTGCCGACTGCGGCCGTTTCGGCATCGATTTGTCTATCGCGTATTTTCACTGTTCGTGGACATAGACGCGCTGGATGCGCTGGCGGCGCGCACACGGTTTTTTTCGCACAACCGGTTTAATCTGTTCAGCATTATGGACAAGGATCATGGCCTGACTGATGGATCGCCGCTGCGCCCGTGGATCGAAAATCTTTTGGGTGGCGCCGGCATGAAGCTGCATGGCGGGCGAATTTTTATGCTCTGCTTCCCGCGCATGTTCGGGTTTGTGTTTAATCCACTGACAACATTTTTTTGTTTTGATGATCAGGCCCGCTTGCGCAACATCATTTACGAGGTTCGCAATACATTTGGCGGAAAACACCCGTATGTAGTTGCCATTGATGATGCGCCGACATCTGATGCGCTGATCACACATCAGCGCGACAAAAGTTTTTATGTGTCGCCGTTTATTGAAATGAACATGGTGTATACATTTCGCCTGCGTGTGCCGGGGGAAAAGCTTTCGGTTATGATCCGTGAACATGCGCCTGAGGGAGAGTTGCTGATCGCAACACTGACCGGCGAAAGGCGGCCATTTAACTCCCGCACCCTGCTGAAGGCGCTTTGCCTGTATCCCCTGATGAGCCTGAAGATTCTTGCAGCCATCCATTTTGAGGCTTTACGGCTGTGGCGTAAGGGTGCAAAATTCGTGGCACGCACACCCACTGCCGCCATGTGAAACCGGAGCAGAAAAATGGCGACCCGAACCGTTGATTTGAACGTAGCGCAGACAGTAACTACCAACGATATTGCGCATCTTTCCGGATTGAACGGCTGGATGCGAGCGGCGCTGGTGATTGTTGCGCATATCTCCATTGGCAGTCTGATTATCGTGCTGCCGGATGGCCGTAAACTCAGGTTTGATGGCACGGCGCCGGGGGACACCGGCGTTATCGTGGTGCGCGACCTGCGGTTTGCAAAAAAGCTGCTGCTTGGTGGCGGCATCGGGTTTGCGGAAGCCTATCTGGATGGGCAATGGGAAACACCGGATTTGCGTACACTATTGCGTGTGGTCGCGCAGAACAATAACAGCATCGGCGCAAATGCGCGCGGCAACAGGCTGTTCAATCTGCTTGAATGGATACGCCATAATCTGCTGCAACGAAATACCCGCACGGGTTCGCGGCGCAATATTGAATATCATTATGATCTGGGTAATGATTTTTATGCCCTGTGGCTGGATGCCAGCATGACCTATTCCTCAGCGCTGTTTCAAAACATGGACGATCCCCTTGAGCAGGCGCAGCGCAATAAATATCATGCATTGGCGAAACGTATCGCCTTGCATCCGGACCATCATTTGCTGGAAATCGGCTGCGGCTGGGGCGGCTTTGCTGAATTTGCGGGCAAGGAAATCGGCTGCCAGGTAACCGGCATTACCATCAGCCAGGAACAGTATGATTTTTCAAAAAAACGCATTTTTGAAAATGGCCTTTCTGAAAAAGTGAATATTGTCATTCAGGATTACCGGGATTTGCGCACACAACATGACCGCATTGCGTCAATAGAAATGTTTGAGGCGGTGGGGGAAAAATACTGGCCACGCTATTTCAACACACTGCATAACTGCCTTTCTCCCGGCGGGCTGGCCGGGTTGCAATTGATCACCATCGCAGACCAGAATTTTGAGAGCTATCGGCGTGGCCGCGATTTTATTCAGCGGTATATTTTTCCGGGCGGCATGCTGATCAGTCCTAAAGTCTTGCTTGCGCAGATAGCCCACGCTAATTTGCGCGTCTGCGAACAGGGCTCGTTTGGCAAGGATTATGCCAGCACCCTGCAGCGCTGGTACGATGGATTTCTAACAAAATGGCCAGAGATTGAAAAACTTGGTTTTGACACCCGCTTTCAACGCATGTGGACCTACTATCTGGCCTATTGCGAAAGTGGGTTTACATCGCGCAACACTGATGTGGTGCAAATGACGCTGGCGCGCGCGTGACGTCACCTTCATCGCCTGATATGCCGGACGCCCGGAAGCCGACGCGCGCGCTTAGTCTGGGAAAATATATTGCCTATGGCATTCCCACCCTGCCAATTGCCGCCTTTGCTGTGCCGATCTATATTTATATTCCGCCCTTTTATGCGCAGGAACTGGGCATCAGCCTTACCGCTATTGGCACTGTGCTGACGCTTGCCCGGATCCTTGATGCATTATCATGGCCGGTGATCGGCATCCTTTCAGACCAGTTTCAAACACGCTGGGGACGGCGCAAACCGTGGATTGCCATAAGCGCGCCGTTTATTCTGATTGCGGCAGTCATGCTGTGTATTCCGCCACCTGGTTCCGGCAGTCTGTATCTGTTTATATGGAGCACCATGATTTATCTCGCTTCATCTGCGCTTACATTACCGCATAGTGCATGGGGTGCCGAGCTTTCGGGCGATTATCATGAACGCTCGCACATTGTGGCATGGCGTGAAGGGCTAACCGTTGTGGGTACGCTGATCGCCACCATGATCCCTTCGCTTGTCACGAAATATAGCGGTAATGACCCGCAGCTACCGCTGATAAGCATTGTTGTTTTTGCAGGGATCATGTTGCCCCTGAGCATTCCGTTCGCATTGCGGTATGTACCCGAAACACCCGTGTTGCGATTTCGGGAAACCGATTGGCGCACAGGACTAAAGATTGTATGGCGCAATCAACCTTTCAAACTGTTGCTGGCGGCTTTTTTACTGAACGGCATTGCCAATTCGCTTCCCGCCACGCTTTTCCTGCTGTTTGTTACCCATACGCTGCATGCCGCAGAATATCAGGGGGTGTTGCTGTTCGCCTATTTTTCGGCAGGTGTTATTTCAGTTCCACTATGGCTAATACTCGCGAAACGCTACACCAAACACAGGGTTTGGGGTGCCTCCATGCTTTGGGCCTGCATAATATTCATGTGGGTGCCTTTTCTGGAGCGCGGGGATGTTGCGGCATTTTTTGTGATCACCGTTCTAAGCGGAATCGGGCTTGGCGCTGACATGGTGCTGCCCGCCTCGATGCAGGCTGACGTGGTCGACGCAGATACGATTGAAAGCGGCGCGCAGCGGACCGGCCTGTATTTCGCCATGTGGGGCGTGGCCACCAAGCTGTCGCTGGCGGGGGCCGTCGGCATTGCGTTTCCATTGCTGGGCTATATCGGTTTTGACGCGCAGGCCATGAACAATGATGAATTTTCGCTGCTGGGACTGGCGTTGCTGTACAGCATTGTGCCAGTGGCGCTGAAAATATCATCGGCCATACTGATCTGGAATTTTCCGATCGACGCCGAAAGTCAGGCGCAAATCCGCCAGGAAATTGAACAGCGCAGCACCAGCGGACATCAGGTATAAATGTGATCGTTCAATCTATCAGCGCCTGATAGCTAAGCACTTTCATTTCGCGGCGCAGTGGATAGCTGGAAGATGGCATTAATTGTGTCAGCAGAATACCGATCATTTCTTCGCGCGGATCTATCCAGAACATTGTGCTGGCCATGCCGCCCCAGGCATATTCGCCCGCAGTGCCTATTACCTGCGCGCGCGATGGATCCAGCATCACCGAAAAGCCAAGACCAAAACCGATACCGTCATAGCTGGTTTCGCTGAATACCGCCTGGCCCATGCTGGTCAGATCACCCCCCGATGGCAGATGATTGCGCGTCATATAATCCACCGTCTTGCGCCCCAGAAGCCGCACCCCGTCCAGTTCGCCCTTGTTCAGCAGCATACTGCAAAACCGCAAATAATCCGCCGCAGTGCCGACAAGGCCGCCGCCGCCTGACAGAAATTTCCGGGGCTTCAGATAGCGGCTGGTCGCGGGCGCATCGGCCACCTGCAAACTGCCATCCTTGCGTTTCGAATAATTGGTGGTCAGCCGGTCCGCATCCCGCGCAGGAACGCTAAAGCCGGTATCAATCATGCCCAGCGGATCAAAAATCCGGGCGCGAAAAAATTCATCCAGCGATTGCCCGGAAATCACCTCAACCAGATGGCCCAGCACATCGGTGGACATGGAATAATTCCAGCGCGTTCCCGGATGAAACTGCAACGGCATTTGCGCCAGCTTTTCCATAAATTCCGCCGTGGATAACTGCGTCGTGCCGCCATCAAGCTCATTCAGGCGATACATGGCGTCCACCGGCGACGTGCCCATAAAACCATAGGTCAGCCCGGATGTGTGCGTGAACAAATCACGAAAACTGATGGGCCGTTCTGCGGCCACCGTTTCAGGCTTGCGCGCCGAGCCACCCGTATAAACCCGGGCATCAGCAAATGCCGGAAGATAGCGGCTGATCGGGTCATCCAGTTGGAAATGGCCTTCCTCATACAGCATCATCGCCGCCACCGAGGTAATGGGTTTGGTCATGGAATAAATCCGGAAAATGGCATCGAAGGCAAGCGCCCTGCCCGACTGAATATCCATTTCTCCACGAACATCCAGATAGGCCAACTGCCCCTTGCGCGCCACCAGTGTCAACACGCCGGACAGTTTTCCATCATCGATATATTTCTGAAAATGCGGACCAATGCGCGCCAATCGCTTTGGGCACAGGCCAACACGCTCTGGATCTTCGATAAGTTTCAACATAATTTTCCCCGGCACGAATTCCAATGGATTACAGTAACCGAAAGCTGAGACAACCCAAAGGCCGATCATCATGGTAAAGCAGTCGTCAAAATTATCCAAAAAATATCTGATGGTGAAGCGCCGAACACCCACGGGAAGCCAGCCGGGAACATTCATCACCGACCCCGCAGCACCCACCCCGGTCATACGAATGATCAGTTATGATGGTGCCGAAATTGACAATGTCGTCATTTCAGACATCGTCCAACTGCGCCAGAAAATGACACACAAACACCGCGTGACCTGGATTGACGTTACAGGACTGGGCGATGCGCGCGTGTTGCAGGAAATAGGAGAAAGTTTCGGCCTGCACCGGCTCGCGCTGGAAGACGTTATAAATGTGCACCAACGCCCGAAAGTTGAGGATTATCCCGATCATACTTTTATTGTCATGCAGATGTCCGAAGTCACCGAAGATTTTATCCCGGAGCAGTTTTCGCTTTTTCTGGGAAAAGATTTCGTATTGAGCTTTCAGGAAAAACCGGGCGACAGTTTTGATATGATCCGCAACCGGTTAAACCTGAACGGCAGCCGCATCCGCAATGAAGGCGCTGATTATCTGGCCTATGCGCTGATTGACGCGATCACGGATTCCTATTTTCCGATTCTGGAACGTTATGGCGAGGCCATCGAAAATCTGGAAGACAAAGTTCTTGGCGTCACCGATATAAATTCCATACACGAGCTGCATACCATTCGCCGCAAGCTGATGCTGATCCGGCGGGCCATCTGGCCATTGCGTGATGTGCTGAATATTCTGACGCGCGAACGCTCACCGTTTATCTCTGAACCTACCAGGGTTTATTTCCGTGATTGCGCAGACCATTGCTTTCAGTTGATCGACATTGTGGATACGGCGCGCGAACTGGCGGGCAACATTGCCGATCTGTATCATTCCGGCGCCAGTGTACGGATGAATGAAATCATGACGGTGCTGACCATCATCGCCACGATATTCATACCGCTGGGATTTATCGCCAGTCTGTACGGCATGAATTTCGATCGCGAAGTTTCACCCTGGAACATGCCGGAACTTGGCTGGCGTTACGGATATCTGTTTTCGCTGGCGCTGATGCTGGCAACAGCAATGGGATTACTGGGCTATTTCTGGCGCAAGGGCTGGATCTGGAGCCGAAAAAAGCGCTAAAGCGCCCTGGCCACCGCATCGCAAAATTCGGTTGTGCTGGATTTTCCACCCTGATCGGGGGTCAAAAACCGCCCTTCAGCATAGACCTTTTCAACGGCCCGCACCAGACGCGCAGCCTGTTCGTTGAAACCCAGATATTCCAGCATCATGGCCGCCGAAAAAATTGTTGCCGTCGGATTGATGATATTCTGGCCCATAATATCCGGGGCCGAACCATGCGCCGATTCAAAATAGGCATAGTCCTTGCCGTAACAACCGCTGGGCGCGAGACCCAGCCCGCCAATCACGCCGCCCGCCGCATCGGAAAACAGATCGCCATACAGGTTCGGCAGCACGATCACGTCAAAATCATGCGGCCTCACCACCAGCTTGTGCACCAGATCGTCCGCCAGCAGACTGTCGAAATGCACATCGGGATATTTCTTCGCCGTCTCACGCGCGACTTCCAGAAAATAACCGTCGGCGATGGGTGAAATATTATGTTTGGTGCCACTGGTGACATGCGGGCGTCTGCCGCTGATAGCCGAACGCTTCAGGGCCAGCTCACAGGAAAACGCGGTAATCTGCTGGGTACAGGCCTCGGTAATCACCTTTAGCGCGTATTTTCCCTTGCCCATTTCCTGTACCGGTTTGCGGTGCAGGCGGCTGACAAAATTGATCGGCGCCAGATCGGCCAGATCGCCTTCGACCCCCACATAGGTGTCTTCCATATTCTCACGCACGATCACCAGATCAATGCCCTGCGGATTTTTCAGCGGACTGTTGCAGCCGGGAAACCAGCGCGCCGGGCGCACATTGGCATAGGTTTTTTTGCCCCAGCGCAGATGCCGCATCGCCCCCATGCTGGCCCCATTGGTGGAACCGAACAACGTGCAATCCGCCGCATCAATCGCGTCCTGCGCCATCTGCGGAAACGGATGGCCATGTTGTGCGATGGCCGCCTCACCCACCGGCGGCGTGTCCCATTCGATGGGAAGTTCCAGCCGGTCGATCAGCGCCACAGTGGGATGAAACGCCTCGGGCGCGGCGTCTTCACCGGGTATGAGCACGACTTTCTTGGAATTGCTGTTATTCGCCATCTGT
>CAMTVX010000033.1:0-7484 GCA_947085295.1 uncultured Alphaproteobacteria bacterium | reverse complement strand
TGGTGTATGCCGTAAGGCACACAAGCGGCGTGCCGCCTTTGCGGGAACGAATGGCCGGCGCCGTGATGCGGCAAATGGTATTGGTTTTGCTCATCTTGCAGTCTCCCTGGAAGCCGCCCGGTCTTCGCCGGTTTTCGGTCAAGTCAGGCAGGGAATATAGTCATTATTCCACCTGAAAGCGATTCATAAGTTTGATAGAAAACAGATTTTCTCAAATCAGCGAATAGCGCCTCTGCGATAGAGCTGATACAGCAGCCGGGGCGCGGCCATGATGGGGTGGCGGCGCTGCCAGGGGGTCAATGTTACCGCGACACCGGAATGGCGTTCCACCTTCCAGAGCAAATAGTCAACACCACCCTCAAATGTAAACGCCCCTTTGCAAAGCCGCAGAACGGATAGGATTTTTCCCGCATAGCGCCGCGAAGCCCAGTGACCCTGTATGGGTGTGGGCAGAGGATTGGGTGAATCTAATGCAAGCGCATTAAAAATCCCGTTATAAAAATCAGGGTCATTGTCGTAAATAAGCTGTGGCCGGTTGCCCCGTTCCACCCGCAATTCCGAACCATAGGTCAGCGCGAAAAGCTGGCGCCAGAATTCCGGGGATCTGGTGGTTGCCGGTGTACTGCGCCGTGCCCAGCCACACGCAGTATGCACGGCCTGAACCAATGCTGCGATGACCAGTTTTTTTGCGTCTTCATCGGCGGCATATAACAGCGAGGCGGGCTGGGTGAAGCGCGCCCATAATGTCGTGTCGATGGCGTCCGGGCGCATGCGCCGCGCAAATTGCTCCAGTGAAATGACGGTCACTTTCGCGGCAACCTGCATGGTCTGATTTTTCACCTGCATGAACGAAACATCCGGCGGCAGCAACCTGTTCATCAGGGCACGCAATAAGGATGCGTGATAGGTACGATAGCGATCCACCAGAACATAGAAATCCAGAACGCCTTCGGGCTGATCGGAACGGCGGCACGAACCATAAAACAAAATCGCCTGCACCGCGCCACCATGCGCGGCAAGGATGGCGTCCACCACGATTTTAGCGGCGTCATTGGCAGGTTGCGCCAGCGTGGTTTCCAGCAAACGGATTAATTCATGGTTTTGAATATCATTCATGGATGCACAAAATCCATTGTACGGCGAGCTGAAATTTCGATCATGCCGCCGGGGCCGGGATCAAACAATTCGCCATCCACTGTAAAGCGCGATGTCAGGCGCAATGTCAAATGATTGGCGCTACCGCTGCGATACCCGGCCGACTGCATCCATCGCCGTGGCCGCCCGCGCAGTACAGGCAGCAGCGCCGACATCAGTCGCACAGGCGGGCCATCAATGGTGGTATAGTGGATTGCGCCGGTTTGCTGTCCCCAGAACGGGTTCAATCCCATGATGATCCGTTGCGAACTTGTCGCCAGAATGATGAACGTCTCGCCGTCCTGCACCAGCAGGCCATCGGCGGTCAGGCTCGTCATAACATTTTCACCCGCTTTGCCGCGCATGGTTCGCACAACCATGGACGCAATCGTCATCGCCACCGCCAGCCCGTGATATAAGCCCATCGCATTGGCTTCGCGTTGCGCCAGTTCGGTTCCCCGCGAAAACGCGCCCGCGCCGAAAAACATTCCGCAAATCGGCGGAGCGGGAGTATCAAAACGGGTAATGTCCAGGATCGGACGGCTGACCCTGTTCCGGTCCAGCAGGCCCTTGCTGGCGGCATCGAGAATTTGCCGCAATCCTTCCGGCCCGTGGGTCACGGAACCCACATCATAGGCGATCATATTTGTCTTGCCGCCGGGAATAATCGCAAGTGCTGGCCGCCATTCTGGATCTATCTGCCAAAGAGCGGTCAGCACATCGCGTACGGTGCCGTCGCCGCCATTGATGGCAATAATGTTTACGTCTTGTTGTTTGAACCCGCCAAGAACCGTCAGCAATTCCGCCTGCGTGGCGGGTTCGGCAAAGCCCGCAAAAAAATCGGACTTCGATACATCGCGCAGCATTTCAGGGCCACGCAGATTACGGTGGCTTTTCGGGTTGCTGAGTATGGCGAGACGGTTCAACTTGCCAGCCAGGATCGGATGGGTTCGCGGCGCAGTTTTTGTGCCAGCGCCTGGCCGATCTGCACAAAATGCACGCCGATGCAGGCCAGTGTCCACACTGCGACAACGGCCATGCCAATGTCCGGGCGGCCCAGTATTGCGCCAACCATAAGGATAACAAGATTAGGGTTTCGCCGTGCATTTATCAGGCGAAACCAACTGTCAAAACGCCGCCATACATGCGGGGTAATGCCAAAGAAATACTCAAACGCCCCTTCCTGCAATCGCTGCACCACATAGCCGCCTATTACGATGGCTGTGACGATATCCGCCTGCCACAGGCTGCCGCCCGTTGCGGTAATGCCTGCAATCCACGCCCAGTACCAGAACGGCGGATGGACCAGATCGATGCCGTGATCAAAAATATTGCCGAATGGACTGGAATTCACCGTTACCCGCGCCAGCTTGCCGTCTACGGTATCCAGAAATGTCATACCCCAGGCAGCAGCCAGACCCCATCCGAACAGGCCATTGGCGAATAGAAAATATGCCAAAACCGTCAGAACGGCACTAACCGATGTAACCATATTGGGCGTGATGCCGGTCGCGGCGCAGGCGCGGGTGACGTGATAGGCCGGCCAGGGCCAGACATATTTCGTCACGATATCGGTCACGCCCTTATAGACAGCGCCGAACAGATAGCGTTCGATCTGGCCCCTGGTCGCCGCAGTGATGGGCATGATAAAGGCGGTGATGCGCTTTTTGATCTCGCTGTTATAATCTTCCGCTTCCGAAAGGCTTAGGGGCGTTGCGGTTACACCATCGGGCAGCCCAATGCGCTCCAGCGGTACGGTGCGCTGCATGATCTCTGCCATGACATCGGCATGGGGCGTCGCTATATGGGCCGCCACAAGATATCCCGATACCGGATCCAGCAAATATTTTCCGGGACTGGCAATAAGTTTGCGCAGCAAATTATCCTCAATCAGATAGCCCGCATGGATAAGTACAGTGAACGCGCCAGTCGTATCCGGGGCAGCCCATGCGGCAATGTCTGTCTGATTAAAGCTTTGCAAAGTGCGGGTTAGGCGCACGGCCCCTTCCAGCCCCCAGATCGGAACCGGGGAATCACCGACCAGTCGGATGGCAGGATTTTGGGCAGGCTTGGACATCTGACTAAAGGCTTTCCACAATTATACCGACGCCCCTTATACTAACGGGGTAGCAAGAAAGCCAGTTGAAGCCTAAATATAGGAGGCAAGTGATTCATTGGGTGTGGGGTGCCACTATTAATCAGCAATCAGAATTTATATCCTTGGCCGCGTCTTCGTTATGTCCTGCATGTAATGCGGCGGCACGCAGCCTCTATTACCGGGACAAACAGTGGCATCTTTTCACCTGTGCGGCGTGCGGGCTGATTTATCTCGATCCGATGCCAGGGCCAGATATGCTGGCCGCCTTGTATTATAACGCTTATGACGATGCGCAAACCGGCTATTTTGCGAAGCCGGATGCGAAACTGCGCCGCAGTCTGACCCGTTTGCACATTATCCGGCGATATATAAAAACCGGCAGCGGAAATTTTCTGGATGTCGGCTGTAGTGGCGGCTTTATGGTGGAAGCGGCAAGGCGCGCAGGTTTTACGGCCTGGGGAATTGAGCCGGATCGGGTGTCGCTTGACTATGCTCGCAAACATTTTCCCGATAATCAGTATTTTCATGGGCTGATTGCTGATTTTGATCCCAGGGACGCCAGTGGCGGGCCAATCAGATTCGATGTGGTCTATTGTTCCGAAGTGATCGAACATGTGCCGCAGCCGCAGGATTTCCTGAATAAAATTTACCAGCGGCTGCTGCCCGGCGGTCTATTGTATCTGACGACGCCGGATATTTCTCATTGGCGGCGTCCGCGCAAGCTGGCGGATTGGGATGGTTTCTGTCCACCGTCACATGTGCTGTATTTCAATCCGAAAAGTTTGTTCGCGCTGGTGCAGCGTTGTGGATTCGAGCTGGTGAACCGCCGCCCGGCATGGAAACCGGGCATTAAACTGGTATTGCGGCGTCCGGTCTGAAGGCTTCTGCGCAGCTCAGCCAGCGCGCCCCGCCACCCGGTCGGCAATGCGGCGCAATCGCACGTAATAGCTGCGATAAAAATTCCCAGGCGTCGGCCTCCTGCACCAGATGATGTGTCAGTATTCCGGTTGGTTCCTGCGGATCAAAGCCATGCGGGATGGGTTTCCCCATTATCAGTGTTCCCTCAGGTATATGCGGATACAGACGGCGAATGCGCAATATTGAGGTCAATTCTTCCATCACAGCGTCCGCTGGACGTTGCCCCCGCAGGTCGCGCCAGTCAATTGCATCAATGTGGCAATTGGTTTGTAGCAGGCCGGGTGCGGGTGCGCGGTTTGATGCAGGGCGAAAGGCAGACACACCGCAATAGCCAAGCGGCGCCAGATGCGCGGCAAGCGTGTTGTCCAACCGGTTCCAGGGCGGCACCAGCACAGGAAACAGCCTGTCACCAAACATTCCGCGTAATATGGACAGGCCTTCACCAAGTTCGTCGCGCATTACGCCATGATCACGATGTGCACCAAACTCGGCCTGTTTTTCTGTCGGCGGCGCGTGGTTGATATGCGCATAGCCATGCACGATAGGGGTCACATTCTGCGACTGTCCGATCATCTGCAACAATGACGCATCGGCAAGTTTTGGTACGACAGCCACCGCCAGGGGCACAGAAAATTTCCCGGCCAGTTCCAGCAAGTGGGATAGCGATGCGCTGGCTTTTGTCGCGTCATCATCGCGCCACCACAGGCTGGCGGTGCGACCTGCTTCGGCCCATGCGGACAGCTCGGCATCCAGCGCTCTTCTGGCATTTTCACGCTCAACCATTCATCATCTCCCGAAGAATGTTGGCGGTAGCAGCGCCACCGCCCAGATCAGGCAGATGCAGGGACATATTTTTATGCAATATCGCACGGTCGATTGAAGCGGCCAGTGAAGCCGCGCTTAAATCCTGCTCGGATAAAACCACTGCAAGGCCCGAGCGCGCCAATGCCTGCGCCCGCAATGTCTGTTCCTGCTCACGCACTGTTGCAAATGGAACAATCACGGCGGGTGTTTGCGCTGCGGCTTTTGCCTGTAAAATATCCATCACGGTGTTATAGCCGCCCTGACTTACCGAACAGGCGCAGTTAAACAGCATCTGCGGAAAATCCGGCCGCGCCGCTTCGACGAACACGCCTTGCGGCGCTTTATTTTGCAGCGCCTGTAATAGCCCTTTTGGCGCATTCCCGCCGACCAGCAAACGCCACATTTTATGCCCCGCCTGAGTTGATAGCGCACGGGCCTGCATTGCTGTTGTCAGTAATACCTCGCCTACCGCGCCGCCTCCGGCAGATATGGTTACTTCGTCTTTACCAACAAGCCCCGCATCTGCACGTTGTGTGTCGGCGGTCACATAACCGGTAAAAATAATTCTTTCGCGAAGCTTCGCTGCGGCGGGATAGCTTTCTTCCAGATGAATAAAGTTCGCATCGCCATGCACGAGGATATGATCAAAATATTTCTGCGCGCGGGTGATGGCTTCTTCTGTACGGCCGGGTTTTTCGGATGGGATTATTATATCGCGCACAGAGCACAGGATAAGCGGTGCGGGTTTGCGCGCGCGCGCGGTCTCAAGCAGGGGCAGCAACTCAAAACTGAATTGCCGCCGCCCGAAAGGAAACATCTCTACCAGCAGCGCATCAGGTGATATGTCCTCTAACGCCTGCAATAATTCAATTTTGCGGCGCGCGCGCCATGTGTCGTCAATCGGCTTGCCCGCCTGATCCAGCAGATCGGAAAATGCAGCATCAGCGGCACGCACCGGCGCAAGCTGGATTATGCGCGCGCCATGTGTATCGGCATGGGGGTGGGGCATGCCGCCGCTGACAATCGTCACGGCCATCCCGGCATCCTGCAAATGCCGAACCAGCCGCAATGCGCGCTCCAGATGGCCGATGCCCAGCAGATGCTGCACATAAAACATGATCCGTTTACGGATGGGTGCGTCAGCCATGCTTCGGGCCGAGGGGGATATTCATTTCAACTGGTACCACCTCACCCGTTGGGCTGGCATCGAACAGATGAACCGCATCCCAGTCCAGTTTAACAGGCGGCTTACCCAGCATGTCCCAGTCATAGGCCAATGCGAATGCCGCGCGGATCACGCCCTTGTGGGTAAGTGCTGTAACCGGGCGGCCCGGATCGGCGATATTTCTGAACCAGGATTTCAGACGTGCCTGAACCTCGGCAGGGGATTCACCACCGGGTGGTCGGAAATGCAGGCCGCGCGCTTCGTTTTCCCGCATCGCGTCTCCAAAACGCGCGCGCAGATCAGCCAGCGTTTCGCCCTGCCATTCACCCCAATGCATTTCGATAAGCCGTGGTTCTATCGCGAAGGCGCCGGGGCCGAGAATGCGCGCCGTTTCAACCGCACGCAACAACGGGCTGATATGCCAGCGCGTGCCGCGCACAATGGCTGGAACGCGCAGCGCCTGCAATGCGGCGCGCGCCTCCTGGCAAAGCGGTATATCGGCATGCCCCTGCATGCGACCCTCTTTATTCCATTGGGTCGCGCCGTGGCGGATGAAGGCAACAAAGGTCATGCGGTTATTTTTTCCACGGCCTTAACCGGTTCCAGCGGGTGCGAGGGCGGGTACGCAGATCAGGTCGCACAGCAAGCAACCCATCATTCAAAATGACAGCGGCCTTTTCCATACTGCGCATACTGCTGACAAATCGTTTTGCGGTTTCACCCATCCTGCGGCGCGCATCGGCATCCGAAATCAGAAAATCGATCACCCCCGCAAAAGCGTCTGCGTCGCCTTCCGGTGTCAGAAATCCGGTCTGCCCATCCAGCATGACATCTGGAACGCCGCGCACCTTGCCAGCGACTATCGGCAGGCCGGCGGCCTGGGCTTCTAGCAATGCCATGCCATAGGCTTCGCCCGCTGCAGGCCATACATAGATGTCTGCATTGGCGTATATATTCGGCATTTCAATTTTCTGGCGCGCGCCCCTGAAGTGCAGGCGGTCAGCGCCAAGCGGCATGAGCGCCGTCTGGACTTCGGCTCGGGCATTTCCATCACCCACGACTGTCAGGCTCCAATCCTGGCGTTTCACCCGCGCCAGATAGTCCGCCAGCCTGCGATAACTTTCCAGCTTGTCCCCCGGTCGCATCATGCCCACGGCCAGTAATCGCACTGGCTGATCAGGCGCCGGATCATTTCGCAGCGCCCTGGCATAGGGACCAGGATCAAGAAATGGCGGTAGGTCGCGATGCTTTTGTTCGGGGCCCAGAATTTTATCAATGCCTTCCGCGTCAATGTTGGTCATTGAAAAAATCATGTCGGCGCTTTTGATCGCCAGTTCCGCGCCTTTGTGCCCGATCGCCCAGGGG
>CAMTVX010000032.1:0-31846 GCA_947085295.1 uncultured Alphaproteobacteria bacterium | reverse complement strand
GTTGCGCGCTGCGGGCCAAGATTTTGCACGGCGACAGAAAACAGCAATAGCGAGACGATGGACGCAAGTATGCCCTGATAGAACGCCAGAAACGCAATCTGCCCAAAAGAGGCGCTGCCGTAATCTGGGGTAAGCAGCAGAAAATAAACCGGCAGATACAGCAGCGACAGCATGGACACCGCAATCGTCACCGGCATCGGTTCAAGCTGCCATTGGCGCAAGATGACGGAATAGATTCCCCACATTGATCCACAGATAAAAAACAGCAAGTCGCCAAATAAAACCGTGGGGCTGATGCTTACGCTAAAGCCGTTGACCATACCCAGACCGAGAAAAATTGAAGCGAAGGCCAGGATTTTTCCCAGCGGAATTTTATGCCCGGTTGCAAAGCTTGAACCAATGGCCGCAGAAATGGGGATCATCGCCGAAACGATCGCCGCGCCATGCGCCACTGGCGCAAAAGACAGACCCCATATCATAATCAGTGCAAAGGGCGGTCCCGCAAATACCGTTAATATCAGGCCACGCCGCAGGCTGATGCCCGCAAATCCGCGCGCGCCATAACGAAACAAAAGCGGCAGCACGATAATGCCCGCCACGCCAAAGCGCAGCGCCACCATGTCATTCACACCAATTCCGGCTTTTATCGCATAGCGTGAAACGACAAAATTTCCGGCATAAATAGCCACCGCGCCAAGGATCGCCGCCCAGCCAAGCCAGGCTGATTTTACGTTCATATTTGTAACTTTGTTAATGGCAGGCAAATCAGACTTTACGATCTCTTAAATTGGCAGGGGCAGCAGTAGGCTGTTTGGTGGCCGCCTCGGGTATCCGCGCGGAGAATATGACGCTGCCAACCACCAGGGCAATACCCAGCCACTGCACCGGCGTGGGCAGCTCGCCCAACATCGGGATCGCCATTAATGCCGCGATCACCGGCACAGTTGCGATGCCGAGTACAGCGCGCTGCGGCCCCAGGATGCCTACTCCGTAGGCAAATAGAAACAGGGCCGCAACAGCATTAAGAATTCCCTGATTAAATCCGTGAAACAGGATTTGGCCGAGCGTAGCGCGGCTAAAATCCGGATCAAGCAGAAAGAAATAAATTGGCAGATAGGCTAGCGACAGCACGGACACGAGTGCCGAAACCAAAAGCGCATCGTAGCGCCAACTGCGCAGCAAGATTGAAAAAATACCCATACCCGCGCCAGCCAGCACGAATAACAGATCACCAAACAGAACATCTGGCCCGCTAAAATCTGAAATGATAGAAAAACCTCCCATTACCATTGTAATGCCGACCAGGATTGCGATAAGCAGCAACAGCCTGACGCCCGTCACCCGCACGCCCATAGTAATCCATAAACCGAATGCAACGATTAGCGGTACTGTGGCGGTAACCAAGACTGCGCCGTGCGCAGCAGGTGCATAGTGCAAGCCCCACAGGATTAGCAAGGAATATGGCGCGCCAGCAAGGGCTGTAAGGATCAGCCCGCGAATCCAGCCAATATCGGCGGTCTTGCGTATTCCCTGACGCCACAGTAGCGGCAGCATCACCAGGCCAGCGATGCCGATGCGCAGCGCAATCATGTCATTCGCGCTAATTGCAACCTTCATACCATGACGTGAGACAACGTAATTGCTCCCGGAAATGCCAGCGGCAAATAGTACCGCCGCCCAGCCCAGCCAGTTTTTGCGTGTCCGCGATGTATCTGCGCTCATGACATGCGCAGCTTCAGTTCCCGAACCCCATGCAGACGGTTGTTCGGCATCCATAATGGTTGGGCCAGCAGCTCAAAATTATTGAAGCGCGCCAGAATTTCTTCGAACATGATTTTGAGTTCTATACGCGCCAGCGCGATGCCCAGGCAGATGTGAATGCCGGTGCCAAAGCCTACATGCGGGTTGGGATCGCGGGCAATATCGAACCTGAACGGATCCTTGAACATGCGTTCGTCGCGGTTGGCGGACATTTCCCAGTAGCTGAGTTTTTCTCCCGCCCTAATTTTTCCACCGGCAATTTCTGTATCACAGGTGGCGGTACGGCGTTTGTAGATGGAAGGCGTGGTCCAGCGGACAATTTCTTCAACAGCGCTCGGCATCAGTTCGGGATGGGTGCGTAATTTTACCATCTGGTCGGGATTTTCGATCAGTGCCAGAACGGCGCCGCCAATAGCGCTGCGGGTGGTTTCCGCACCTGCGGGAAATAATAGCAGGAAAAAATTTATCAGCTCCAGCGGTGTTAACGGCTTTTCGAGTGGGTCGTTTGCCTTGGCATGAATGATTGCCGAAAGAATATCATCCGTGGGTTTTTCGCGTTTCTGTTCAATCAGTTTTTTTCCGTAATCCTGAATCAACAGCAAATATTCGCGGCTGATCACGCCATCGCTTTGTACCATCAGGCCATGATCGATCCAGTCGGACAGTTGCACCCGGTCTTCTTCCGGCACACCAAGGATCGTGCAAATCGCCTGCAAAGGAAGTTCACGGGCGACCTCGCTCATAAATTCACACTTGTCCGGGTTGGGAATATTATCCAGAATCCGTTTGGCACGTTGGCGCAAATCCACTTCCATATCGGCGATGGCGCGGGGCGTAAAACCCTGGCTGACCAGACCGCGCAGTCGTTTATGCTGCGGATCATCGGCGGTGTTCATGGCCAGCCCGGCATAGGGTTCATCAAACAGCGACGTGCCGCCCCCCTTGCGCGGTGGCACCTTGTCAGATGAAAAGGTGGCGGGATCGCGCATCACTTTGACGCAATCATCAAACCGGCTGATTACCCAAAACCCTTCGTTGCCCGGGGAATATTGCGTTGGTTCATGCCAGTAAATGGGCTGCTCATCGCGTAGTTTTTTGAAAAATTCATGTGGAAAGCCATGCTCAAATGTTGCCCCGTGCGACAGATCAACGGTCTTATTCATGGCCTCTCTCCTTATTGACTTTACGCATGATAACAATTGGATGTTGCGCATATTCTCACGCATATTACAGTAGGACAATCGAGAATAAAAAGCTGCAAAACAGCGCGGGGTGGGGACATAGGATGAAATTCAGCTTTAGCAATGAGCAGGAACAATTTCGCACCATGCTGCGGCGGTTTCTGACCGAGAAATCACCCACGACGGAAATCCGTCGTCTGATGGCGACGGATGAAGGTTGGGAACGCGAAACCTGGCGCAAGCTTAACAGCGATCTTGGACTTAGCGCGGTACATATTCCAGAGGCCTATGGCGGGCAGGGGTTTGGCTTTGTCGAACTGGCCATTGTGATGGAGGAAATGGGACGCGCGCTGCTGTGTGGGCCGTATTTTTCCTCTGTGGTGCTGGCGGCGAACGCGATTTTGAATGCCGGGACCGAAGATCAGAAGCAGGCGCTGCTGCCCGGTATTGCGGCGGGTGAAACGGTGGCGGCATTGGCGTTTACCGAAGAAAATGGCCGCTGGGATAGTAGCGGTGTGACGATGACGGCGACACCTTCGGGTGATGGGTATGTGCTGAATGGGACTAAAAGCTTTGTTCTGGATGGGCATATGGCGGATCTGGTTGTCGTGCTGGCGCGCAAGCCAGGGACAAGCGGCGATGAAGGGCTGTCGTTTTTTACCGTGCGCGGAAGCGCAGGGGGCCTGGAACGCCGGTTGCTGAAATCAGTGGACGCAACCCGCAAACTAGCGATGCTGACATTTAACGCGGTGCAGGCCGATCTGCTGGGGGATGCGGGTGCCGGCGCCGTGCCATTTGCAAAGACGCTGGATCAGGGGGCTATCTGTCTGGCGAACGAGATGGTGGGTGGGGCCGATCAGTTGCGCCAGTCGGCGCTGGATTATGTGATGATGCGCATGCAGTTTGGTCGCCCCATCGCCAGCTTTCAGGCGATCAAACACAAATGCGCTGACATGCTGGTAGAGGTTGAGCTGGCAAAATCGGCGGCCTACTACGCGGCGGAAGCGGCAGATGAAGGGGCGGCGGATTTGTCGGCCATCGCTTCGCTCGCCAAGGCCTGCGCGGCGGATGCCTTTATGCAGACCGCACGGGAAACCATTCAACTGCATGGCGGTATTGGTTTCACCTGGGACAATGACACACATCTGTGGTTCAAGCGCGCAAAAAGTTCAGAAGTTTTTCTGGGTACCCCGGCCTATCACCGTGAATTACTGATGCAGCGCTGGAATGTCTGAGCACGGAAGGAAATAAAATGAGCGAACCCAACGAAGATACTGTCCGCGCAGAAGTACGCAAATGGCTGGAAACCAACTGGAACCCGGATCTTGATCTGGTGCAATGGCGCAGCACATTGGCCGATAGCGGCTGGGGCATGCCGACCTGGCCAAAGGAATGGCACGGCAAGGGGCTTTCCGCCGTTCTGGGTGCTGCGGTTGAAAGTGAATTCCGTAAAGTCGGGGCCATTGGCGTGGCGCGCAGCGGGGTGCGCATGCTGGCCGCCGCAACCTTGTTTGAACATGGATCAGATTTCCTGAAAGCAAAATTTCTGCGCCGTATTCTTACCGGAGAAGATAACTGGTGCCAGCTATTCAGTGAACCGGGCAGTGGTTCCGATCTGGCTGGGGCGATGACCCGCGCTGATCTCAAGGATGGCAAATATATTGTCAATGGCCAGAAGGTATGGACCACCAGCGCGCATCATGCCCAATACGGCCTGTTGCTGGCGCGCACCGACTGGAACGTTCCCAAGCATCAGGGGCTTTCTTATTTCATTATTGAAATCGAACAATCCGGTGTGACGGTACAGCCCTTGCGCCAGATGAACGGGCATGCCTCATTCAATCAGGTGTTCTTTACCGATGCGGTGGTTGTGCCGGAATTTCTGGTAGCAAAACTGGGTGATGGCTGGAAAGTGGCGACGACAACGCTGATGCATGAACGTCGCGGCGCGGCGGATGGCATTGCCGCTGGTCCGGGGCAGGGATCCAGGCGTGTGGGCAAGGCCTATGATCAGGAGCGGGCGGAAATAGCCATTACGATGGAGCCGTACCGCTGGTATCCGCAACGTGCGGGGCGCGCCGATCTGGTGATCGAACGCGCCAAGGCGGCAGGCAAAAATAATGATCCTGTTGTACGGCAGGAAATCGCCAAACTGCTGACCATGTACAACGCCGCGCAATGGACTGCGCGCCGCGCCCGCGCCGCCCAGCAAATGGGACGCCCGCAGGGACCGGAAGGCTCGCTCGGCAAACTGGTGGGCAGCCACGTTGCGCGTGCATCGTCCAATGTGCACACGCTGATCAATGATGCGGATGCGATGCTGACCGGCACTGACAGCCCGATGAACGGTGTGATTGCGGAGGTTCTGGTCTCCACGCCTGCGGCGTCCATTGCGGGGGGTACGGATGAAATCCAGCGCAACATTATTGCCGAGCGAGTTCTGGGTATGCCGAAGGAACCCGTCACGGGGATGGATCGGCCCTTTAAGGATGTACCGAAAAATACTGTTTCATAATATCACTTAACATAAGGAAAGAAGATCTATGTCAGACGAAGAAAAGCGTAAAAAGGGAATCGCATTTTTCAAGAAGCTAACCGAAGGTCAGCCGCGCAATCCGTCTTCCGGAAAATCATCCGTACCTTCTGCATTTTCGCGTTACACGATGGAGCATCTGTTTGGCGATGTCTGGCAGGGAGAAGAATTGCCGCTGGAAATGCGTTCGCTGATTACCTGCACGGTGCTGGTTGCGCTGAACCGAGAGGCAGAACAACGCATTCATTTCCCGGGCGCAAAAAATCTTGGCGTCAAGCGTGAGCAGCTTGAGGCAATGATTTCCCATGTCGCGCATTACGCAGGCTGGCCCTGCGCCGCCAGCGCTTTTCGCGTGCTTGGGGAAGTCTGGCCCGTCGAGGGTTAGTCTTTCGGCGCGTGCTTTAACGGAGGGGGGGCTTAGTCCTTCGGCGCGCCCCAGGCAATGAAATGCGGATTGCGGAAATCCGGTTTGCCATAAAGAAACGGCGAGCCGTCCATATTTGTGACACGGCCGCCAGCGCCAAGAAGCACGGCCTGTCCGGCGGCGGTGTCCCATTCCATCGTCGGGCCGTGGCGGGGATATAGGTCCGCTTCACCCGCAGCAAGTACGCAGAATTTAAGCGATGATCCGGCGGTAATGATGTCTTTCACATGATAGGCCGCCAGAAATTCATCAGTATTTTTATCGCGGTGTGAGCGGCTGGCGATGACAATGAAGCCATCATCGGCGGGCTTGCGCGCTCTGATTTCTTTTGGTGCGCTGTCCGGTTTGCGGTTTGGTCCCTGATGCGGGTCAATTTTTTGCTCAAATGTCGCGCCGGGTCCCGCAGAATAAAACATGCGTTGAATGGCAGGAGCATAGACCACGCCAATAGTCGGGACGCCATGCTCGATCAGCGCGATATTGACTGTGAACTCACCATTTTTATCAATGAACTCTTTGGTGCCATCCAGCGGGTCTACCATCCAGAATCGATTTTTAACAGTCGGTAATTTACCCGCCGCTGCCAGCTCCTCGGCAATAATCGGGATGTCGGGTGTCAGTTTGGTAAGCTCTGCGATGATCAAATGTTCGGCTTCTTCATCGGCGATGGTGACGGGCGAAGAGTCGGTCTTTTTACGAATATCCTTTTCGCCCTCATAATACGCCATGATAAGCGCACCGGCCTTTACCGCTATATCGCGGACTGCGAGCGTAAGGGCCTGTTGGCTGACCGAATCCTGATTCACACTATTTCCTCTAAATTAAAACCGGCTCGCCATTTTATGGCATAAGCATTAACACTCCGTTTACCATATGTGCGGCAGCATTAAACTAATCTTTACTGAACAACAAAAGCACCCAGGGACAGGAATTTTGTGATGGATATGGATGGATTTGAGTTGGTTTCGCTGCTGTGTTCACGATTGTGCCACGATTTGGTCAGCCCGGTAGGCGCCGTGACCAACGGCCTGGAGGTTCTGGCGGATGAAGCGGACGCTGAAATGCAGGAAATGGCGATGCGTCTGATTACACAAAGCGCCGATCGGGCCGCGCATCGGCTGCAATTTGCCCGTTTGGCCTATGGTTCATCGGGAGGGCCAGACGGAATGGTTGATATGGGGGAGGCTAAAAAGGTAACCGCTGCAGTGCTGGAGGATCATAAAATTTCCCTGGAATGGCGCTGCAACCTGGGGGCAACGGGGCGTATGCCTGCTAAATTGTTGACGAATGCGGCTTTTTTAGCGGCTGAATCCTTGCCAAGGGGAGGGACACTGATCGCGTCCCTGAAGCAGGAAGGTGGAATAACCAACATAGAAATCAATGCCACCGGCCCTATGGTGCGCCCAATTGATGGGATGGCTGAAATACTTAACGGGGATGTGCCGGTTGCCAGTCTGGCACCCCGCGCCGCACAGGCCTTTTATACAGGATTGATCGCCCGGTTGATGGGTGGAAATCTGCAAATGACCGTCAAACCTGAACAATTGTTTCTTCAGGGAGCTTTCAGCGCTTGAGCTTGGCTAACTTTACGGCTTCTTAATATGAATCCGGTATCAATAATGATACCTGGCGTTTGAATTCTTTTCGATCCAAGCCCCGGGATATTAAATTGAACCGGGGTTAGCCAAGATGGACGATTTACTCAGCGAATTTCTGACAGAAACCAATGAAAGTCTTGATGTTGTTGACGTCGAGCTTGTCCGTTTTGAAAAAGACCCAACTGACAAGGCTGTGCTGGATAATATTTTCCGGCTTGTACATACCGTTAAAGGTACGTGCGGCTTTCTTGGTCTTCCACGTCTGGAATCCGTGGCACACGCCTCTGAAAATGTTCTGGGAAAATTCCGCGACGGAGAGTTGAAAGTTTCTACCGAAGCGGTAAGTCTGATTCTGAAATCCATTGATGCGATTAAAACCATTCTGGCCGAACTGGAAGCGAATGAATGTGAGCCGGAAGGCAATGATAAAGAGCTGATAGACAGACTTAATGAAATTGCATCCGGCAAGGCGGCCGCAGTTGCGGCCCCGGCAAAAGTTGAAGAGAAAAAACCCGCCAAGGGAAAAAAAGCACCAGTAAAAGAAGACGCGTCAAATACATTTGCGGATGGCGAACGCAAGATAGAGCCGGTGCTGGGCCGCGATCTGCTGCCCGGCGAAGTATCGATGGAGGATCTGGAAGCAGCATTTAATGCAGCGCCTGGTCCTGATGAAGATACATCGTCTGCCACTGTTGCGAAATCCGTACCCGCTGTGGAAGAGACGCTTGGTGAGCATGATGATCACGTTGAAGATCATGAGCCTGCCGCCAGAGTAAATGCAAAAACTGCAAAGTCAAAAAGTGACGGAGCGAACAAAAATTCAGATACATCGATCGCCAACCAGTCTGTTCGTGTAACAGTTGATTTGCTGGAAGATCTGATGACGATGGTAAGTGAGTTGGTTCTTACCCGTAATCAGCTTATGCAGATTGTTCGTGATCAGGATGACAGCAAATTCAAAGTGCCATTACAGCGCCTAAATCTTGTTACGACAGAGCTACAGGAAGGGGTTATGAAAACCCGCATGCAGCCGATCGGCAATGCCTGGCAGAAACTTCCCAGAATCGTCCGTGATCTAAGCCACGAACTTGGCAAGAAAATTGAACTCAAAATGATTGGCGCCGAGACGGAACTGGATCGTCAGGTTCTTGAACTGATCAAGGATCCGCTGACACACATGATTCGTAATTCAGCCGATCACGGGCTCGAAAAGCCGGACAAGCGTCTTGCTTCGGGCAAAAACGAATTGGGCACGATCAAGCTGAATGCCTATCACGAGGGTGGGCATGTCATTATCCAGATCTCCGATGATGGTGCGGGACTGAATATTGATCGTATCAAACAGAAAGCCATTTCATCAGGTTTGGCGACGGAAGCCGAACTGGAAGAAATGAGCGATCTGCAAATTGGCAATTTCATTTTCAAGGCAGGTTTCTCAACAGCCGAGCAAATTACCAGTGTTTCCGGACGTGGCGTTGGTATGGATGTTGTGCGTACCAATATCGAAAAAATTGGTGGCACCGTTGATGTGCGCTCTACAGCCGGCAAGGGCTCGGTATTTACCGTAAAAATTCCTCTGACGCTGGCTATCGTTTCCGCTCTTATCGTTGAGTCATATGGTGAGCGTTTCGCCATTCCGCAAATCAGCGTGATTGAACTGGTTCGGGCATCGCAGAATTCTGAACACAAAATTGAGCAACTTAAATCGTCACCTGTATTGCGTCTGCGTGATCAGCTTCTGCCGCTGGTTTATCTGAATGACGTGCTGCGCATGAACCGTAAAGCGCCAATCATATCTGACGACGCAGCCAATCAGAATGAAATGATGACCGGCCAGGCAGCGAAAGATGACTTTGTCGTGGTGACACAGGTTGGCGCATTCCGCTTTGGTATTGTGGTTGAGCGGGTGTTTGATACAGAAGAAATTGTTGTTAAGCCTGTTGCGCCCATCCTGCGCCACATCTCGGTATTTTCAGGCAACACAATTTTGGGTGATGGCAGCGTGATTATGATCCTTGATCCAAATGGGATTGCCAACATGTACGGAAATGTGGCGGTTGATCAGGAAGAAACCAAAGTCGAAGTCGCAGCAGTCGACGGAAAAGATCAAAAAGTGTCGTTGCTAATTTTCCGCGCAGGTGACAATACGCCAAAGGCGGTCCCATTGTCACTGGTTGCGCGACTGGAAGAGCTTGATTGTTCGTGTCTGGAACGCTCTAACGGCCGCGATGTCATTCAGTATCGTGGACAGCTTATGCCGCTTGTCCGTGTTGCTGATAATTATCCTCTGAAGACAGAGGGAAGGCAGCAGATGCTGGTGTTTGCGGATGAAACCCGCACGATGGGGCTGGCTGTAGATGAAATTGTCGACATTGTAGAAGATGTTCTAAAAATCGAATTGACATCTGAAACAGCCGGGCTGGTTGGCACGGCCGTCATTGCCGGGCATGCGACCGAAGTAATTGATGTCAGTCACTATCTGGTTGTTGCATTTCCGGACTGGTTTGAGGAAAGCAGAAAAACCAGAATGAAGGCGGCGCGTCGTATTCTACTTATCGATGACAGCCCGTTTTTCCGCAATATGCTGGCGCCAGTACTGGGCACGGCCGGTTACAAGGTAACGGCGGTGGAAAATGCGGAGCAGGCATTGGCGCTTCGTGATCAGGGCTTACTGTTTGACGCAATCGTCAGCGACATTGAAATGCCAGGCATAAGCGGGTTCGAGCTGGCTTCCATGATTAAAGCAGATGATCGCTGGGGAGATACCCCGATAGTCGCAATATCCTCGCATGGCACAGAGGATGATTTCGAGCGTGGCCGCGCTGTTGGATTTTCTGACTATGTTGTCAAAATGGATCGTGGGGCGCTATTGCGCAGCCTTACAGAAACTCTTTCAGTGTACGGAGAAGCAGTATGAGCACCAACGGAATCGATGCTGACAATGACTTGCGGACAGCTAAAATGAGCTCGACGGCAGATTATGTCACCATGATTGTTGACAACCAGTTGTTTGGCGTGCCCGTGCTTGAAGTGCATGATGTTTTTGTGCCCAGCAAGCTTGCGCATGTGCCGATGGCGCCGCCAGAAGTTGCGGGCGTACTTAATTTGCGCGGCCGCATCGTTACAGCAATTGATCTGCGACTGAGGCTTGGTTATGCCCCGCGTGATCCGGGTGTACAGGCCATGGCTGTGGTTATCGAATATCATGGCGAACCATATAGCCTGCTGGTTGACGCAGTTGGAGAAGTGTTAAGTCTGGAAGAAACCTCATTTGAACGGAATCCTTCCAACCTTGACCCAAAAATTCGTGATGTGTCCGAGGGCATATTCCGTCTGGATGAAAAGTTGATGGTCGTTCTTCAACTTGACAAGGTAATTCAGTTACTGAATGGGGCTATGGCAGCTTAGATGGTCTATGGGGCGCTGGTACAAAAAGGAGCATGAGCAGATGAAGTCCTGTCTTGTTGTAGATGACTCTCGTGTCATTCGAAAAGTCGCCCGTCAAATTCTTGAGGATTTGAAATTCGAAATTTTTGAGGCCGTTGATGGTCAGGAAGCGCTTGATCAATGCCGCTCAAAGATGCCGGACGCCATTCTCCTGGATTGGAATATGCCTGTAATGAACGGCATAGACTTTCTGCGTTTGCTGCGTCAGGAAAAAGGTGGCGATGCCCCGGTAGTTGTTTTTTGCACAACGGAAAATGACATCAAGCACATTACGGAAGCCATACAGGCCGGCGCCAATGAATATATTATGAAGCCGTTTGACAGAGAAATTATCGAGACCAAGTTTGTCGAAGTTGGGCTTGTATAAAATCTGTAAAATGAATTGTTCGGAAGGCGCGCTGTAGTGGTTATTGCATCTCATGCGAATATGTCGGTTGCCGTGAATTCTGATACTGGTGGTCCATTTCGGATCATGTTGGTGGATGACTCTGCTGTTATTCGCGGTATGCTGCATCGCTGGATTTCCGCTGATCCGGAATGTCAGATCGTCGGCTCATATCACAACGGTGTGCAGGCAGTTCAGCATGTAAAATCATGTGGCGCCGAGATTGTTATTCTTGATATCGAAATGCCGGAAATGGACGGTTTAACGGCATTGCCATTAATTATTAACCAGGTTCCGGGAATTCAGGTTCTTATGGCGTCGACGCTGACGCGACGTAATGCGGACATCAGTATCCGCGCTTTATCCATGGGGGCTGTTGATTATCTTCCCAAACCTGAATCAGCGCGTAGCGGTTCTGCAACGGCAGATTTTCAGCGTGAATTATTACTGAAGGTAAAAGCAATCGGCACATCGTTGCGTCGGGGCAGGTCGAGCATATCCGCACCTGCAAGACGCGAACAGAATAGCTTCGTTGGAACGGGCTCGCCGGCTATTGCCAAGGCCAGACCTGCTGCTGTTTCCAAAGAGATAATTTTGCGGCCGCATACCAAAGTGCGTGCGGATATTTTGGCTATAGGCAGTTCGACGGGCGGGCCACAGGCGTTATTCACCTTGCTGGCCAGTCTCAAAAAATCAATTAACGTCCCAGTGGTAATTACCCAGCATATGCCACCGACCTTTACCGTAATTCTGGCAGAGCATATTCAGAACTCAACGGGTATTCCTGCGCGTGAGGCGGCACATGGAGATCCCCTGCGAAATGGTGAAATTCTGGTGGCGCCTGGAAATTATCACATGACTGTGGTTCGCAAGGGTGCCGACAGGGTGGTTCATCTGGATCAAAACCCGCAGGTTAATTTTTGTCGTCCAGCCGTTGATCCGATGTTTGAAAGCGTTTCTGCAATTTATGGTTCCACTGCACTGGGCGTGATATTGACCGGAATGGGGCATGACGGGCGGGATGGCGCGCGCAAACTGGTTGAAAAGGGTGGCGCGGTTCTGGCGCAGGATGAAAAAAGCAGTGTTGTATGGGGCATGCCAGGCGCCGTGGCGGAAGCAGGTCTATGCAGCGCGGTAGTTCCACTACCAGAAATGGCACAATTAATTTCGCGTTATCTTCAGTGTGGTGCCACATGAAACCGAATGATTTCGAATTTCTGGCAAATTTTCTGAAAAACAGTTCCGGCCTCATACTGGGGCCTGATAAAATGTATCTTGTTGAAAGCCGGTTATTGCCTATCACGCGAAAGCGGAATCTTCCGGGTCTTACGGAACTGGTTCAGGAAATGCGGCTGGGTAAAAATCAAAGCCTTATTCAGGATGTCATGGAAGCAATGACTACGAATGAGTCGTTTTTTTACCGTGATAAAATGCCCTTTGACAATTTACGCAATGAGGTGTTACCGAAGTTTTTAACGACGCGCCAGACACAGCGTCAGCTTCGTATTTGGTCAGCCGCAGCGTCTACCGGGCAAGAGCCATATTCCATCGCCATGGTGCTGAAAGAAATGGCGGCCTCATTTCAGGGCTGGAGAGTTGATATTCTTGGTACGGATATTTCCAAGGAAGTTCTGGAAAAGGCGCGTGCTGGCATGTACAGCCAGTTCGAGGTGCAGCGCGGGTTGCCTATTCAGATGCTGGTTAAATATTTCAAACAGATTGGCGAAATGTGGCAGGTTGATTCTGCATTGCGCGCGATGGTTCAGCTCAAGGAGGGTAATTTACTTTCCAGCTTTGCCGGGTTTGGGATGTTTGACATCATTTTCTGTCGAAATGTTTTAATATATTTCGATCAGGCAACCAAAAAAGATGTGCTTGAACGCATGGCAAAACAAATGCCGGACGATGGTGTTTTGTTTTTGGGCGCGGCAGAAACCGTTCTTGGGCTGACAAACTCGCTTGTACCCATTAAAGGTTTGCGAGGCGTTTATACCAAGGCCTCTTCCGTAGTGGAAAATACTGTGCCAGCATCAGTGATTAAAGTACCACTGAAAGTTGGCGTGGGACGCTAGATTTTATTTTTATCTTCAGGCGATTTTGGGTAACAAAAAATAACAAATAATAATGGCAGGCCATGATCTGCCATTATTTCTTTCAGGGACAGGTTACTTCTTATCCGGGTAATTTGTCAGATTGCGTCACCCCGGCCAGCGCCTTGCTTTTTGCGGCCCAGGCGTTACCAGAAGCAATTCTTTTTGCGCGGCTTTCCATCATATGGGACAGCGCCGGATTGGTGAAGATATAGGGTTGGTTTTCCTGAATTGCTTCCAGCACCAGACGACCAACAATATCGGGATCAAGGCCATCCGACAATGAACCGGCGATGGCGTCCTTGGGGTTTGGTTTTGCGGCGCCGCCATACTGGTCCTGCCGGTTACGCGCCGATGTGCCAAGATTAGTGGCAACCAGGCCGGGACATAATACCGAAATACCCAGATTGCTGTCTTTTTGTTCAACCATCATGGTTTCCATGATGCCAACCACGGCGTATTTGGTGGCGTTATAGGGACCGGTGCCCGGTATGCTGATCAGTCCGGCGACGGATGCGGTGCTGACAACATGACCACCTTCGCCGTGGGACTGGATTAATGGTACGAATGCCTGCAAGCCATTTACAACGCCCCACAGATTGACATCAACCACCCATTGCCAGTTGCGCATTTTGGCGGTTTCGCTGCGTCCGCCACAGCCAACGCCGGCATTGTTACAAAGAACATGCACCTTGCCGAATGTGTCGATAGTTTTTTTTGCAGCGGCATGCATGTCTTCCAATTTTGTGACATCGACTTTTACACAGGCCGCGTCAAAGCCCTTTGCTTTCAATTCATCAACGGCGGCCTGGGCTGGACCGACCTCGATGTCGCCGATCATGACTTTCATGCCTGCGGCCGCGAATGCGCGCGCCATGCCTAATCCCATGCCGCTCGCACCACCGGTGATGAATGCGACTTTGCCTTTTACATCTTTCATGTCTGTTATACGTGGCCTGTCAGCCGCGCCTCCCCGTGATGCGAGATTAATACCTCGCGATTATTGTTACAGACCAGCCTTGCGCAAAGCCGGAGTTAGGTCAAGCGCGCAAACGCAGCGCCTGTTATTTTATCATGTTAGCGATGATTATTGGTATTTTCGCGCTGGCCTAATGGATATAGGCGGGTGTCTTCACGAAATGGCTGCAAGAGCATGCGATCAAGGCGAAGTTCGCGCGGATCACGAAACTGTTCAATGCCGATTGTCATTTGCAGATGCCCTGCGGCGGGTTGCGCGCGATAGGTTCCAAACAACCGATCCCACCAGGGAACATTGAAGCCGAAATTACTATTGGTCTCACTGGGCACAATCGAGTGGTGGACGCGGTGCATGTCGGGCGTGACCAGAAACCAGCGCAATAGGCCGTCACATTTTTCGGATAGGTGGATATTGCTGTGGTTGAACATTGAGGTGGCGTTGAGAAGCACTTCAAAAACCAGCACCGCCACTGCGGGCGGGCCGATCGCCGCCACAACACCTAGCTTGATGACCATCGATAGCAGGATTTCAACGGGATGAAAGCGCGCGCCAGTGGTGACGTCAAATTCAAGATCTGCATGGTGAACGCGGTGCAGACGCCATAGCAACGGCACAGCATGCAAAAGCGCATGTTGCAGATAGATGGCAAGATCAAGCAGGATCACCGCTGCAATGACGCTAAACCAGTCTGGAGTTTCCAGTATGTGGAACAGACCCCAATCCCGCGCTTGCGCCACTAACGCGACGCCAACGGCGGCGGTCGGAAATACAAGCCGGACAAGCAGCGTATTAAGCGCGACGATACCGAGATTTGCGGGCCAGCGCCGAAGCCGCCCTATCTCTTGGGGCCTGCGCGGTGCCAGCACCTCCCACAACGCCATTACTGCAAACAGGCTGATGAAAATGCCCAGACGGATAGCAGGTTCATAGCGTAACAGGGTTTCGGCCATAACTGCCTTTCACACGCAACGATCCTGATCTACGGGCGCGTTCTAAAGATATGTTATTATCCTGAATATGATAACGATAAATGCTGAAGCATGTCGATAATTTATCTCATAAGATTTGTATGATATAAACTGATCCGGGATCAGGCATAAATCGCAATTGAGTGGGAATGAGATGGCGAAAACCAAAACCGTCACTGTCTATGGCATCAAAAATTGCGACACCATGAAAAAGGCGCGGGCCTGGCTTGATGCGCATAATATCGCATATGGTTTTCATGACTATAAAATAGCCGGGGCCGATCAGTCATTGCTTGAAGGCTGGGTGAAGCAGGTGGGCTGGGAAATACTGCTGAACCGCGCAGGTACGACGTTTCGTGCGCTGCCGGATGCAGATAAGGCGGACCTCACGCAAAAGAAAGCAATAGCGCTGATGAGCGCGCAACCCTCGATGATCAAACGGCCCGTATTGATCGTGGGTGACAAGATGATTGTGGGGTTCAAGGCTGAAAACTATCAGGCAGAGTTCGGGTAGAAGTCATGCCAGAAGTTAAAATCAGACCCCTTAATGATACGCCCCAAATATGCTCGGCGCTGAGCGAGATTCTCATCGAGACGGTGGCGAACGGCGATTCTGTGGGGTTCATGCATCCATTGGCGCTGGATGAGGCGGACAGATTCTGGCAGGACTCATTGGCGGAAGCAGCAAAAGGTAAGCGGATTGTTCTGGGCGCGTTTGACGGCGAAAGTCTGGTCGGGACTTTTACGCTGGTGCTCAAACTCCCTCCCAATCAGCCGCACCGGGGCGAACTGGCCAAGCTGATCATTCGTATTAGTCACCGGGGCCGTGGTATCGGCACGGCGCTGATGCTGAAGGCGGAGCGTCTGGCCATCGAACGCGGGCGCACCCTTCTGGTGCTCGATACCGCAGTCGATGGGGGGCCGTGGCAGATGTATGAAGGGCTGGGATATGAATTGGCGGGGATCATTCCGGACTATGCGTTAAAACCCCATGGCGGGCTGACCGGGACCAAAATTTACTGGAAGCGGATAGGTAAGGAAGGATAATAAATGGAAATTGATGGCCGTTGTTTGTGTGGGTTATTTACTTATGAAGCCACCATCAATCCTGACAGGGTAGTGATCTGTCATTGCACCGACTGCCAGATCAGTTCTGGATCGGCGTTTCGTTTGCTTACCATCGTCCGCAAGGATGCTCTTCGCATATTGAGCGGGCAGCTAAAGACCTACATCAAAACGGCTGAAAGTGGCTCAAAGAGGGCGCAGGCATTTTGTCCCGAGTGCGGGACAATGATCTATGGCGCTGACGTGATGGACCCAAAAACATTCTCAATCCGTCTTGGCACAGCCCGACAAGTCAAAGAGCTGACGCCGTCAGTCCAGATATGGTGCCGTTCGGCACTGGGATGGCTTGCCGGAATTGAAACAAAAACCAGGGCCGATCAGCAACCGCCAGCGGTGTCGCTTACCGGTACGCAATGATCGCGGGTGCGACCCCAATTCACTGTGCTGACATCTACAATGCAGGGACAATGTCTGTTTGACTGAAATCACCACCCTTGTACAGCAGCGGCTCGCCAGTAGATTTAGCCAGGGCATAAACAAAGCAATCGCCGAAATTTAATCCGGCGGCGTGGCGGCCCTTGCCAAAATCCAGAAAGGCCTGACGAGCGATATGGGCTTGTTCGACCGTGAAAGGTTCGATGATAATTTTGGCGCGACGAAGCAAATCATCGAAAAGATGGCCGCCACGTAAATTGGCGTATTTTTCAACGACCATGGAGGACTCGATAAATGTTGCCGTTGAGATGCGGCTTATTTCTGAATCCTGTAAGGCTTTTGCGTAGATATAGGCGTCATCCTCTCCAAACAGGATGGCGATAATGGCGGAGGTGTCCAGGATCATTTTGGAAGACCAAATTCGTCATAGAGCAACTCTGCATGATCCATGGGTTTTGTGGTGAGCAGAGCGGCGCAGGCTTGACCAATTGCCATAATTTCTTGCGCTGAGGCCTTGCCTTTAATTTTTTGCAGACGCTCATGGCGTTCGCGTAGCGCCTGCGTAACGGCGCGGGTCATGGTTTCACCGGTTTCCCTGGCAATGGCCTGTGCAAGTCTGTGGGCTTCGGGATCCTTAATGTTCAGGGACATTTTCTACCTTGGTATAAATTATTATACCTTTATATATAGTCGAGGCCAGGGCTATATGCAAGAGGCATTTCATGGCCCTGTGCCACCCTTTTGCTGCCCCCTGGCTGCCCTCATTTGAACGCGATGATCTGGCGGGGCCGGTAGGGGGCCTCCAATTGTTTGATTTCATCGGCGCTCAGTTTGATATTCACGGATGCCACCGCATCATCAAGCTGCGCCATTTTGGAGGCGCCGATGATGGGGGCGGACACCGGCTGTTTTGACATCAGCCAGGCCAGCGCGACCTGCGCCATGCCGGTATTGTGTGCACGGGCAATGTCGCTGACCGCATCGATGATAGGCTGATCATTTTCCGGGTTGAACAGTTGCGCCATCATCTCGTCGGTCTGTGCGCGTTGCGTACCCGCCGCGCGGCTTCCGGCAAGAAGTCCGCGCGCCAGTGGCGACCAGGGTATCATGCCGACGCCTTCTTCCTTGCACAACGGAATCATTTCGCGTTCTTCCTCGCGGTACAAAAGGCTGTATTGGTTTTGCATCGACACGAAGCGGGCAAAGCCTTCGCGTTGCTGAATGGCCAGCATCTTCATGAACTGCCAGGCATGCATGGAGGACGCGCCCAGATAGCGCACCTTGCCCGCCCGCACCACATCATTCAGCGCGTCGAGCGTTTCTTCAAGCGGGGTGCGTGGATCAAAGCGATGGATTTGATAGAGATCGATGTAATCCATTTGCAGCCGCTTCAGGCTGGCGTCAATCGCCTGCATAATGTGCTTGCGCGACAGGCCCATGCCGTTGGGGCCGGCATTCATTGGAAAGAACAGCTTGGTGGCAATCACCATATTATCGCGGTCGCCATGTTCCTTGATGGCGCGTCCCAGAATTTCCTCGCTCACGCCGGTGGAATAGACATTGGCCGTATCGAAAAAGTTGACGCCCAGTTCCAGCGCCCGGCGCAATAGCGGCTGTGACGCCGCGTCTTCCAGCACCCAGGGGCGCCATTTGGCGGACCCATAGGTCATGCAGCCAAGGCATATTTTCGACACCCTAAGGCCGGTTGTACCCAGATTGACATAGTTCATGGCGGTCTCCCCTGATGTGCTCATTGAGCGGGCTTTACTGCAAAATCGGTTTTCAATATGTAAAATAGCCTGAGTTTCCCCCAAAAAGCCATAATTGCGGGCTTTCTTTGCCAGAGCCGCATAATCCTGATAAATGGGGGGACGATTTCGATGCCCCGGCGACCTGTCGGGGCGGCATGATTCTGGGGCACTGGTTTGAGCGATATTTTTCGGGAAGTTGAAGAAGACATACGCAGCGCGCAACTAAAGTCGTTGTGGGACCGTTACGGCATGCTGGTTATCGGCGCGGCCGTCGCAATTGTGGTGGCGACCGGCGTGACTGTGTACTGGCAGGATGTGCAACGAGTTAAACGTGAAGATGCCGCACTGCAGTTTCTTGCGGGTGAAAAACTGTTGCTGGAAGGGAAAAATGCAGAGGCGGTGGCGCATTTCGCCAAGCTTGCGCAGGAAACCGGCGTTGAAGGTTATGCGCTGCTTTCGCGCATGAAAGAGGCTGCTGCAAAAATAGAAACCCGGGATGTGATGGGCGCGGTTGCGGCCTTTGATTCCCTTGCGGCGGATAGTAAGGTAGATCCCTTGTTGCGGGCGGTGGCATCTCTGAAAGCTGCTATGCTGCTGTTTGATACTGCAAGTGCAGATGAATTGAAGTTGCGACTGAATCCGTTGGCGAAAGATGATGGTCCATTGCGATATTCGGCAAAGGAAATGCTGGCCTTTATAGCTATGCGAGAAAATATGAATGATGCGGCACGCAAACAGTTTCAGGAATTGGCGGATGCGTTGGATGCCCCGCAGGGCATTCGTGCGCGTGCTGCGGAAATTTTACAAACCCTGCCACCCGCATTGCCAGAAGTCGTTTCTCCATCTGACCCAGTCAAGAAATAGTCACACATGAATGATCGTCGGATGATATTTCGTAAATTTTACATATTGTTGCCTCTGGCAACGCTCTGTGCTGTGTCGCTGGGTGGGTGTGGCCTGTTCAAGGCATCGGGTGGACCTAAATTGAAGGGCGAACGCATTTCGGTTCTGGCGCTGGACCAGAAACTGGAATCCGATCCGCGCATCGGCGAAATTGAGGTTATGGTTCCCAAACCTTATGTGAACCCGGACTGGCCGCAACCGGGTGGGTATGCTGATCATGTGATGCATCATCTGGCGTTGGCCGAAACGCCGAAACGGGCCTGGAGCGGCGATGGCGGCAAGGGAGCAGGCAGCAACACCCGCATTCTGGCAGAGCCAATCATCGCAGGCGGCAAGGTTTTTGTGCTCGATGCGCAATCTGGCGTGAGCGCGCTGGATGAGAAAAAAGGCGGGCGCATCTGGCGCACGGTTTTGCAGCCTACCGGCGAGACGGATTTTGGATTTTCTATTTGGCCGCCATCGATTCCATTTGTTTCAGGTGCAGCAGAAGCAGCCGATGCCTCTTTCGGGGGTGGCATCGCCTTTGATGCGGGGCGTATTTTTGTGACCAGCGGCTATGGATTTGTCGCAGCACTTGATGCTGAAACCGGCAAGGAAATCTGGCGTCGCCCGGTGAATGTACCGATCCGCAGTGCGCCCACGGTCAATGGCGGGCGGGTGTTTGCAACCACGCAGGATAATCAGCTTTACGCCCTGTCCGCCGATGATGGTCGTGTATTATGGAACTTTCAGGGGCTTGTCGAAAGTGCGGGCATTCTGGCCAGTGCATCACCCGCCGTGGCCGGGGATACCGTCGTTGCGCCCTTTACATCAGGTGAACTGGTGGCGTTGCGCGCAGAAAATGGCCGCACCGCCTGGACCGATACGCTGATTAAAAGCAGTCATCTGACACCAATATCCGAGTTGAACGATATTGCAGGCCGTCCGGTGATTGACCGGGGGCGTGTGTTCGCCATCAGCCATTCCGGCAATATCGTTTCCATCGATCTGCGCACCGGTGAACGTATCTGGACGCGCAATATCGCCGGTGTGCAGACACCGTGGATTGCCGGTGATTTTATCTATCTGCTGACGCTGGAGGGCGAGATTACGGCGCTGTCACGCCGCGATGGCCGGGTGCGCTGGGTTACGCAATTGCGCCGCTTCAAAAATCAGGAAGACCAGGAAGGCCGTGTGGAATGGAGCGGGCCGGTATTGGCGGGCGACCGGTTGATCGCGGTATCCAGCATGGGACAGTTGATTTCCGTGTCGCCATATACGGGCAAGGTGCTTGGGTATATCACTGTGCCTGACGGGTCTTTCGTGCCCCCTGTGGTGGCCAATGAGACCCTGTATATTTTGACCCACGATGCGCAATTGCTGGCGTATCGGTAGAGGATTTTTTCGCGAATAGCGATTGCTTACAGTCCCCATCCCTTGCTGTGCTGTGGCGGGGAAAGAAAGAGAATATGTTCACACTTGTAATCGTTGGCCGACCCAATGTCGGAAAATCGACGCTGTTCAACCGGCTGGTTGGCAAGCGGCTTGCGCTGGTTGATGACACCCCGGGCGTGACGCGCGACCGTCGCGAAGGTCAGGGCAAGCTGGCGGATCTGACTTTCACCGTTGTTGACACGGCGGGGCTGGAGGAATCCACCAGCGAAAACATGGAAGGCCGCATGCGCCGCCAGACCGAACGCGCCATTGCGGGTGCGGATATATGTCTGTTTATGATTGATGGCCGCGAAGGCGTGACGCCGCTGGATGCGCATTTTGCCGAACTGTTGCGCAAGGGCAAAACGCCGGTGCTGCTGGCAGCCAATAAATGTGAAACCAATGCCGGCAAGGCGATGCATTTCGAAGCCTATAAGCTAGGGCTTGGCGAGCCGATTCCGATTTCTGCGGAGCATGGCCAGGGCCTGGATGGATTATATGACGCCTTGCGCAAGCATATCCCCGCGCAGCCTGACGGTGATGAATTCGGTGATGAATTTGACGAGAACGAAGTGCGTGCTCCGGATTCGCCGCTGAAGATTGCCATAGTCGGACGTCCCAATACTGGCAAGTCCACGCTGGTCAATCAGTTGGTCGGCGAACAGCGCATGCTGACGGGGCCAGAGGCGGGGCTTACGCGCGATTCGATCTGTGTGACCTGGCAGTGGAAGGGCCGCCCGATCGAACTGTTTGATACAGCGGGCCTGCGTAAACAGGCGCGGGTGACGGGCAAGCTGGAACGGCTGTCAACCCAGGACACAAAGAAAGCGCTAAATTTTGCTGAGGTCGTGATTGTGCTGATCGACGCAACACAGCCGTTTGAAAAACAGGATTTGCACATTGCCGATCAGGTGGCGCGCGAAGGCCGCGCCATGGTGATTGCCGTCAACAAATGGGATTTGATCGAAGACCCAAAAGCCCATATGACCGCGTTGCGCCAGAAACTGGATCTGTCCCTGCCACAGGTGGCGGGTGTGCCACTGGTGACATTATCGGCGCTCAATGGCAGGGGCGTTGAGCGGTTGTTGCCCGCTGTAGAAAAAGTTTACGCTTTGTGGAACCGCCGCGTTCCGACGGCCGCCCTAAATCGCTGGCTGGCCGAAGCGACCGAACGGCATCCGCCGCCAGCGGTGCAGGGGCGGCGCATCAAATTACGTTATATGACCCAGGTCAGTATCCGGCCACCGGCATTTGCGGTATTCACTGCGCGCGCTGCATCGCTGCCTGATTCGTATTCGCGGTATTTGATCAATTCCCTGCGCAAGGACTTTGATATTCCTGGAGTGCCGATCCGATTGCTGCTGCGTGCCCGCGAAAATCCCTATGTGACGGATAAATAGGCAGATTTTACCGGCAGTGTGAACAATCACTGGTTTCCTGGACGGGCCTGCTTTGTTGCGCCTATGTCACGCCGTCGCACTGATTTTTTCATATTCCGTTAAAAGCTCATAAAAACCTACAGAATCAGCCAGCTTATGACGTTAAATAATTTTATCGGGATTTTGATTCGATGTGACCAAATAACATCGTATTTTTAACTCCTGTTAACTATGTAATGGGCATAGTTATTGCACCGACACTAACAGGTGTAGGCCGACTGAAAACTATAGGGCGATTAAATAAGAATAATATAGCAGGGAACAGACGAGAGGACAGCGGGGGGCAAGTATCGAGGCAACTTTGAGGTGCGCCATGAACGACGTCTTCGACCTCTTTAATGAGGTGTATACTCGCGAAAAGCAGGAAGTTATGAGCCTGCAGGATTATCTGATGGGGTGCCGAGAACACCCCGAATATTTTGCGAGTGCGGCCGAGCGGCTGATCTCCGCGATTGGTGAGCCTGAGATACTGGACACCAGCGCCGACCCGAGACTGGGACGAATTTTTCAAAACCGCACCATCAAGCGCTATCCGGCGTTCAAGGATTTTTATGGCATGGAGGAGACGGTCGAGCGGATCGTCGGCTATCTACGCTATTCCGCGCAAGGGTTGGAGGAGCGCAAGCAAATCCTGTATCTGCTTGGCCCGGTGGGTGGCGGCAAATCTTCACTGGCTGAACAGCTAAAGCGTCTGATGGAAGATCGGCCAATCTATGTGTTGAAGGCCGGTAATCAGATCAGTCCGATATTTGAGTCGCCGCTTGGCCTGTTCAACCCCGAGCGCATGGGCGATCTGCTCGAAAACAAATATGGTATTGTACGGCGCAAGCTGAAGGGCATGATCTCACCCTGGGCGGTGAAGCGGCTGGATGAATTTAATGGCGATATTTCCAAATTCTCCGTGGTCAAGCTTATTCCCTCCAAGCTGCGCCAGATCGGCGTGGCCAAGACCGAACCGGGCGATGAAAACAATCAGGATATTTCGGCGCTGGTCGGCAAAGTGGATATTCGCAAGCTGGAACATTTCAGCCAGAATGATCCCGATGCCTATAGCTATAGCGGCGGCCTGAACCTGACGACACAGGGGCTGCTGGAATTCGTTGAAATGTTCAAGGCCCCGATCAAGGTGCTGCATCCCTTGCTGACGGCGACGCAGGAAGGCAATTATCTGGGAACCGAAAGTTTTGGCGCGTTCCCTTATGAAGGCGTCGTGCTGGCCCACTCGAATGAATCCGAATGGCAGCAGTTCAAGGCGAACAAGAACAATGAGGCGTTTCTTGATCGGATCTGCGTGATCAAGGTGCCCTATTGCCTGCGCAGTTCGGATGAAGCGCGGATTTATCAAAAGTTGCTGCGCGAAAGCGAGCTGGAAAGTGTTTCCTGCGCGCCGGACACGCTTGAAATGCTGGCGCGCTTCAGTGTGCTGACGCGGCTGCGCAAGCATGAAAACTCGGGGCTGTATTCCAAGATGCGGGTTTACGACGGTGAAAACCTGAAGGACACCGATCCCAAGGCGCGTTCAATGCAGGAATATCGTGATGCCGCCGGTGTGGATGAAGGCATGAACGGTATCAGTACGCGATTTGCGTTCAAGGTGCTGTCGCAGACCTTTAACTATGATACAGATGAGGTGGCGGCCGACCCGGTGCATATGATGTATGTGCTGGAACAGGCGGTGCGCCGTGAACAGTTCCCCGATGAAACCGAGAGCAGCTATCTTGAATTCATCAAATCCGAACTGGCGCCCCGCTATGCCGAATTTATCGGTAATGAGATTCAGAAAGCCTATCTCGAATCCTATTCCGATTATGGGCAGAACCTGTTTGACCGCTATATCACGTATGCCGATGCCTGGATCGAGGACGAGGATTACAAGGATCCAGACACCGGGCAGATATTCAACCGCACCGTGCTGGACGCAGAACTGTCCAAGATTGAAAAGCCTGCGGGTATTGCCAATCCCAAGGATTTCCGCAACGAAGTGGTCAAGTTTGCGTTACGGGCGAGGGCCAATAATGACGGCAGAAACCCCTCCTGGACCTCATATGAAAAGCTGCGCGAAGTGATTGAGAAGCGCATGTTTGCCCAGGTCGAGGACTTGCTGCCGGTGATCAGCTTTGGCGCGAAAAAAGATCACGAGCTTGACGACAAGCATTCGGAGTTTGTCAAGCGCATGACCGGGCGGGGCTATACCGAACGGCAGGTGCGCAGGCTGGTGGAATGGTACATCCGGGTGAACAAGGCAGGTTAGTAACGCGTATATTGGAGTAAAGGGTTATGCATCATCACTTCATTGATCGACGCGCCAATCCAAAGGACAAAAGCCTTGGCAATCGCCAGCGGTTTCTGCGCAGGGCGCGCGCGCGCATCAAGGAAGTGGTGAATAAATCCGTTCAGGACCGCAATGTTACCGATATCGCCAGCGGTGAAACCATCACCATTCCGGCAAAAGGTATCGAAGAGCCACAATTGCGCAATGCGCGCAGCGGCGGTAATCGCAACCGCGTCTTCACCGGTAACAAGGAATATATGACCGGTGATCAGATCGACAAACCCCAGGGCGGTAGCGGCGAAGGCGGCAAGGAAGGTTCGGACGACGGCGACGGTGAAGAAGATTTTCGCTTTACCCTGAGCAGAGAAGAATTTCTCGATCTTTTTTTTGAAGATCTGGAATTGCCCGATCTGGTGAAAACCAGCCTTCAGGAAGTGCATAGCGTCAAGCTGCATCGTGCCGGGCATTCGGCATCTGGTACGCCTACCAATCTTAATGTGTTGCGCACCATGCGTAATGCGCACGGGCGGCGCATTGCGCTCGGCCGCCCGTCACGTGCCGCCGTCGAACGACTTGAGCAGGAAATAGCGGAACTGCGCGCGAAGACGATGCTGGATGAAGCCGAACAGGCGCGTCTGGCGGAGCTTGAACCGCAACTGGAGGCGATGCTGCGCAAGATGCGTGTTGTGGCCTATATTGATCCGGTGGATATTCGTTACAACCGCTATGAACAGCGGCCAAACCCCAATACAAAGGCAGTCATGTTTTGCCTGATGGACGTGTCCGGTTCCATGGGTGAGCGGGAAAAAGATCTGGCCAAGCGTTTTTTCATGCTGCTGCATCTGTTTCTGGAGCGTCGCTATAAACGCATCGAGGTGGTGTTTATCCGCCATACCCATCATGCCGAAGAGGTGGACGAGCAGACGTTTTTTTACAGCCCGGAAACCGGCGGCACGGTGGTCAGCACTGCGCTGGTGGAAATGCAGCGCATCATCAAGGAACGTTTTCCCACCGGTGAATGGAATATCTATGCAGCCCAGGCGTCCGACGGTGAAAATTTCTCGGGCGATTCAGAGCGCTGCCAGGATCTGATGGTCAAGGAAATCATGCCGCTGGTGCAGTATTACGCCTATATCGAAATATTGGATGAGCGCGAATTTGACATTTTCCAGGATGCGCGTTCGGGTGCGGCGCTATGGCGCGCCTATGGGGAGGTTGCCGATGCCTGGCGCAACTTTGCTATGAAACGCATTGCAAAGCCGGGGGATATTTATCCGGTTTTCCGCGAACTGTTTGCCCATAAAGCCAAGGAAAGCGTGAGGTAACGGACAGTTTTTTGAAAATTTTATGGTGATATGGTCATGATCAGTAAAGCCAGCAGCATTTTACTCTACGATGGATCGGACTGGAATTTTCCAACTCTGGAGAAAACCTATAAGGCGGTTGAGAAAATCGCGCTTGAAGATTTGGGGCTGGACGTTTATCGCAACCAGATCGAAATTATTTCGTCCGAACAGATGCTCGACGCTTATTCATCTGTGGGCATGCCGTTAATGTATCAGCACTGGTCGTTTGGCAAACGCTTTGCGCGCGATGAAATGATGTACCGAAAAGGCTATCAGGGGCTGGCCTATGAGATTGTCATCAATTCCAATCCCTGCATCAGTTACAATATGGAAGAAAACACCATGCCGATGCAGACGCTGGTGATGGCGCATGCGGCGTTTGGGCATAATCATTTTTTCAAAAACAACTATCTGTTTCGTCAGTGGACGGACGCCGATGGCATACTGGAATATCTGCAATTCGCTAAAAGTTATATTACGAAATGCGAGGAAAAACACGGCTCGCAGTCGGTTGAAGAAATTCTGGATGCGGCGCATGCCCTGATGGATCACGGTGTGTTTCGCTATCGCAGGCCGCCGCCGCTATCGACGCGCGAGGAAGAAAGCAAGCGCCGCGCCCGTGAAGAATACGAGGCCCGAACATTCAACGATCTATGGCGCACACTTCCGTCCAAAGGCAAGGATACGGTTGTAAGCGAAAGCGCCGAAGAGCATGAACTGCGCCGTAAAATTCTGAAATTGCCACAGGAAAATATTCTTTATTTTCTAGAAAAATACAGCCCGGTTCTGGAAACATGGCAGCGTGAGCTTTTGCATATTGTGCGTACCATCGCGCAATATTTTTATCCGCAAAAACAGACTAAGGTGATGAATGAAGGATGCGCGTCTTTTGTGCATTATTACATTGCCAACAAACTGTATGATGAGGGGCGTATCACTGAAGGCGCATTGCTGGAAATTTTACACAGCCATTCCAGTGTCGTGATGCAGCCTGCTTTCGATGATCCGCGTTACAGCGGCATGAACCCTTACGCGCTGGGCTTTGAGATGATGTGCGACATTAAACGCATTTGCACTGAACCGACGGATGAAGACCGGGAATGGTTTCCTGATCTGGCGGGCAGTGGTGACTGGCGTTCCGCCCTGCGTTATGCCTGGGCGAATTACCGTGATGAGTCTTTCATATTGCAATATCTTAGCCCGCATCTGATGCGTAAATTTCGCATGTTCCTGATCACGGATGATGAGAGCGAAAGTCAGTACAAGGTGTCGGGCATTCATGACGAGGCGGGGTTTCGCAAAGTTCGCACCGCCCTTGCCCAATCATACGAAATTGGACGTCTTGACCCTGACATCCAGGTGGTGGACGCTGATCTGAAAGGTGACCGTTGCCTGACATTGCGGCACCTGGCGCTGGACAGAATTCCGCTGGAAACCAAAGACCGTGACCAGACGCTGAAACATCTGCGGCGGTTATGGGGTTATGATGTCAGCATCGAAAGTGTTGATCGCGACACCGGCGCGCTGATTTCCGAGGCGCGGCTGACGGCGGATCGGCTGGAAGCAAGTATCCGGTAGCGCCGCTGATATTCGCAGGCAGAAAAGCCTGAATTGTCATCCTGAGCGAAGCGAAGGATCTCCCTTGCTGCGGGTTGAGATCCTTCGCTGCGCTCAGGATGACAGCGCGTTACATGGGGCCGTTAGTATTACCTGTCCCAAGCCATTTATTTGCGCGATGCCATTGGCACATATTTGCGTTCATTGGCGCCCTGGTACAATTGCCGGGGGCGGCCGATTTTTTTGCCGGGATCGGTGATCATTTCGTTCCACTGCGCAACCCAGCCAACCGTGCGGGCGACAGCAAAAATCACCGTAAACATGGAGGGCGGGAATCCCAGCGCGCGCTCAATAATTCCCGAATAGAAATCAACATTGGGATAGAGCTGACGGTCGATGAAATATTTGTCATTCAGCGCAATTTTCTCAAGCTCCATGGCGATCTGCAACAGCGGGTCATGCTTGATGCCCAGCACACCCAGCACTTCGTGACAGGTTTTGCGCATGACCGTGGCGCGTGGATCATAGTTTTTATAGACCCTGTGGCCAAAGCCCATCAGCTTGCTGTGATCGTTCTTATCCTTGGCGCGGGAGATAAACTCGCCAATATTATCCACAGTGCCGATAGATTGCAGCATGTTCAGCGCCGCTTCATTAGCGCCGCCATGGCTTGGCCCCCACAGGCTGGCGATACCGGCGGCGATACAGGCAAACGGATTGGCCTCGGATGAACCCGCCAACCGGACGGTCGAGGTCGAGGCGTTCTGTTCATGATCCGCATGCAGAATAAAAATCCGGTCCATGGCGCGCGCAATTACCGGATTGACCTTGTATTCTTCGGCCGGAACGGAAAAGCACATATGCAGGAAATTTTCTGCATAGCTAAGTTCATTACGCGGATAGACGAAGGGCTGCCCCAGCGAATATTTATAGGCGAGCGCCGCAATGGTCGGCATTTTGGCGATCATCCGGTAACTGGCGACCATGCGCTGATGCGGGTCGTTAATATCTGTCGAGTCATGATAAAACGCGGACAGGGCGCCAACCACGCCACACATCACGGCCATGGGATGGCTGTCGCGGCGAAAGCCCCGGAACACAGTAATAATCTGCTCATGCAGCATGGTGTGCATGGTAATGTCGTGAACGAATTTCGCCTTTTGTTTTTTGTTGGGCAGTTCGCCTTCCAGTAAAAGATAGGAGGTTTCCATAAAATCACTTTTTATGGCGAGCTCATCAATGGAATAACCGCGATGGCGCAGGATGCCCGCGTCGCCGTCAATATAGGTAATTTTGGAATCGCAGCTTGCGGTGGAGGTGAACCCGGGATCGTAGGTGAACATTCCGGTTTCGGCATACAGCTTGCGCACATCAATAACGCTGGGGCCCTCGCTGCCATGTATGACCGGCAGTTCCAGTGTTTTGCCACCGTAGCTCAGCGTGACGGAGTTGATTTTCTTTGTCGTTTCCGATTTTGCAGCTTTTGCCGGTTTCACACTCGGCTTGGCTTTTGCAGTCGTTTTTGCCTTGCTCATCCAAAACTCCTTTTTACGGTGGTTTCAAGCGCCCACTCTACGACACTATCCCAAATATGTTAATCATATATATGCTGCACCGCACAAGATGTTAGCTTGAAAGAAATACGATTAAATCAAAGGTTTTGGTCCTGTATGCGGGCCACGCTTTCGGGCTGCCCAAGGGCTAGTAATACGTCAAAAATGCCCGGTGACGTGGTGGAACCCGTCAGAGCGGCGCGCAGGGGCTGAGCTGCCTGACCCAGTTTCATGCCATTTGCCCCGGCAAAATCCCGTATGCAGGCTTCAATTGTTTCGATTGTCCATATTTGCAGGGATTGCAGCGCCGCCGCCAACCCTTTCAGGCGTTGGCGCGCCTCAGGCGTCAGCAATTTGGCGGCGGCCTCTTCTATTACCAGTGGTCGCTGGGCGAACAAAAAGGCTGCATTTTTGGCCAGATCAACCAGATTGGTGGCGCGTTCTTTTAATCCGGGCAGGGCGGTTTCAAGGCGTGCGCGCCCTGCTGCGTCCACCTCTTTGCCATTTAGACGCGCAATGGTTTTAAGCAGTTCTGGCAATAGGTCCTGCGGTGCCTTTTCACGCATATAAACGCCATTGAGATTTTCCAGCTTGGCGAAGTCAAACCGCGCGGCGGATTTACCAACGCCCGTGAGATCAAACCATGCAACCGCCTGTTCGGTGGAAATAATTTCGTCATCGCCATGCGCCCAGCCCAGCCGCAACAGATAGTTGCGCATCGCATCGGGCAAATAGCCCATATCGCGATAGGCATCCACGCCCAGCGCGCCGTGGCGTTTTGAAAGCTTCGCGCCATCGGGGCCCAGTATCATGGGCAGATGCGCAAACACCGGTTCCGGCCACCCCATGGCGTGATAAATCTGTAATTGTCGTGCCGTATTGGTGAAATGATCATCGCCCCGGATTACGTGGCTTACGTCCATGTCAAAATCATCGACGACGACCGACAGCATATATGTGGGCGTGCCATCGCTGCGCAACAGAATGAAATCATCCAGTTGCGTATTGCTAAAACTCACCGTTCCCAGAACCTGATCATTGACCAGTGTATCGCCGCTTTGCGGCACTTTGATTCGCACCACAGGCGGCACACCACCAGGGGCTTCGGATGGATCGCGATCTCGCCACATGCCGTTATAGATGGGCGGCTTGCCCTCGGCCCGGGCGGTCTCGCGCATCGCTTCCAGTTCCTGCTGGGTGCAATAACAGCGATAGGCCTTACCGGTGGCCAATAGCTGATGAGCCACTTCTGCATGCCGGTCGCGCCGCGCAAACTGAAAAATCGGCGGCGCGTCGGCATCCAGCCCTAGCCACGCCATGCCCTCCAGGATCGCATCAATCGCTGCCTGGGTTGAACGTTCGCGGTCGGTGTCTTCGATGCGCAACAGGAATGTGCCGCCATGATGACGCGCAAACAGCCAGTTGAACAATGCCGTGCGCGCCCCGCCTATATGCAGAAAGCCCGTTGGAGATGGAGCAAAGCGGGTGATTACAGGTCGGGTTTCAGTCATAAATTATTGTACTACGCGTAAGAGGTTGCTTATTCCCGACATGCTTAGCACACTTGCGTGTCAGGAGTTAAGTAGGGGTATTACCAGTGACAGCGGGAACAGTGATATTGGGGATGCGGGCACGCTTGCAAAGGCGTCTTGCAGCAATATCCATTGCAGGCATGCCGACGGTTATTCGTGATGATTTTCTGGAGGATCGCGCCCGCTGGGCTTTATGGCTGCCGGTATTCCTGGGGCTGGGTATCGGAATTTATTTTGCGCTGCCGTGGGAGCCGTCACCCTATGCGGGTGTGATCGCGGGGGCATCCCTGTCGATGGCAATTTATTTTTTCCGCCATCGGCCTGGGCTGCAACTTATTCTGATATGCCTGATGTTGATTGCCGCCGGGTTCAGCGCAGTGCAATGGCGCAGCTTCACACGCGATGCGCCGATTATTGCAAAGCGGTTGGGGCCGGTAAATATATCCGGACAATTGATCGCGCTGGAACGCCAGGATGACGGGGTGCGCTATCTTATTGCACCGGATACTATTGACAGGCTTACGCCCGGACAAATTCCGGCCCGTATCCGGTTGCGTTTGAGCGGCAAGGCGCGCGCCGATGCGAACCTTGCTGCGGGCGATCAGGTGCGGCTTCGCGCGGTGCTGATGCCGCCGCCGGGGCCGGTGACGCCGGGCGGGTTTGATTATGGCCACATGTTGTGGTTTGAACGCATTGGCGCGGTAGGATTTATTATTTCGCCGCCGCATCTGGTGGCGACCGCGCGACAGGATAATTTTATTCAGCGTGCGGCGCTTCACCTGACCGCCCTGCGTGACCGGCTGACGGCGCGGGTGATTGCAGGCATACCCGGCGATGCGGGGGTGCTTGCGGCAGCATTAATGACCGGCGACCGTGCGGGCATATCCGATCCGGTGAACATGGCCATGAAAAATTCCGGACTGGCGCATCTGATTTCGATTTCCGGTCTGCATATGGGCATGGTGGCGGGCATTCTGTTTTTTTCGCTGCGCGCGGTGCTGGCGCTGGTCGAGCCGGTGGCGCTGCGCTATCCGATTAAGAAATGGTCGGCGGCTTTTGCGATGACCGGGTTGTTTTTATATCTGCTGATTTCGGGATCGTCGATCCCCACCCAGCGGTCTTTTTTTATGACAGGGCTGGTGCTGGTGGCGGTCATGCTGGACCGCACGGCGATTTCCATGCGCACGATCATGCTGGCCGCCAGTGTGATATTG
>CAMTVX010000031.1:0-9773 GCA_947085295.1 uncultured Alphaproteobacteria bacterium | reverse complement strand
TTTGGCTATGATCCGATATTTTTGCCGGACGGATATGATATCACCTTTGGTGAAATGAACCCGGACGCCAAGCATGCCATCAGCCACCGCGCGCATGCCTTCCGGCAGATGATCGATGCCTGTTTCACACACTGAACACACCGATCCCGGATTTGCGGTTTATGTGCACTGGCCGTTTTGCCTGTCGAAATGCCCGTATTGCGATTTTAACAGCCACGTGCGCGAGAGCGTCGATCAGCAACACTGGCGTACCGCATTGCTGACGGAAATTGACGCCACCGCCGATGAAATCGGAAAACGCCGTGTACGGAGTATATTTTTTGGCGGCGGCACACCCTCACTCATGCCGCCTGCAACGGTTGGCGCCATCATCGACCGGATCGCCGCGCGATGGCAGTTGGACACGCACGCCGAAATCACGCTGGAGGCCAACCCGACCAGCGTGGAGGCCGAAAAGCTGGCGGGGTTTGCGCACGCGGGCGTCAACCGCGTATCGCTGGGTGTGCAGGCGCTGAATGACGCCGATCTGAAATTTCTGGGCCGTGGCCACAGCGCAGATGAGGCGCGCGCCGCCGTTGATCTGGCCCGCAAACATTTTGCGCGCATGTCGTTTGATCTGATCTATGCCCGCCCAAATCAAAGCGCCGCGCAATGGGAGGCGGAACTGCGCGCCGCCATTGCGATGGCGGCCGATCATCTGTCGCTGTATCAGTTGACGATTGAGCCGGGCACCGGCTTTGAAGGTGCCGTCAAACGTGGCCAGTTCACGCCGATGCAGGGCGATATGGCCGCTGATCTGTACGAGATGACCCAGGAAATATGCAGCGCGCACGGCCTGCCTGCCTATGAAATTTCCAATCATGCGCGGCCCGGTGCGGAATCGCGGCATAATCTGGTCTATTGGCGGTATGGCGAATATGCAGGTATCGGCCCCGGCGCGCATGGACGTCTGTATCGAGACGGCGCGGTTTATGCGACGGCTAATTTCCGTAAACCGGAACGCTGGCTGGATGCAGGGCGTGAAACCTGTGATGCGTTGAGCGGGCGTGAGCAGTCCGTGGAAATGGCAATGATGGGGCTGCGTCTAATGGATGGTATTTCCATCGCACGTTATACGGCGCTGGCGGGCGCGCCGCTGTCACAGAACGCGATACGCGAGCTATGCGATCAGGGCCTGCTGTTGCGCGCTGGCGAGCACATCAAAGCCACGCCGCGCGGACGGCTGCTGCTTGATGGGGTGCTCGCCAGACTGCTGGGATAGCGTTATTTATTTCCCGGCGATGCGTTGAACGCCATGTCCTTGTCGACGCGGATGTCGCCTGGCAGGCCCAGCACCTGTTCCGCGATGATGTTGCGCAGAATTTCATCCGTACCGCCGCCAATGCGCAGTGCGGGCGACATGATCCAGGCTTCCTGAAAACCCGCTTCCTGCGGGGACAGCGCGGGGTCGCGGATGATACCACCCATATCCATCAGCTCCATCGCAAAGTGCGGCAGGTCCTGGCCATAGACCGCACCCACCGCCTTGGCGATGGCGTTTTCCGCGCCGGGGGTCACGCCTTTGCTGATCGCGGTCAGGGTGCGGTAGTGAATATATTTCAGGCCCTCGGATTGCACATACCAGTCGGCGATTTTTTCACGCACCGCGCTGTTGCGGATGGCCGGGCCATCTGCCAATTGCGTGTCGCGCGCCAGCGCCAGAAATTCGCCCACGCCATGGCCCGCCGACATATTGCCGACAACGACGCGTTCGTTCATCAGCACGGTAAGTGCTGCCTTCCAGCCATCGCCTTCGTTGCCCACACGGTTAGCGTCGGGGATGCGGACATTTTCGAAAAAGATTTCGTTAAAGCTGCTGGCGCCGGAAATCTGTTTGATCTGCTTGACGGTAATGCCCGGCGTTTTCATATCCAGCAGGAAAAAGCTCAGCCCCTTATGCTTGGGCTTGTTCGGGTCCGTGCGCGCCACCAGAATGCCCCAGTCGGCGATATGGCCCAGCGTCGTCCAGATTTTCTGTCCGTTCACCACCCATTCATCGCCGTCTTTTTCGGCGCGGGTGCGTACACCTGCCAGATCGGAACCAGCACCCGGTTCAGAAAATAACTGACACCAGATTTCCTCGCCATATAATGCGGGCTTGATATAGCGTTCTTTCTGCGCGGGTGATCCCAGCACCATCAGCGTCGGCATCGCCAGGCCAAGGCCCAGAATGAACAGATCGCTGGACACCTCGAACTGCGCTTCTTCCTGGGAATAGATCACGTTCTGCATCGGCGTGCCGCCCATGCCGCCATATTCCTTGGGCCAGCTAATGGCGGCGTAACCTTCCGCCGCTTTTAGTTTCTGCCAGGCCTTGGAACGCGCGACCATATCGGGGTCGTCGCCTTCCATCGACAAAATGGATGCGGCGTTTTCGCCCTCAACCCTGCGCGTTGCGTTAGCCTCCAGCCAGGCGCGCACCTTGGTGCGAAATGCAGCTTCTTCCGGCGTGTCGTTGAAATCCATGATGTACTCTTTTAGTTGAGGGTTTAGCGCCCTGAGGGCAGTTCGTTGAACGGCGTGTTCTTGTCGGTGCGAATGTCGCCGGGCATGCCCAGCACCTGTTCGGCGATGATAGTGCGCAGAATTTCGTCGGTGCCGCCAGCCACGCGCATGGCGGGCGCAGTGAGCCAGCCTTCCTGAAACCCTGCGTTCGCGGGCGAAAGTTTCGGATCGCGGATCACACCGCCCATATCCATCAGTTCCATCGCGAAGGCGGGCAGATCCTGGCCATAGGCCGCACCCACCGCTTTGGCGATGGAGTTTTCCGGGCCCGGCGTTTGCCCCTTGCTCATCGCGGTCAGTGAGCGCATGCGGGTATATTTCAGCCCTTGCGACTGCACATACCAGTCGGCCATTTTTTCACGCACCGCGCTGTTGCGGATGGCGGGTTCATCACCGATTTCAACGCTACGCGCCAGGTTCAACATTTCGGTCAGCCCCGCGCCGCCGCCCAGGCCGCCAATCGCCATGCGTTCATTCATCAATACGGTAAGTGCTGCCTTCCAGCCATCGCCTTCTTCGCCGACGCGCATCGAATCCGGTATGCGGACATTTTCAAAAAACACTTCGTTGAAACTGCTGCCGCCGGAAATCTGCTTGATCTGTTTGACGGTGATGCCCGGCGTTTTCATATCCACCAGAAAAAAACTCAGCCCCTTATGCTTGGGCTTGGTGGGGTCGGTGCGCGCCACCAGAATGCCCCAGTCGGCCAGATGCGCGAAAGAGGTCCAGATTTTCTGGCCATTGACGATCCATTCATCGCCCTGCTTTTCCGCGCGGGTGCGCACACCGGCCAGATCGGAACCCGCGCCCGGTTCGGAAAACAACTGACACCAGATTTCCTCGCCATACAATGCGGGGCGCATGAAGCGTTTCAATTGTTCCGTCATACCCATCGCCATCAGCGTTGGCATGGTCATGCCGACGCCGACCACAAAGATCGCGCTGGACACATCAAAGCGCGCTTCTTCCTGACCATAAATCACGCTTTGCATGGCGGTGCCGCCCATGCCGCCCATTTCCTTTGGCCAGGTGATGGACGCATAACCCGCCGCCGCCTTGACCTTCTGCCACGCTTTGGCGCGCACAAGGCCCTCGGCATTTTCATTCAACAGCGAAAAAGAACCGCCGGTTTGCGTGGCGCTGCGTTTGGGCGCGTTCGCCTCCAGCCAGGCGGAAACCTTGGCGCGATATTCGGCCTCTTCGGGACTGTCGTTGAAATCCATGATCTGTTCTCGTTTGTTTCGATGTGCCGGTAAAATTCATGTCCCAGTCTTACTTTAGCTGTGGCCAGCGGGCAATGGGAACGGGTGCAATTACACTGGCGCCCCGGTATATTTCTTCCGGGGGGATAAACCCGCCCCGGAAGTTCTCATTATGTTCTTTGGGTGCGGGGGAAAAGTGGGGACAGTATGTAGTTTTGATAAATGGTGATAGTTAGGAATAACAAGAACACTCATGTCAAGACCTGACCCCGATTGTGCTGACCCGGATTGTGCAATTCTCTCACACTGTCATCACCCGGCTTGTCCGGGTGATCCATGCCCCACACAAGGTTCCCGATTGCGGCGTGGGTTGCCCGGACAAGCCGGGCAATGACAGTGTGGGGGTGAAGTGTGATCGGACCTGAAATCACCCCTCTATATAGTCGGCAAAAAAGGGTAGCGTCCCCTTTAATCTGTGAAGCTGGGGCGTTTCAGCATCGAGCGCCTGGTGCGCATTCTGAACACGCTCGATCAGCGCGTCGAACTGCGCATCACCAAAGCGCCGGGGCGCCCGCGGGCAGCGGCTTGATGGGAATTAAAGGGTAGCGTCCGCTTTAACTCAACTGTCATGTCAAGACCTGACCCCGATTTCTGCGAACCTGCAACGGGGAAAGAGGTAAGGGAAGCGCTGAAGGGGTGGGGGTGAAAAATTTGATAGGGAAAATAGAACCGTTAGAATGGCATTCTGTAAAAAGCATAAGTTACATTTGAAATTTGGTATATGTTATGGCGCGAGTAAGAAAGAATTCCATTCTCCTCTTCTCCAACGAAATCAACGTCTTTGTTTAAGATGACGATGTTCCTATTGTCCTTCGCTTCATCTTTACTCAATGACGATTCAAATATCACTGCATCACACTCAAAATATTCACGTAGGTATTCTGCGACCATCTGAGTGGGTATATATTCACGCTGCTTCTCAAATGGCGATACAGGTTTGCCTATTTCACCCCGCATTTGCTTTATAAAATCATACCGTGTGTGGCGAAAACAATCATTTTTATCCTCGTGGGGAACATTACTAAACGCAGTAAAATCAAAAACTTTGATGCTTTTTTTTAGAATGAATTCGCCGACTGCGACTGTGTCGCCAATACTGGGTCGTATTTCGGCAATTGCTGTGTCTTCACAGAAGGTAGCGTAAAATGCAGGAATAAATTCTACATTCATTCGTCCTGCTTTTGTTTTATTTTTTGGGGGGGCACCCAGTTCTTTTGCCCTATTATTATTTAGAGTTTCTTCTGTAAAATCATCATCCATCTGTCTTCCCCGGTATATTCTCACTCCTACGTCAAGCGAATATAGAGGCCTTATTTTCCCTTTCTCATATTCTTCTGGTTTTCCAAACAAGCTATCCAGCTTTTCCTTTACCTTAAAAAACCTATTTTTATATTGAACCTCTTCGCAAAATTTGCCCCATTGATAAGTATAACGCTCTTCGTACCAACGTTCTTGTTCTTCGGCCTGCTCCCTTTTATTCACATCTGCGATTGGCTCATAGTTCCGACAATCGTCGTAAAATGGTTCGTCTCCATCATAGGGACTTGAATCTGGTAAGTGTTCAGAGAGGGCGTCAACAATCGTGTCGTCGCATTCTAAATCATTAATAAGAATATCTTTGTACGGTTCTCCGTTTTGTTCATAGTCCCAGTTGCACTCACCAAAACAATAATTCTCTTGGAAGTGCCTGCCTACTTCAACTGCAAATTCTTCTAACCCAACGACTTTGCGACTTCTTCCGTGAGATGGATCGAAGTTGCATTTTCCTCTATGTCCATTTTTTCTAATCCATTTTGTGAATTTCTTGCCGCCAATACAGGCGGTGCATAAATTGCTTTCACCAAATTTCTCTGACGTCATTATCTAAAGCCTTCCAGAAGATTTTGAACGCCTGACAGAACAAAAAGGATTTAGGGAAAATGTATTAAAGGGGAAATTAAAGGTATTAAAGGGTATTAAAGGGGACGCTACCCTTTAATTTCCCGGAACACTGAAAGCCCTCCTATTTAGCCACCCTCACCGCCCGCTTGGCAGCTCATTAAACGCCACGTCGCTATCCACGCGCACATCGCCGGGGAGTTTCAGCACCCGTTCGGCGATGATGTTTTTCAGGATTTCGTCGGTGCCGCCGGCGATGCGGATGCCGGGGGAGGAGAGCCAGTCTTCCTGGTAGGAGGCGCGGTAGGGGGAGATGGTCCGGTCGCGGATGACGCCGCCCAGATCCATCATTTCGATGGCGAAGGCGGACAGGTCCTGGCGGCGTGCGGCGCTGACCAGTTTGGCGATGGAGTTTTCCGGTCCCGGCGTGGTGCCCTTGCTGAGTGCTGTGAGCGAGCGGAAGCGGGTGTATTTCAGGCCCTGGCTTTGCACATGCCAGTCGGCGATTTTTTCGCGCACGGCGGCGTTGCGGATGGCGGGGCCATCACCCAGTTCGGTGTCGCGCGCCAACTGAATCATTTCATCAATGCCGATGCCCGCGCCCATATTGCCGACGGCGGAACGTTCGTTCATCAATACGGTCAGCGCCACCTTCCAGCCATCGCCCACCGCGCCGACGCGCATCGCGTCCGGGATGCGGACATTTTCGAGAAACACTTCGTTGAAATGGCTTTGCCCGGAAATCTGGCGGATGCGTTCCACGCGAATGCCGGGCGATTTCATATCGACGAGGAAAAACGACAGGCCCTTATGCTTGGCGACAGATGGATCGGTGCGCACCACCAGAATGCCGAAGTCGGAATAATGCGCGCCAGAGGTCCAGATTTTCTGGCCATTGATGATCCAGTCATCGCCATCTTTCTCGGCGCGGCTGCGCACGCCGGCCAGATCGGACCCCGCACCCGGTTCGGAAAATAGCTGGCACCAGATTTCTTCGCCATAGAGCGCGGGGCGGATATAACGCTGCCGCTGTTCGGGCGTTCCATGCACCATCAGCATCGGCATCGCCATGCCAAGGCCGATCAGAAACACATTGCCGGGCAGATTATACTGCGACTCTTCCTGGCCATAGATGACGTTCTGCATGCTCGTGCCGCCCATGCCGCCATATTCTTTCGGCCAGGTGATCGCCGCATAACCGGCCGCCGCCTTGACCTTTTGCCAGGCCTTGGATTCCGTCACACCGACCCGTGTGCCGGGCGGTATCGACAGCGCATTCTTTTCCAGCCAGCCGCGCACCTGGGCGCGGTAGGCGGCTTCTTCTTGGGTGTCTTCGAAATCCACTATTTTACTCCGGGCGACTGATTGTACGGAATGTCCTTGTCGACGCGAATATCGCCGGGCATGCCAAGCACGCGTTCGGCGATAATGTTCTTGAGGATTTCGTCCGTACCCCCCGCAATGCGCATGGCGGGCGCCATCAGCCATGAGGCCTGAAAGCCGGCCTTGAACGGCACCAGGTCCGCTTCATTGAGGATGCCGCCCATATCCATCAGTTCCATGGCGAAGGCGGAATAATCCTGACCGCGCTGGGCGCTGACGGCTTTGCCGATGGAATTTTCCGGCCCCGGCGTCTGGCCTTTGCTGAGCGCAGTAAGGCTGCGAAAGCGGGTATATTTCAGGCCCTGCCCCTGCACGTACCAGTCCGCCAGTTTTTCACGCACCGCGCTGTTCTTGATCGCGGGCTGGCCATCGGGAAGGATGGTCTTGCGCGCCAGATCGATTAACTGATCTGTGCCCAACTGGCCACCGCCGCCGCCGATTGCCAGACGTTCATTCATCAATGTGGTCAGCGAAACTTTCCAGCCATCGCCGGGCGCGCCCAGACGTTGCGAATCCGGAATGCGCACATTGGTGAAGAACACTTCGTTGAAATTTGCGCCGCCGGAAATCTGTTTGATCGGTTTTACCTCAACGCCGGGTGACTTCATGTCGAGGAAGAAAAACGTCAGGCCCTTGTGCTTTGGCACGGTCGGATCGGAACGGGTGACGACAATGCCATAATCGGAATAATGCGCGCCCGAGGTCCAGATTTTCTGGCCATTAACGACCCAGTCATCGCCGTCTTTTTCTGCGCGCATGCGAATGCCCGCAAGGTCAGAGCCCGCCGCCGGTTCGGAAAATAACTGGCACCAGATTTCTTCGCCATAGAGCGCGGGTTTGACATAGCGCGCCAGATGTTCGGGTTTGCCATGCGCCATCACGGTGGGAATGCACATGCCAAGGCCGATATCGAAAAAGCCGCCGGGCAGATTGAATTTGGCTTCTTCCTGGGAATAGATGACGTTCTGAATGCCGGTGCCGCCCAGGCCGCCAAATTCTTTCGGCCAGGTGATTTTGGCATAACCCGCAGCGGCCTTTTTCGCCTGCCAGGCGCGGGCGACTTTCAGCGCTTCTTTTTCGTTCAGATCGGCAGCGAACATGCCGGCGCCGGCACCTTTGGGGGCGTTGGCCGCCAGCCATTCCTGTACCTGTTTGCGGAATTTGGCTTCTTCCGGTGTGTCTTCGAAATCCATTTGCGTCGTCTCCTATCCGGGGTGATTAAGCGGCGTTACGCTTTTCAAGTTCGCTGACCAGTTTGTCTTTCCAGGACAGATGGCTGCCCAGGCAGAGGCTAAGCCATTTGGCGCGGCGGTAGAACAGGTGGCAGTCAAATTCCCAGGTGAAGCCCATGCCGCCATGGGTCTGGATGTTTTCCTTGGCGGCGAAGTTGAACGCCTCGGTGGCGGCAACGCGCGAACCGGCGGCGGCGGCGGGCAGATCGGGCGCGCCGGTGGACAGCGCCCAGGCGCCATAATAGCTGTTGGAACGCGCCAGTTCGTTCTTGATATACATATCGGCCAGCTTGTGCTTGATCGCCTGGAACGAGGCGATGGGGCGGCCAAACGCATAGCGGTTCATGGCGTAATCTTTCGCCGCCGCCAGCGCTGCATCCGCGCCGCCGATCTGTTCAAACGCCACCAGCACCGCTGCACGGTCCAGAACCTGCTGCAGCACCGCCCAGCCTTCGCCTTGCTTGCCCAGCAGTTCCGCCGGGGCGCCGTCGAATGTAACGGTGGAAAGATTGCGGGTAGGATCAAGGGTTTTCAACGGGGCGTGTGTAACGCCCGGGCCGGTCAGGTCAACAATCGCCAAGGATACGGATTTTTCATCCGTTCCACTGCCGGTTTTCACCACGACGATAGAAAAATTCGCCACATCGCCATCGGGCACGGGCATTTTAGTGCCTTTCAGCTTACCGCCTTCAAAACTGACCTTCATGGTCTTCGGTGTGGCCGCCTGGGTGCCTTCGGAAAGCGCCAGGGTGCCGATCATTTCACCTGCGGCCAGGGCCGGCAGATATTTCTGTTTTTGTTCCTCGCTGCCCGCGATCAGCAGGGCTTCGGTCGCCAGATATACAGATGACGAGAACGGCACCGGGGCCAGCGAACGGCCCAGTTCTTCCGCGATCATGCACAGTTCCAGATGGCCAAGGCCAATGCCGCCATAGGCTTCCGGAATTGTCGTGCCGGTCCAGCCCATTTCGACAATGCCTTTCCAGACGTCCTTGGCATAGGTTTCGTCCGTATCCAGCACGCGGCGCACCACTTTCAGGCTGGACTTGTCGCTTAAAAACTTATTGGCCTGGTCTTTCAGCAGTTTCTGGTCATCGGAGAAATCGAAATTCATGTCGGTGGTCCACCCTGTTGGAGATTGTAACGTTTTATGGTGACGGCAGGCGCCGCTGTTGGCGTACAGAAAACATTGTCAGCTAATCCCTGACAAGGGTTTTCTTTTATCATACAGATTTTCAGCCGTCAGGATTTAAGAGGTTCTGTTCCATCCTGCAGCATATTAGATTTGAGTTTTTGTAGCAGGCGCTGCAATTCGAGTAAATCGGCCTCGTTCACATACTTATAGACAGTCTCGAACTGATGCATGGCCAATTGCCTGAGCCGTTCAAAAAATGCCCCCTGCTCGCCGCCCGCCAGATAGATGCGCTTGGCGCGCCGGTCGGATAGGTCGGCACGGCGCTCGATAATCTTTTGG
>CAMTVX010000030.1:0-14524 GCA_947085295.1 uncultured Alphaproteobacteria bacterium | reverse complement strand
GAACGCGCCAGTTCGTTCTTGATATACATATCGGCCAGCTTGTGCTTGATCGCCTGGAACGAGGCGATGGGGCGGCCAAACGCATAGCGGTTCATGGCGTATTCTTTCGCCGCCGCAAGTGCGGCATCCGCACCGCCGATCTGTTCGAACGCCACCAGCACGGCGGCGCGGTCCAGCACCTGCTGCACCACGGCCCAGCCTTCGCCCTGCTTGCCCAGCAATTCCGCAGGCGCGCCATCAAAGGTAACGGTGGAAAGGTTGCGGGTCGGATCCAGGGTTTTGAGCGGCGCATGCGTAACACCCTTGCCCGCCAGATCCACAATCGCCAGAGACACGGATTTTTCATCCGTTCCGCTGCCGGTTTTCACCACGACAATGGCGAAGTTCGCCACATCGCCATCGGGAACCGGCATTTTCGTGCCTTTCAGCTTGCCGCCTTCAAAGCTGACCTTCATGGTTTTGGGGGTGGCGGCCTGGGTGCCTTCGGAAAGCGCCAGGGTGCCGATCATTTCGCCAGCCGCCAGGGCGGGCAGATATTTCTGTTTTTGTTCCTCGCTACCCGCGATCAGCAGGGCTTCGGTCGCCAGATAGACAGAGGACGAGAACGGCACCGGGGCTAATGAACGGCCCAGTTCCTCGGCGATCATGCACAGTTCCAGATGGCCAAGGCCGATGCCGCCGTAAGCTTCTGGGATCGTTGTGCCGGTCCAGCCCATTTCGACGATGCCCTTCCAGACGTCTTTGGCATAGGTTTCATCGGTATCCAGGATATGGCGCACCACTTTCAGGCTGGATTTATCGGTCAGGAACTTGCGGGCCTGATCTTTCAGCAGTTTCTGGTCATCGGAGAAATCGAAATTCATGTCGGTGGTCCACCCTGTTGGAGATAATATTTTGTGTTACGGTGACAGCAAATGTCACTTTCTTGGTCAACAGAAAACATTGTCAGCTAATCCCTGACAAGAGTTTTCTTTGGCCGCGAAGATTTTTCAGTCCGCAGGAGATAAGGGGCCTGCCCCACACTCCAGCATATTCGACTTGAGCTTTTGTAGCAGGCGCTGCAATTCGAGTAAATCACTCTCATCTACAGACTTATACACAGCTTCAAACTGCTGCATGGCCAATTGCCGCAATTTCTCAAAAAATGGCCCCTGCTCACCACCCGCCAGATAAATCCGCTTGGCGCGCCGATCTGACGGGTCCGCACGGCGAATAATGATCTTTTGATCTTCCAGCCGGTCCAGCAGGCGGCCCAGGGGGGCCGGTGCGATTTCGGTTTCATCCGCCAATGCGCTTTGGGTCTGTCCATCTTCGCGGGCAAGATGTACCAATACACGCCATTGCTGAGAAGTGATCCCGGCTTTTCGCACCTCACGCTCTATCGAGCGCATCAGCAAACGCGAGGCGTCATAGATCAGCCAGCCGATCTCGCGTCGCAGCTCAAACGCGTCGGTCTGGGCACCTAAAACTAATTTGGTTGTGACATCCGTCATAGAATCATCATTGAGTGGTCATTTGAAAAACAAAACCTGTTGATATAATATACATATGTATTATATAATAGTATACTAATTATTAAGGCTGATATGGGATGCTGCTGAGCTGCCAAAAAACCTCAGTGCAGTGGGGGCCTCCCGCACCATACATATACAAAGTGATTGAAATGTTCGATGACCTGCCAATTTCATGGGCCGAATTCCGGCGCCGTGCCGGGCGCGCCCCCAACGGGCATGTCGGCATTATGGGCGAACTGGGCGCCATGATCGAAAGCCTGGATCCGGATAATATCCGGGTGCGGGTGCCGTTTCAGCCTGTGATGATCGGCGATACGGAATGGAATGTGGTGCATTCGGGCCTGCTGATGATCCTGCTGGATAGCCTGTGCGGCATTTCGATCATTCAGAAAATGGCGGCGCCAACCCCCATCGCGACCCTTGATCTGCGGGTGGATTATCTGCGTGCGGTGCCTGCAAATGAGGATCTATATGTCACGGCCACCTGCTACAAGATCGGGCGCAATGTGGGTTTTTCCCGGGGCGCGATTTACACCACTGATCCACGCGATCCCGCCGCTATCGCCAATGGTTCATTCATGCTGGGCACCGCTGGCGACCCACCGCCCATGGCGGCAATGCTAAAGGGGCAAGGCGCATGACCACCCAAAATCTGGCTAATCTGGAAGTTGTGACCGGCGATATTTCAGGACTGTTTCAGGCGATCCCGTTTGCCAACTGGCTTGACCTGAAGGCCAGCAAGGATGCAGAGGGCGTGCTGTGCCGGATGCCGTTTGCCCAGCGGCTGATCGGCAACCCGAACCTGCCTGCCCTGCATGGCGGCATTGTGGCCACTTTTCTGGAGGCCACTGCGCTGGCCGTGGTTGTCGATGCACAAAACAATCCCGATGCGCGTTGCGGCAAGGAAATTCCGCGCGTCATCAGCACGACAGTGGATTATCTGCGCCCCGCCGGTCCCAAAGACACCTTCGGACGCGCGGAAATTATCCGGCTGGGAACCCGGCTGGCCACGGTTGTCGCCACTGCCTGGCAGGACGATCCGTCCCGCCCCGTGGCGCGCGCCAATTGTCATTTTCTGGTTGCGTCCGGAGGAAAAACATCATGAACAGCCTGATCAATTTCAAGTCTGCCGGATTTTATGGAGAAAATACTATGCGTAAGTTGATGGTCCCCGGCATTGCATTGCTGTTGGCGCTTGGCGCATGTGGTAAATCCGATGAAGAAGCAGTTGATAATTCCAAACCCGCTGCGGCCTCTGCGATTGCCACACAGGCCCCCGCAGCAGTGGAACAAAAACCTATCGCCCTGTCGATTGTACGCCCGGTTATGGAGCCGATCCTGGAACCCGTGGTCGGCACCGGCAGCATTTCCGCATCTCAGAAATCCAGTATCGGACCCAGCGTAAGCGGCCTTCTGGACAAGACATTCGTTTCGGTTGGCGACCGGGTGAAAGAAGGCGACCCGCTGTTCGAAATTCGCCAGACCGATTACGTGACCCGTCTTCAGGAAGCGCAATTTCAGGTAAAACTGGCCGAAGCCGATTTCACCAATGCCAAGGCCGAGTATGAACGCATCAGCGAATTAAAGGCCGGTGGTGTTGTATCCAAAGGCCAGATGGACAAAATTCAGGCGCAATATTCGGTGTCCGATGCGCGGCTGGGCATTGCAAAAGCCAATCACGCCAAAGCCAGGCAAAGTCTGGACGATACGACAGTGCGCGCGCCCTATGACGGGGTGATTGTGTATCAGCATAAATATCGCGGCGAATATCTTTCCGTCATGGGCATGCCGGGTATGGATGGCGCTGGTGGCGGTGGTGGCGGACGCGGTGTGTTCGATATTTCCAAAATTGATATCGTCGCGGCGATTGTTGAAATTCCTGAAACCAAATTGCGTTTTGTGCGGCTGGGCACGCCTGGGACCGTGCGCATCGACGGGATGGACAAGGAATATCCAAGCCAGGTCCACGTTATCAACGACCAGGTCGATCCGGTTAGCCGCAAGGTGCAGCTACGCCTGGCGATCCTTAACCCGGATTATGCCATCAAGCCCGGCCTGTTTGCCCGCGCTACGCTGACATCTGATCCGCGCCCTGCAATCACACTGGACCGTCGCGCGGTGCTTGGCCCGCAGGACGCGCAATATGTGTTTGTGGCGGTGGATAGTCGCGCCAGACAAACCAAAATCACCGCCCGAGAACTGGATGCGCGCCGGGTGGAAATCATTCAGGGCCTCACACCCGAAGATCATGTGCTTGTTGGCCCCAATCTGACACGGGTCCGGGACGGCGACGCGATCTCGGTGGAGATGGCGTATGTGGATTAGCGATCTTTCGATCAAGCGCCCCGTATTTGCAGTCATGCTGATCGGGGCGCTGGTCGCGCTTGGCCTGATTTCGATCACCCGTATCGGCTATGACCTGTTTCCCAGCGTCGAATTTCCGTTTGTCAGTGTCGTCACCACGCTTGAAGGCGCGGCGCCTGAGACGATTGAGACGGAAGTCACTGAAATTATCGAGGAACAGGTCAACACCATTGCCTCGATCAAAAGCATCCGTTCACAAAGCTTTGAAGGGCGCTCCTCGGTCGCCGTTGAATTTGAATTAAGCGAAAATGTTGACGTCAAGGCGCAGGATGTGCGCGACAAGGTCGCCATCGCTATCAAGGATCTACCGCGCGACGTAAACCAGCCCATCGTCAGCAAGGTGGACCCGGACGCGCAACCGATCATGTCGGTCATGGTCGCAGGTGATCTGCCGATCCGCGATATTACGCAATTTGCCGATACAGTGGTGAAGGAACAGATTCAGCGCCTGCCCGGCGTCGGCTCTGTCACCCTGGTGGGCGGGCGCGACCGCGAGGTTCGCATCTGGCTGGATGCGGACAAGATGCGCGCCTATCAGTTAACCGCCGATGATGTGATCCGCGCCATCCAGAGCGAGCATGCGCAATTGCCCGGCGGGCAATTACAGACCGCCGGCAATGCGACGGAATTCGGCGTCAAGACGATGGGCGAAGTAAACTCGATCGAGGAGTTTGGCGAAATCGTCGTGGCGTTTCGTGATAATGCGCCAACCCGCGTACGCGACGTGGCACGTGTCGAAGACGGCATGGAAGACGAGCGGACCTTTGCCGAACTGAACGGCCAGCCCGGCGTCTCGCTGGAAGTGCGCCGTCAATCGGGTGAAAATACCCTCGATGTCGCCAAGGCGGTCAAAGCCGCGCTGGGCAAAATTGAAACGCTGGCGCCCAAAGGCCTCAAGATTGTTGTCGCGCGTGACATATCAAGCTTTATCCAGGGTTCGGTTGAAGATGTTACCAAAGACCTGATTATTGGACTTGGACTGGTGGTGGCTGTCACCCTGGTGTTTTTGTTAAGCAGCCGCGCCACCATCATTGTCGCTATCGCCATGCCGACATCCATTGTCGCGACGTTTTTCGCGTTTTACGTGGCCGGTTTCACCCTGAATATGATGACCATGATGGCGCTGAGCGTCGCGGTGGGCCTGGTGGTGGACGACGCCATTGTGGTGCTGGAAGCCATCTATCGCGCCATTGATGAAGGGCACAAGCCGATGGAGGCAGCGTCCATCGGCATCAAGCGCGTTGGCGGCGCCGTCATCGCGGGCACCAATTCGATGCTGGTGGTGTTCGTTCCCATTGCCTTCATGGAAGGCATTGCAGGCCGGTTTTTCTATCAATATGGATTGGCGGTGACATTTGCGATTGCCGTATCATTGCTGGTGTCGTTGACACTTACGCCAACCCTGTGCGCCCGTTTTCTGAAACCGCATTCTTCCTTCGGACCGCTGGCGCGCCGAATTGAATCCATTCATGAAGCAACGGAGCACGCCTATGGGCGTATTCTGAATTTTGCACTGAGCTATCGCTGGGTGGTGGTTCTGACGGCGGTGGCAACGATTTTTGGCGGCATCATGATTGCGCGCCTGGTGCCCAACGACCTTGGCGGCAAATCAGACCGCAGCGAATTTCTGGGCTCTGCCGAAGTGCCCTTTGGTTCCGGCATTGAAGAAACCAAGCGCGTCGCCAACCGCATCGCGGCGGAACTTCGCGGCCTTCAGCACGTTACCAATACTTTTGTCACCATTGGCGCGGATCAGCAGGCCCGGGTGAACAAGATGAATTTCTATATTGCCCTGACGCCAAAGCAATCGCGTAGCGAAAGCTTCCTGATCGTGATGGAACGGGCGCGCACCTTGATGCAGGGCTTTCCTGAATTGCGGAAATTTTCGCTGTCGGAAGTACCGTGGATTTCAGGCTCCAGTATCGAGGATTTCGATATTGATTATGTGGTGCGCGGCACCGATCTGGCCGAGATGGAAAAATTCGCCAACGAGGTCATGGCGCGGATGCGTAAAACCGGCCTTTATGTCGATGTGCAATCGAGCCTGGAAATGGGGAAGCCGGAAATTCAGGTTGGTGTTGACCGGCAACGCTCGGCGGATCAGGGGGTGTCGGTACGCACCCTGGCGTCAACGGTGCGCGCGCTGGTTGGCGGCATTGACGTGGCGACCTATGAAGAAGACGGGCTGCGATATGATGTGCGCTTACGGCTTGAGGAAAATCAGCGCAACGATCTTGCCAAGCTGGAACAGATTCAGGTCCGTTCCGCCGGTGGCGGACTGGTCGATCTCCCCAATGTCGCCGGGATAAAAGTCAATTCGTCCCCGGCCCAGATCAACCGCAAGGACCGCATGCGCGCCATCGACATCTATGCCACATCGGCCTTTGGCGTGCCGCTTTCCACCAGCACCGACGGGGTCGATAAAATCATCCAGGAGGTCAGCATGCCCGAAGGCTATTCCGGCAGCCATGAGGGCAAATCAAAGCGGATGAGCGATTCCAGTGATGCCATCCGGTTCGCCTTCAGTATTGCCATTGTTGCGCTCTACATGATTTTGGCCAGCCAGTTCAACAGTTTCACCCAGCCTCTCGTCATTATGCTGACCGCGCCGCTATCGTTTCTCGGGGCGTTTGTGGCGCTGTATATCAGTGGGCAGGCGATCACCATGTTTGCGCAGATCGGCCTGATCGGGCTGATGGGCGTGGTGATGAAAAATGGCATTCTGCTTGTCGACCAGGCAAACCGGCTGCGCGAAGAAGAAGGCGCCAGCGCGCGCGAGGCGATCCATCGCGCTGGGCCGTTGCGCCTGCGCCCGGTTTTGATGACGGCGCTTGCCATGATCTTTGGCATGGTGCCGCTGGCCATATCCAATAGCCAGGGATCGGAGTTCCGCAGCGCGCTTGGCATCCTGCTGATGGGCGGGATGATTTCATCCACCCTGCTGACCTTTGTGGTGGTGCCGGTGGCGTACACACTGCTGGATGACGCCAGGCGTTACGTCAATATTGCGCTGGTCTGGCTGCGCCTGCGCAAGCCCGATGCGCCAGACACGAAACCAGACGACAGCTCACCCCAGACAAAGACGCTGGCTGCGGAATAATACCAACGGCCTTATGAAATGCCCTGCATCAAGCCCCCCGGTCTGTCATCCTGAACGACGTGAAGGATCTTGTCTGCGGCGGGGATCCTTCACTTCGTTCAGGATGACAGTGTTTTGTTCAGGAGCGCAACGAGTCAAAACATAGACTCGCTGGTGTTGCCTGATATTATTGCGGCGCACCGAACTCTGGCGCTGCGGTCCCGCCCGTATCTTCGTCGGGTTTTGTAACCGGGTCCGGGATTTTGAACAGGTCGTAATAATCCCGGGTCAGATCGGTGGCTTTCATGCCAGGCAGTTTGAACGCCCAGCCTTTGGTGCGTGCATTAATTTCTGTAATCTGTTTTTGCACGTCGTCGCGTTTCAACAGTTTTGGGTGCGCTTCCAGCAGCCCGGCTTTGGCGGCAGCGTCGGCCTGAGCGGGATCAAAACGCGCCTCAAACTTCGTCCAGCGGGATTTATCCTGCAACACGGTCCAGCTACTCAGAACCATGCCGTCGAATAATTTATGCGTCGCGCCGAACGCCCCGGTAAAATCGATTTTATCTGCGAGCATCACGTCGTCAAGCGGCAGCAGCGCTACTGTTTTGGCAATATTTGCCGGCAATTCAGGTAGCACCAGCTCCTTGCCCTTGGGGGTTTTAGTAATGGCAAAACTGGCATTGGGATCAGCGCGCGTAATGTCATAGGCGCCGCCGCCTGGGGGCGTTATCGTGACCGATTGAATGCGCGCCTCGGAAATATCAAATAGCGCGCGGTCAATCCAGTCAGACACCAGCAGCGGAATATTCACATCCCCCTGAACCAGAAAAGTTTGCGCCTCGTCACCTTTTCGCCCATAGGCAATACCTGCGCGCGTACCGCTTGCCGGGGTTTGAACTTTGCCCATGATCAGCGTCGCCAGAGGTTTTTCTGCTGCGTCCAGCGCGGTAATGCGAAATCCCTTTGCTGTCTGGGGTGCGTGTTTATCATCGGGCGCGGCCAGTAATAACTGGCCATGATTTTCCGGGCGCGCGGTACGCCGTTCAACTGCCTCCAGTTTCGCCAGCGCCAGAACGGCCTTGCGCACCACATCGAAATTAGCGGGCCAGCCGCCGCGATCCGGCAGCATCCAGCCGCCTTTTGCGTCGCGCGCCACCACAACTTTGCCCTGCGTCGTCTCGACGGTGATTTTTGCAATCGCTTCGATGTGTTGCTCAAGCCCCGGGAATAGGCGCTGGCGCGGAAATGGTGCAAGGTTCGACGTCTCTCGCGTCATCACCGCAGCAAACGCCGCCAAAACAAATATCCCTGTCAGCGCAGCCAGCATGCTCAGTTGCCGGGTTTTCATGACTGGCCCCCCGCAATAGTTTTGGTTTTGCGCCATTGCGCACTGCGCGCCTTGCGCCGCTGGTTGCGCCATTGCGCCAGCAGCAGCGCCACCACACCTACCAGCAGGGGCGTCAGCGCGATATTGATAAAACGCAACCGGTCCTGCAACGCCTCCACGTCACTGCGCAGCGAATGCTGAACATTACGCAATGCCACGCGGGTCTGGGAAATTTTTTCGCGCGCACTCTGAATTTCTGCTTCCTGTTCCGGCGTGATCATGCTTTCACCTGCACCACCATCGGGCTTGGGCATGCCCGCTTCGGGGTTTTGCATCTGTGCCAGCCTTTGTTCGGATGCCTGCAATTCACTTTTCAGACGCTGCTCTTCTTCCAGATAGCGCGACTCAGCGGCACGCATTAATTCCTGCACCACCAGGAATGGCCGGGTGGATTTCGAGCGGCTGCGCAAGGAAATCAGATCGCCTGATCCGGTCATGTTTTCAATTGCCGCCATCACCAGACTGGCATTGTCAGATGTCGGCACGGCCACGCGCTGACCGCGATATTCGCTGACCTCGACCCACCAGTTATCGTCCCACATATCGGTATCGGCCACGGCAATCACATTAATCGGCTGTTGTGATTTTTCCAGATGCGGACGCAGCGCCTTATAGCTTTCGCTCAGTTCCGGGCTGGCGTCCTTGGGCAATTGTGGCGCACCGTTGGGAAATGCAGACACCGTGTCACCCGACAATCGCGCCGCCAGCACATAACGTTCGCCGCTGGCTTTGAACCCGCGCAGCATGGTTATTGGATTTGGCGCGCGGCGCAACATCATGGTGGCCTCGATCAGGGCCGCGTCATCACTGCTGGTTATCAGCGGCGTAAACTGCGTGGTGGCGTCAGGCAGCTTTTGCAAATGCCCCGCCATCGCCATGGCGATATAGCTCAATTCGCCAGTTACCGGATCCGTTTGATTCAGCGCCGCCTCGCGCAGGCCAAGCCAGGCGACATAGGTGGTACCCTGCTCCTCGCCCAGATTATTCACCATTACGCGCTGGCCAAAGCCACGGTCGGCGACAATGCGGTTGGGGTCCATCTCAACACCCCAGGCGCGATATAATTCCGGCATGGATGAGGCGGGGGAAACTGCCTCACGCGAGGTCAGGGGATTCTTGGTGCGCGATGGTGGCTTACCAACCTCGGAGATCGGATCGGTAAAGGCAATCACACGCCCGCCGCGCAATACATATTGATCAATGGCATAGCGGGTAATGACGTCCATTTCCTTTGGATGCACAATCATCAGCACATCGAACGAGTCGTCAATATCAGCGAATTGCCCGGTCAGCATTTCCACATCGAAAGTATCGCGCATCTGCTGATACAGCATGAACGGCTTGATCTCGCCGCGCATCACCGCCTCGATGCCGCCCTTTCCGATATCCAGTGGCAGGCCGGAAAGCACCGCAATTTTTGGTTTTTTGGAACTGGACAGTTTGCTGATCAATTGCGTCAGATCATATTCCAGAAACTGTTCGCGGTCCTGGGTAAAGAAGGGAATGGCTTCCACCCCGTCCACCATATTGGCAGCACTTAGCCCCAGAAAAAATTTCTCGCCATTTTGCGTGGGCAGCCCCTGCATGCCCAGCGTGGCGGCGCGTTCTTCGGTTTCGCTGAAGGGTTCAGGGTCAATGATTTCCAGCAGCAGATTGCCCCCGGAACTGGCTTCGAATTCCTTCAGCATATCGCGTACGCGCTGCCCATAGACCTGCGCGCCCGGCACATCCTTGGCAAGGCGTTCGGAATAGAAAAACTGTAACCGCACCGGTTCGGTCAGTTTGGACAGCACATTGCGGGTGCCATCACTAAGCGTAAACAGGCTGTCCTGCGTCAGATCAAAGCGCGCGGAATACAATGTCGCATTGGACAGCACATTGACCGCCAGAAACAGAATGGCGACAAGTACCAGCGCTATCGGAGTTTGCATGTTACGTTGCATCCGCGCCTAGCCCGCCCGTTTCATTTCAAGGATCACCGCATTGGCATAGAGCCACGCGCAAGTGAGCGATGCGAAATACACCACATCGCGCAGATCGATCACGCCATTGGTGATGGCGTCAAAATGCGTCAGAAAACTGAACGATGCGATCACTGATAACAGGGCTTCGGGCGCCCAGGCGGAAAAGAAATCCAGCACCATCGGCAGCCCGCTAACCGTGAACAGAAAGCACACCGAAACCGTAATCACAAAGGCGATCACCTGATTGCGCGTGGTGGCCGAAATGGTGGAGCCGATCGCCAGATACGCGCCCGCCATCAGCGCGCTGCCGATATAGCTGGCGAGAATGACGCCATTATCGGGATCGCCCAGATAATTGACCGTGATCCAGACCGGAAACGTCAGCGCCAGCGCCACCATCGTAAAGCCCCAGGCCGCCAGATATTTACCCAGCACCACGGCCCATAGCGGCACCGGCAGGGTCATCAACAGTTCAATCGTGCCGGATTTGGTCTCTTCTGCCCACAGACGCATGCTGACTGCCGGAATCAAAAACAGATACAGCCAGGGATGAAACGAGAAAAAGTTTTTCAGGGTGGCTTCGCCGGTTTCAAAAAACTGCCCGATGTAAAATGTCGTCAGCCCGGTCAGAAACAGAAAAATGACAATAAAGATATAGGCCAGCGGCGTGGCGAAATAGCCCATGAATTCGCGCTGAAAAACCAGTCGTAATCCGTTCATGCGTGGCTCTCATGTAAATCGCCGGTGGTAAGCTGGCGGAAAACTTCGTCCAGCCTGCCGCGTTTTTCAAGCTCGGCCGGCGTTGCGTCCGCCACTATGCGCCCGCGATCAATGATGATGGCGCGGGTGCAGATCGCATCCACTTCTTCCAGAATATGGGTCGAAATGATGATCGCCTTGTGCGGCGCCATTTCGGCGATCAACTGACGCACCGTATGTTTCTGGTTGGGGTCCAGCCCGTCGGTCGGCTCATCCATGATCAACACGGGGGGATCATGCAATATCGCCTGCGCTAGGCCCACCCGGCGCTTAAAGCCCTTGGAAAGGGTGTCAATCGGCTGTTCCATCACGCCTGCAAGGCCGGTGCGTTCCACCGCCAGGGCAATGGCCCGGTCGCGTTCCGCCCCACCAAGGCGGCGAATGCCAGCGATAAACAACAAAAATTCGCGCGGTGTCATATCCGGGTATGCCGGCGCGCCTTCGGGCAGATAGCCCAGACTTAGCTTGACGCCGATGGGATCAAGCATCACATCGCGCCCCAGCACCCGCGCCGTGCCGGAACTGGGCGCAAGAAACCCGGTAATCATCTTCATGGTAGTGGATTTGCCCGCGCCATTGGGGCCGAGGAACCCCAGCACCTCGCCCTTGCCGACTTTGAAGCTGACCCCGTCGACGGCGGTAATCAACGGCCCAAATTTCTTAACTAGCGCTTCGACTTCAATCATATATGTGCCAAATACGGGGTGACAGGCCGGGAATGGTACCAGATTCAATCCAAAATCATCCCGCACTAGATAGTCAAAGCCCCTCTCCTGCGCAAGTCATATGACTGTGAACGCCGGACGGATAGCGGGCGCTGGCATTTTAGCCTGTGCTTAATGAATAGGCCCGGCCCCGAATCAGCAGCATTTACGTGGCGCCCATTTGTTTGCTAAAACCCTTATAACAAATGATTTCATAACAGGGAGAAAAGCAATGGCGAAAAATCGGGTATGTGAAATTCTGGGTATTGAGCACCCCATCCTGCTTGCGGGCATGGGGGGCGCTTCGGTGCCTAAATTGGCGGCTGCGGTATCAGAGGCGGGCGGTCTTGGGGTATTGGGTGCGGCGGCCTGTGGTCCGCAATTGCTGCGCCAGTGGATCCGGGAGATTCGCAGCCTGACGGACAAGCCTTTTGCCGTGGACACGCTGCTGCCTGCCTCGGTGCGCCGCGAGGATGGCGCCAAGAATTCTGATGGTCCCTCGCCGATGGATATGCTGCCCCAGCATATGGCGTTCGCCGAAGAATTCATGAAACGCGAAGGGCTGTCACGGCCGACCAAGGAACAGATCGCGGAATGGCTGGGCGAAGCCAATCGCGCGCCGGGCGAACCGATGTTCCTGACCAAAGAGTTTTTCGATGCCCAGATGCAGGTCGTTATCGAAGAGCGCGTGCCGGTATATGCAGCGGGTCTTGGCAACCCCGGTCCCTGGATGCGCGAAATGCGCGCCAACGGCACCAAGGTGATGGGCGTGGTTGGCGCGGTGCGTCATGCGGTCCAATTGGCCTCGGCCGGTGTGGATATGATCGTTGCACAAGGCCATGACGGCGGCGGGCATAATTCACCCATCGGCACGATGGCGCTGATCCCGCAAGTGGTGGATGCAGTCGGTGGACCGAAAGGTATTCCGGTTTTGGGCGCAGGCGGCATCTGTGATGGTCGCGGCGTTGCGGCCGCGTTCTGTCTGGGCGCCGAAGGCGTGTGGATCGGCTCAGCATTCCTGGCCAGCGAAGAAGCAAATCTTCTGCCCTACCAGAAGCAGGCCATCGTAGACAGCAACGAAGAAAACACCATGGTGTCGAAATCTGTCACCGGTAAACCCGCGCGTCTGATCCGCACCAAATGGGCGCAGGCCTATCTGGACGCCAAGATGGATCCGCTGCCGATGCCGTTCCAGTCCATGGTGTCCAGTCAGATACTGGCTGCCGCCCAGATTAACCAGCGCGCCGACATTGCGCCAGGCTTTGCCGGCCAGGGTATCGGCCTGATCAAATCGGTGCGTCCGGCGCGGGACATTTTTGAAGATCTGCTGGAAGGCTGCAAACGCGCCATTGCCAACGCCCCGCGCGAAATCTGATTAATCCGTACACAAAGCAATGGCCGCGCTATTTTAGCGCGGCCATTTTTTTGCCGGACTGAATTAACAAACCTAAATACTGAACGCCTGTTCAAGGCGGCTTCGCTGCGCCACAACCGCATTATGCGCAGGCAATTGGCCGGTGTCGGCAAATAATAGCTGATCCAGCCGCGCCACGCGTTCATACAGCCGTTTGCTGGCCTCCAGTAAATTTATTAGCCGTACAGGCAGCAGGCCCGCACCGCGCACCGGGCCACCGATACACACTTCTTTTGCGCCCAGGCGAAAGCCGCGTTCTTCAATTTCGCCCGCTTGCAGTTCGCCCTGACGGATCGCGCGCATGGCCAGCAGCCAGGCGGACACCTGCATCAGCCGGGTCGTCAGGCGCATGCTCTCACACGCGTATACCAGCCCCAGTTTTTGCGATAATTGCTGGCGTTCAATTACCCCCTCCAGCTCCAGATAGTCCGCAGATTCGCGCACCATGGCCATGGATTCGTCATAGATTCTAAAAAACAGGTCAGAAGAGGCAAAAGCGCTGGCATTTACCGTGTGCAGCTGCCCGTCAATCTCTCTAATTGTCAGATCAGTCATATTACGATTTCCTTTAGAGGTATTTTTGTGATTCAAGAATTTTTTATCAATGCAGATGGCATTCTATCAAAAATAACACGGCCTGTCTTTGGGGCCATGTCACATTCTGGGCATATAATTTCAGATTTGTTGGTTAATTTCAGCCTGTTAACACTTAGGCAAAAATGGGCCGCGCAGGGCGGCCCAAGGGCAAAAAAATGGGCCGCACGGGGCGGCCCAAGTTTCAACAGGGAGCCGTCCGACAGAGCGGAAACGTTGGGGAACGAATCCTGGTGACAGCTAGCCCTATTCATAATCCTTAATGGTTAACAAAGTGTTTTCAGGAAAGGCAGATATAACAAAGTTTGAAATAATATCTCCAAACACTGGAAATTCAGATGAGCAGTTCATTTTTGTATTGTTAGGTGCTCTGCAACATGAAGCAAAATCCCCGCTTTACTTGTTTTTTTCGGGATCGTTCATGTCGCACAAGTTTAGCGTAAATTATTGTTAACCTTGAATAAAAATTCGTTATAGACGGAAATTAAAGCATTTCCTTTTAATCTGGACCGTGAAGCAGAAAATTGAGGCTTGCGTTTTATGTTGCAACGCACAATATTAACATTGTGAAACGCAATTGGGGCCTGGGCGGATCTGATCGCCGAATGGCGCTCTGATTCTGATTTATCACATGGTGCAAGGGAACGGCAAAATGCTCTACCAGAACTACGAAATGGCCCATGCTGCGGTCGGCCCAATGCGCGCGGCGCTTCGCGCTGGCCGCTACTTTCTCAAGCATCCGGTT
>CAMTVX010000029.1:0-32473 GCA_947085295.1 uncultured Alphaproteobacteria bacterium | reverse complement strand
CGGGCTTTGATACGCTGGTCGATGCGGGCTACGCCCCGGAAATGGCGTATTTCGAATGCGTGCACGAGGTCAAACTGATCGTCGATCTGATTTACGAAGGCGGCATCGCCAACATGAATTATTCTATCTCCAACACCGCCGAATATGGCGAATATGTCACCGGCCCGCGCATGGTGACGGACAAAACCCGCGCCGAAATGAAAGCCGTGCTGGATGATATTCAAAGCGGCAAATTCACCCGCGAATGGATGCTGGAAAACAAGGTCAACCAGACCAATTTCAAAGCCATGCGCGCCCGCATGGGCCAACACGGCATCGAAGACGTCGGCGAAAAACTCCGCGCCATGATGCCCTGGATCGCCAAGTCAAGGCTGGTGGACAAGGCGAAGAATTAAACACGCGGCGTGGCGGGGGTTTGCACTCTCTCCTCGCCACACACTCCGTGTCACCCCGGATTTATTCCGGGGTCCAGGGTTCCAAATACAGGCCCTTCCGTGTGGCTTCTGGACCCCGGAATAAATCCGGGGTGACAGGCCGAGGTGGGGATCAAAAGGGGGGAGCGTTATGCTCGAAATTCGCCAACCGTCCATCAGTGAAAAACCCGACTGGTTGCCCCTATGGCACGGCTATCTCACATTTTATGAAACGCTATTGCCGGATGAAATTACCGATCTCACCTGGCAACGCCTGCACGATGCTGCGGAGCCACTGAATATTCTGGCGGCCTATGACGGGGATCGCATGACCGGCATTGTGCATTACCAGTTTCAACGCTCCACCTGGGCGCGCAACAGCTATTGCTATCTGGAAGATTTGTTCGTGTCGCTACAGGCGCGCGGCCAAGGGGCGGGAAAATTATTAATCGAAGCGGTGCGACAAAAAGTGCAGGATGCAGGCGCATCCCGGCTGTACTGGACAACCCGCGAAAGCAATGCAACCGCTCGCGCGCTTTATGACAAACTCGCCACCCGCTCGGATTTCATTCAGTGCTGGATGCCGCTGGAATAATTTGGGTCAGCAAAAATAAATCGAGTCTGACCCTATTTCTTGCTAACCCTATTTCTTGTCCTATTTCTTGCTATTTCTTCGGACAGTAGTGGGTCAGAATCGATTAAAGGTTAATTAATCGAGTCTGACCGCATTTCCTCATTGCGGCGGCTGCGCGGGCGATGCCGGAGGTGGGTGGCACCAGGGCAGCGTCGCCTTTAATCGCCTTGCTTCGAGATGGTTGCTTATTTTAAGACATGCAAGGATAATCATGTTTCCTGATGCATTCTGGAGTCCGCCATGAAAGTCTATTCAGCAGTCATTGAACGGTGTGCGCAAACTGGCATGTTTGTTGGTTTTGTCCCGGGCTTTCCTGGCGCGCATTCCCAGGGGGAGACCCTGGATGAGGTCAATCGCAACCTGCGTGATGTCATTGCAATGCTTCTGGAAGACGGCGAGCCTGTGCTGGAGTCCGAGTTTGTTGGGGTTCAAAACGTCGCCATCGCTTGAGTCATGGGCAATATTCCCGTCCTCAAACCCAATGAAGTCGTCGCCATTCTCCTCAAGCTCGGCTTCACCGAAGTTCGCCAACGCGGATCACATAAACAATTCCGGGATGCGGCGGGCCGCTGCACAACGGTTCCATTTCACCAGGGCCGGGACATCTCACCAATCTTGCTGCGTCAAATTGCCAAAGACATCGGTTTCGCGCTTGATGCGTTTCTCAAGCATAGATAGCCTGACCCCATTGCTTCCATCAATGTCGGTCATTCAACCATTTCGAGAAAATGATGCGAGGTTCTTCCTCATAGCCGATGGTCTGGTAAAATCCCCGCGCGGCTTCATTTTCGGGCCGGACCATAAGCTGCACTTTTTCCATGCCCTGGGCTTTCAGCCAATCTTCTGCGGCGCGCATCATGCGCAACCCAAATGTCTTCTTTTGTACGGTGGGATCGACGGCGAGATAATACATCCATCCCCTGTGACCATCATGGCCAACCATTACAGATGCAGCAATAGCGCCATCATGCTCGCCGATGAGTATGATGGCGTTTGATCCCGAACGCGCGCGTTTAATATCGATGCCGGGATCATTCCACGGACGGGTGAGATCACAGCGTTCCCACAGTGCAATTACTGCATTCACATCATTATCTGCAATCATGCGGATACGGAATTCTGTAATCATAAGACCTCTATTAGCATTAAAGGGACATAAAAGGGGTCAGACATAAAAGGGGTCACATAAAACATAAAAGGGGTCATAAAACATAAAAGGGGTCAGACCCCTTTCCTGTCGAAGACCTGACCCCTTTTTTGCCTTGCCCAATTAAAGGGTAACGTCCCCTTTACCCCATCTATATCTTTATAGACGCAAACGATCGCTAAGCAGGAAACGGTCCTCGGGTATCCAATTCCTCAATTGTCGCTAACCCGTGCGGCGGAGTCTGTCGTCCGACAACATCTGCTAGAGATAGCAAGCGACTGCAGGAGAAGAGGTGTCCTTCAAATCCTTCACGGTTCTGTTCAAACTCAAGTTCAGTGGCGTGAACCCAACCAAGCTGGCAGGTTACAAGAGGGCTCGCTCCCCGGGTCGTAATTGTGCGGGCTTGGTTGGTTCGGGAGCAATACGACAGTGCGAAAACCATAGGGTCGCCCATCTGGACGTCATCGGGATACGGCGCAAACATTTCGACGATTGTGGATTCTTTCTTTGTTAACAAGAACACCACACAAAATTCAGTAACAGTACATTTAATCGTGACGAAAGGACCGTAGGCGTGAAATTGACATAGCTGAAGCGGGAGGACTAATCGCTGGTTAATGGCAATTAGAATCTCAATGGTCACGTTTCCATAGTCGTGACCGTGAAACGGACGCTTAAAGATGCCCCGTCTTTCGGCTTCAAACAACACACGCTCACCCATCTCCAAGGTCAACTTGGCATCCATAACAAGTACATCAACGAACGGCTGAACCCCGTTGATAAATATCCCACTGAGTTGGGATAACGCTGGCTCAAGTCCCTCGTCTTCGTGAGCGCTACCCATCTGTTGAGCTACGGCCTTAATCAAATACTCGTGTGTGAGCGGTTTTCCATCAGCGACAAGGGCCTGCGCATCCCGAATGACTGCACGGAGCGAATGATCGAATGGCGGAATATTTTCTGGTCCTTGGCCCCCGCGGTAAATCTGCATAGTCATGAACTGCAGTCCCTCGTTAATAGGATGGTTTAGGTCGAGGTCACCGGGAACATGGAGATTAATGCTGTCATCCACGCCCAACTCGTGGATAAGTCGATAAAGCAAACCTTCAGTACCACTCGAGTGACAGACTAGTGTCCGCAACTCTGTTGCGATGGCCTTTAGGTGGCTTGCACTATCGCGTAAGTTTCCGAGGTGTGTCCGAAGCAGGTAAAGGTGAGCATCAAGGTCTATAACCTTCTGCGCTAAAGTCTTACGCACCCGCTTCTTCTTGTTACCCTTTTGTCCCATAGCACCACCCGTACCCTTATATTTCAAATACTACCCCGCTCTCGCCACACGGCGCACGGTGATATTGCCCTTGTTGCGCACCCGCGCCAGGTCGAAATCGATCTGCATGCCGAGCCAGGTTTCGGCGCTGCTGCCGAACGCTTTGGCGAGCCGCACGGCCATTTCTGGTGAAATGCCGCTTTAACCCGTGCCCTCCTTTAGCCGCGCCCCTTTTAACCGAACTCTCGACACTCTATTTCTTACCGCCGCCAGATGCGGGGGCTTATTCTGGTCTGTGGGGGGTTGTTTTTTACGTGCCATCTGACTATATTACCACAAATGTGGTAACGCAGCCGTGAGGAACTTGTATGTCCGCCAGCACATCCATACGAATTAATCAGGATCTCTATGAGCAGGCCAGACAGGATGCGAGCGCCGAACATCGCACGATTGCGGGGCAGATTGAGTTCTGGGCGCGCGTGGGCCGGGCGGCGCTGGATAACCCTGATTTACCGGTCACGTTCATTGCCGAATCGCTGGCGTCGCTGGCCGAACCACGTGAGCAGTCCCAGCCCTTCGCGCCCCGCAGCCGGGGATGAATTGGCCGGTCCGCCAAACAAGACGCTTTGCGCGGCAATATAAAAAACTCCAGGACAATACCGCTGCCGATGTGGATGCGGCGATCATCGAGGTTGCGAATAACCCTGAATTTGGGGAGCAAAAGAAAGGCGATCTGGCGGCGTTGCGTGTCTATAAATTCAGAAGTGGAGGACAGTTATATCTGCTGGGCTACACGCTGGATGAAACTGTTCGCCTGATTTATCTGGAAGCCATTGGCGCGCATCAGAATTTTTATCGGGACTTGAAACGGTAAACGCAATGCCCCCCAGGTCCATAAAAGGGGTCAGACCCCTTTCCTGGACCCCTTTCCTGCTTTAGCGCTGCATCAGCAAATGGATTTCGGATCTCATTTTTAGAGATGAAGCGGACATTATACCAACGGCCCTATGTAATCTCCTGTATCAACCCCCCGGTTTGTCATCCTGAACAAAGTGAAGGATCTTGTCTGCGGCGGGGATCCTTCACTTCGTTCAGGATGACAATGTTTTGTTCTGGACAACGATGAGTCCAGACATAGGGCCATTGGTATTACTCATTTCCGCCGCTTTTCTGTGCGTAGAATCACGCGGGAGAAAGTGACTCTCTTTTTTAACGACTATGACTGTAGCTTTGGCGCAAATCGCTACAAGGAGTAATGAGTCATGAAGCATTGGATGCTGATTTCACTGTGCGCAGCGGCTTCATCCTTCACCATGGTGGCAAAGGCAGGACCAACCCCTGCGCCAGAGGGGGTGCAGCTTTATATTATCAGTCCCGTCGATGGGGCCAGCCTGGCGTCGCCCGTCAGGGTGGTGTTCGGTTTGACCGGCATGGGCGTCGCCCCGGCTGGTGTGGAAAAGGAAAATACCGGGCATCATCATTTGCTGGTGGATACACCGCCGCCCACGGGCGAAGCGCTGGATGAGGCCATCGTCAAAGATGCGCACCATATCCATTTTGGTGGAGGCCAGACCGAGGCGATGGTAGAACTGGCGCCCGGCAAGCACAGGCTGCAATTACTCCTGGGCGACCATAATCACATTCCCCACCAGACGCCGGTTCTGTCAAAACCGATCACCATCACCGTGAATTAACGAAAAGGGGTCATGTCTTGACAAGACGGGCTTTGCCCGCCTTGTTGTGATCTATTCAACCATTTCGAAAAGATAATCCGGGGTTCTTCTTCATAACCGATATGGTCTTGAAGAACCGCTCCCTCACACCACCCCATAGGCCAGCATGGCGTCGGCGACCTTGACAAAGCCGCCAATATTGGCGCCTTTGAGATAGTTGACATAGCCGTCTTTTTCTTCGCCATAGCGAACGCAACGTTCGTGAATGCCGGTCATCACATCGCGCAAAAGTTTTTGCAGTTCATCTTCTTTCCACGAAAGCCGCGCACTGTTCTGGCTCATTTCCAGACCGGAAACCGCCACGCCGCCCGCGTTCGCCGCCTTGGAGGGGGCAAACAGAATTCGGGAATGAAGGAAGGCGTCAATGCCATCCTGCACGGTGGGCATATTGGCCCCTTCGGCCACGCCGATGCAGCCATTTTTCAGCAGCAGTTTTGCCTCATCGCCACTGATCTCGTTTTGCGTGGCGCAGGGAAAGGCAAGATCGCAGGGCACGCTCCAGGGGCGCTGGCCTGCATGATATTCGCTGCCAATCGTTTTGGCGGCTTCTTCAATGCGCCCGCGTTTGACATTTTTGATTTCCATGATCTGCGCCAGTTTTTCCTGGGTCAGTCCATCCTTGTCATAAATAAAACCATCCGAATCCGAAAGCGTCAGCACCTTTGCGCCAAGCTGGATCAGTTTTTCCGCCGCATATTGCGCCACATTGCCGGAACCGGACACCAGACATTTTTTACCGATATAGCCGTTTTTGTTACGGGTCAGCATGTCCTCCATCATATAGACGGTGCCATAGCCGGTGGCCTCGGTACGGATCAGGCTGCCGCCATATTCCAGGCCCTTGCCCGTGAGCACGCCAGTGTAAATATTTTCCAGCCGCTTGTACTGGCCGAACATAAAGCCGATTTCGCGCCCGCCCACGCCGATATCCCCGGCGGGCACATCGACATCCGCGCCGATATAGCGGTGCAGTTCGGTCATAAACGACTGGCAAAACCGCATTACTTCATTTTCCGACTTGCCCTTGGGGTTGAAATCGGAACCGCCCTTGCCGCCGCCCATGGGCAGGCCGGTCAGGCTGTTCTTGAAGGTTTGCTCAAACGCCAGAAACTTCAATACGCTCAGGGTCACGGTGGGGTGAAAGCGGATGCCGCCCTTATAGGGGCCAATGGCGTTGCTGTTCTGTACCCGATAGCCGCGATTTACCCGGATATTGCCTTGATCGTCTTCCCAGCAGACCCGGAAAATCACCACCCGGTCGGGCTCGGCCAGGCGTTCCAATATGTGCATTTTCAGGTATCGCGGCTTGTCCTTAATGAACGGGATGATGCTGCCTGCAACCTCCTGTACCGCTTGATGAAACTCAATTTCTCCAGGATTTCTGCGGATCAGGCCGCTCATAAAAGTGTCCAGATCGTCTGCTGCGGCGATAATTTCCATTGGAATTTCCTTTTCTGTACTACCAAAATATTAGAAACTGATTTCCGGGCAATATTCATGCCTTGTCCGACCAAATACAATTAGAAAATACTTCAACAGTTCTGAAAGATATTTGTGTCTAGACTGACAGGGCTTGGGGAAGCTCACAATCAAGGTGGATATATGATGATCGTGCGTGCCGATGAAAGAAAGGCCACCTTGCTCCGCGACGCCATTGCGCTTATTGGCGAGCGTACCTCGCCTGCACACAAGGCAGAGCTGGAAGCGTTTATTGGCCATTATTTCAAAAATGTGGTTGCGGAAGACCTGCTTCAGCTCACGTCGCAGAACGTCTATGGCGCGGCCTTTGCCCATTTCAGACTGGCCGCAATGCGCAAACCGGGCGAGGCGCTTGTCCGCATCTATACCCCGCGCATTGAGGCGAACGGCTGGCAGATACCCCATAGTGTGATTGAAATCGTCAATGACGATATGCCGTTCCTGCTGGATTCCATCAGCGCGGTGATCGCGCGGCGCGGAATTGGCGTGCATCTTGTGGCGCATCCGGTGTTGCGTGTGCGGCGTACGGCGGAGGGATGCTGGGCCGGGCTGGCGCAAAATGGTGAAACTGACGCCAGGGCCGAATCCTTCATCCACATGATGATCAATGAACAGCATGACGCGGAAAAGCTGAAAAGCCTCAGCGAGCATCTGGGCGAAGTGCTGGCCGATGTACGCGCCGCCGTCAGCGACTGGCGTGAAATGCTGGCGCGTATTGATACAGCGATCGTGGATATTCGCAAAAGCAAATTGCCGATCGCCATTGAGGAAGTCGATGAATCCATCGCATTTCTGGAATGGATGCGGGATAATCATTTCACGCTGCTTGGCTATGCGGAACTTTCACTTGCCACAAATGGTGATACGGTTTCTGCGACACAGGTTGCGCAAAGCGGTCTGGGCGTATTGCGCAATCCGGATGTTAAATTATTTCGTTCCCGCAGTGAAGGGCTGGTCGCGATCTCGCCGGAAATTCTGGAAAGCCTGCAACGTCCCGGGCCACTGATTATTACAAAAACCGATGTGCGCTCCAGCGTACATCGTGACGCGCATATGGATTATGTGGGCGTCAAACGCTACGACGCAGATGGCAAAGTGACAGGAGAGCGGCGCTTTGTTGGCCTGTTTACATCGGGCGCCTATAGCCGCGCACCGGCGGAAATTCCATTGTTGCGGCGCAAGGTTGCACTGACAATCGCGCGCGCCGACTTTGCCCGTGATGGCCATGACGGCAAGGCGTTACAGAATATTCTCGATACCTATCCGCGAGACGAGCTGTTTCAAACTCCGCGCGACCTGCTGTTTCAAAACGCCATTGCGATTTTGCGCCTGCAGGAACGCCCGCGCACCCGCTTGATTGTACGCGCCGATCCGTTCGAAAGATATGTCTCATGTCTGGTGTATATTCCGCGCGAGCGGTACGACGCGGAACTGCAACAGCGCATTGGCGTGATCCTTGCGGAAAATTTCAAAGGATCGGTCGTCACAATCACACCGGAATATGGCGATGCGCCGCTGGCGCGGGTACATTTCATTATCAAAACCACGCCGGGCGACATGCCCCAGTTTCAGATCGAACAGATCGAGGCGCAGATCGATCAGGCGGCACGCACCTGGCGCGATGAATTGCGCGTGGCGTTACTGGCGCAGGCGGGCGGCGGGCGCGGTCTGGATTTGTGGGAACGCTACGCCAAAGCGTTTCCGCCGGATTATACGGTGCATTTTGCACCCGAACTGGCGGCGCTGGATATTGAGCGCATGGAAACGCTGCTGGCGTCCGATGGCATTCATGTCTGCTTTTATCGCACGATTGAAGATCCTGCATCCTGTGTGCGTTTCAAACTGTTTCGCAAGGGGACGGCGGTGCCGTTAAGCGATTGCATGCCGATGCTGGAACGCATGGGCTTTCAGGTGACGGGCGAGCATCCCTATGAAATAAACGTAGCGGGAGAGACGCGCGTCTGGCTGCATGACTTTGAAATGCGCGAAGCCAATGACAGGCCGGTTGATCTTTCGGTTGTCAGTGACAATCTCGAAAAACTGTTTTATGCGCTGTGGTATGACGCTGCGGAAAATGACGGCTTTAATCGTCTTGTGCTGGGCGCCGGGCTGATGTGGCGTGAAGCAGCGTTGATCCGCGCCTATGCTAGATATCTGCGCCAGGCCGGCATTCCATACAGCAATGATTATATGGAGCGCGCGCTTTATGCCCATCCGGTAATTGTGCGTCAGATGATTGATCTTTTTCATGCGCGCTTTGATGTTGATTATAGCGGCGATCGGGACATAGCGGCGGACGCGCTGCGTCAGGCAATCGCGCAGGCGCTGGATGCGGTGGAAAGTCTGGATGAAGACCGGATCCTGCGCCGTTTTCTCAATTTGATTACATGCACCCTGCGCACCAATTTCTATCAGCGCGATGCGGCGGGCGCGCACAAGGATTATATTTCGGTCAAACTGGATAGCGCGCTGGTCGATGAATTACCGCTGCCACGCCCGATGGTGGAAATTTTTGTCTATTCGCCGCGTGTTGAGGGGGTGCATCTGCGCTTTGGCCGGGTGGCGCGGGGCGGCTTGCGCTGGTCCGACCGGCGCGAGGATTTTCGCACCGAAATTCTGGGGCTGGTCAAGGCGCAACAAGTCAAGAATGCGGTCATTATACCGGTTGGTTCCAAGGGCGGGTTTTTTCCCAAACGCTTGCCAGCAGGCGGTGCGCGCGAGGCCATTCAGGAAGAAGGCATTGCGGCCTATCGCATGTTTATTTCCGGCCTGCTCGATCTGACTGATAATATTGTGGACGCCAAAGTGTCGCCGCCACCGCGCGTGCAACGCTATGATGGCGATGACCCCTATCTGGTGGTGGCCGCAGACAAAGGCACGGCGACATTTTCAGATATCGCGAATAGCGTGGCGCAATCATACGGGTTCTGGCTGGATGATGCGTTTGCGTCGGGCGGATCGGTTGGCTATGACCACAAGAAAATGGCAATCACGGCGCGCGGCGCATGGGAAGCGGTCAAGCGGCATTTCCGCGAACGCGGCACGGATATTCAGGCCACGCCGTTCAGTGTCATTGGATGCGGCGATATGTCGGGCGATGTGTTTGGCAATGGCATGTTGCGCTCGCGTCAGATACGGCTGCTGGCGGCGTTTGATCACCGTGATATTTTTATTGATCCCAATCCCGATACCGGAAAAAGTTTCGAAGAACGCGCCCGGCTGTATGAACTGCCACGTTCTTCCTGGGCGGATTATGACGCAAAACTGATCAGCGCCGGGGGCGGCGTGTTCAGCCGGTCGCGTAAATCCATCGCCTTGACGCCGCAGATGAAACAGATAACGGGCCTGACACAGGATGCGGTGACACCCGCCGAACTGATTCACGCGCTGCTGGGCGCGGAGGTGGATCTGCTGTTCTTTGGCGGCATCGGCACCTATCTGAAATCCTCAGGCGAAAGCCATCTGGATGTGGGCGACAAGGCCAATGACGCGGTACGCATTGACGGCTGTAAGGTGAAAGCCAAAGTCATTGGCGAAGGCGCCAATCTTGGTTGCACACAGTTGGGCCGTATTGAATATGCCCAAACCGGTGGCGCGATCAACACCGATGCGGTGGATAATTCCGCCGGTGTCGATTGTTCCGATCACGAAGTAAATATCAAAATAGCCCTGGGCCGTGAAGTACAGGCAGGCGATCTGCCGCATAAACAACGCGATAAGTTGCTGGCCTCCATGACCGATGAGGTGGCTGAGCTGGTATTGCGCGATAATTATCAGCAGACGCTGGCGATCAGTCTGGAAGCATCGCTCGCGCATAATATGCTGGATGTGCATGCAGGTTTTATCCGCGAACTGGAACGCGCCGGACAGCTTAATCGCAAGGTGGAATTTCTGCCCGATGACGCAGAAATTACAGAACGCGCTGCGGCGGGGCTAGGTCTGACCCGGCCGGAAATTGCCGTGCTGGTGGCCTATGCGAAAAACAGCATGCGGCAGGAATTACTTAGCAGCGATGTGCTGGGTTCAGAATATCTGCGAGAGGATTTGCTGAATTATTTCCCAAAAGCGCTGCGCGAAAAATATCCGTCGGCGCTTTTGGGGCATCAGTTGCGCCGGGAAATAATGGCGTCGCTGCTGGCCAATTCCATTGTCAATCGCGCCGGGATTACCTTTGTCAGCGCGATAGCCGAAGAAACCGGATTCTCCACGCCAGAAGTGGTGCGCGCGTTTATTGTGGCGCGCGCGGCCTTTGATCTGCGCGCATTCTGGCAATCGCTGGAGTCGCTGGACAACAAGGTGTCGGCGGATGTGCAAACCCGCATTCAACTGGATGGCCGCAATCTGATCCGCCGCGCGACCATCTGGTTCCTGCGCAATGTGCCGCAGCCAATGGATATTGGCGCAGTCATCGAAGCCTGGCGGCCAGGCATAACGCAATTGCGCGGCGAAATTCATCTGCATCTTTCACCCTTTGAGGCCGAGGCGCATGGCGCGCGCCTGCAGGCCCTGCTTGGGGATGGCGTTCCCGATGATATCGCCCGGGTCGCGGCGGGATTGCAGCCGATGGGTGCGGCAGCGGATATGGTGATGGTGGCGCGTTCCACTGCGCAAAACATCGGTGATGTCGCGATGGCGTTTTTCCGCATCGGCGCAGAGCTTGGCCTTGACTGGTTATGTGGTGCTGCGGAAAAAAATATGGCGGAAGGGCATTGGGAACGGCTGGCCATGAACGCCATGATTGATGATTTTTATTGTCAGCAGCGGGTGATGACCGCACAGGCGCTAAACTCAGATGCGGGCGCAGATGCGCAACAGGCCGTAACGCAATGGTGCGATGCGCATGGGTCTGCGGTGCGCCGAACCGTCAGGCTGATAGATGAAATGCGAACGGGCGCGATCAGCGTGGCCAAGCTGGCCTTCGTCAACCGTCAGATGCGCGATCTGCTGAACAAGTAATATTTTTGCATGCGCGCACCGATGCGCTAGATTGTGGCGATGCAGCGATCGGCGCAAGACATAACGGCTGAAAAATCCTCATTTGCGCGGCGGCGTGGGCAATATTCCTGGGCGCTGCTGGACTGGGCGCATCAGCCTTATTTCACGCTGATCACCACCTTTATCTTCGCGCCCTATTTTGCCACCAGCTTTATTGGTGATGCGGTGCGCGGACAGGAAATCTGGGGCTATAGCCAGTCGTTTGTTGGCGCGACCATCGCAATATTAAGCCCGATCCTGGGCGCGATGGCGGACCGTATGGGGCGGCGTAAGCCGTGGATTGCCGCGCTGGGCGTAACATTTGTACTCGGCAATGCGCTGTTGTGGTTTGCCGCCCCCGGTGACATGGACATGTTCTGGCTGGTGATCGCGGCGGTGGTGCTGGCAGCGATCAGCGCGGAATTTATCATCGTGTTCAGCAATGCAATGCTGCCCGATCTGGTGTCGCCCGTGCGCCTTGGCTGGCTTAGCGGATTTGGCTGGGGGCTTGGCTATGTGGGTGGCTTGATCAGCCTGGTGATTATTATCACCGCGCCTGGACTGAAAGAACTTCCGGGGCAGCTTGTTGGGCCGCTGACGGCGCTGTGGTTTGTGCTGTTTGCGCCACCGTTTTTTTTGTTTACGCGCGATGGCGCATCAACAGGATTGCGTGTGGGGCAGGCGGTGCGTCAGGGGCTGGCGCAACTCGGCCAGACGCTGCGCCATGCGCGCGACTACAGCAATGTCATGCGGTTTCTGATTGCGCATATGATTTATGCCGATGGCCTTTCGGCACTGTTTGCGTTTGGCGGCATTTATGGGGCGGGCCTGTTTGACTGGGAAATTATAACGCTGGGGCTGTTTGGCATTATCCTGATTATCTTTGCGGCCATCGGCGCGTTTGCGGGCGGCTGGGCCGATGACCGGTTTGGATCGCGGCGCACCATTCTGGTTTCGGTAGCCGGCCTATGCGTTGCCCTGGTGGGTGCGATATCCATTCAGCGGGATTCGGTACTGTTTGGCATTCCGGTCGCGCCCATGCAGCCGGGTGCGCCGCCGTTCACCAGCATGCCGGAACTTGCTTATCTGATATGCGGGGTGCTGATGGGGGTTTTTGGCGGGCCGGCCCAGGCCGCCAGCCGTACTTTGCTGGCGCGGCTTGCCCCTAAGGAAATGTCCGGGGAATTTTACGGGCTGTTCGCCATGTCCGGCAAAGCGACGTCTTTTCTGGCGCCGCTGCTGATCGGCCTGATAACCGCTGCGCTGCATTCCCAGCGTGCCGGCATGGCGGTGATCGCGCTGTTTCTGATCGCCGGATTCGTGGTTATGCTGCGGGTAAAAGAGGTGGGCAGATCGACGAAAATTAACTAACGATATGAAATAATTATATAAATTCATTTCACACTGAAAATCATGCCTAATGAATCATAAAAAGTTGACGACCTCGTCATTTTTATTGACTCCCTGTCGGCTACTGTGTATTCTGTCAACTAATGAGAGGGCCCTCCCTCTCTCTGACTGAGATTGAATTCATGAACAGGAGCAAACAATGAGCAAAGACGGCACGGTTTATAGAACAGTTAGCGCGCATGATTTTCCGCCCATGCTGGACCCCGTGCGCTACGGCGAACGCTCGACCGCATTCGATAAAATCATTTCCGCGACCAATGATCATTTCTGGGATCCGCTGGATACCCGCTATATTGATTTCAGCACCCCCTTCGATATTCAAAACGAATATATTGTGCAGCCGAAGCTGACCCCGGAAATGAATACCGGTATCGTGGAGCGGCTGACGGAAAAGCAGAAAATCCATCTGAATAACCGCGTGCAGCATCATCTGCTTTCCACGGTTCTGCATGGCGAACAGGCGGCGCTGAATATGTCGGCCAATCTGTGCCACATGCTGCTGGATCCGGGCGCACAGGAATATTGCGCCAATCAATGCCGCGAAGAAGCCCGTCACGTTACCGGCTTTACGAAATATATTGCCGCGCGCTTTGGCGCACCAGCACCTGTAACCGGCGTGTTGCGGGGCCTGCTGGTGGACGTGGTCACCACCGAACAGGTTTGGAAAAAAATCGTCGGCCTGCAAATGATGCTGGAAGGCTTTGCGATGGGCCTGTTTGCCTCTTACTATCAGTTCGGCAATGACCCGCTGCTGGTGAAGCTGGTGCAACTGGCCATGACCGATGAGGCGTTCCATCACAAATTCGGCAAGATCTGGGCCGACAAGACGATCCCGCATATGGCGCCAGAATTGCGCGACGAGGTAGAAGACTGGCTGCGCGACACCTTCGATCTGGTACTGAAAAATTTCAGCGATCCTGAAGCAAAGCAGCATATCTATGCCGAGGTTGGCCTGAAATGGCAGGATGTGCAGTCGGCCATGTTTGAAGCCTTCACCGATGATTTCCACCGCAAGCAAATGCAGGAAAGCACCAATATTTTCCGCACCGTGATCAAGACGCTGCTGAAGGCCGGCATCATCACCTCACGCACCGCGCCCTATTATGCGGCCTTTGTTGACATGAAAGAGCTGCATGCCGAAGGCGAAAGCATGGTCGGCGATGCTATTGCCGAAGAAGGCATCCGCTATCTCAAAAACATCAACATGTTCGGCAAGACCGGGCAGATGGCTGCGGAATAGATATGCTATAGATATTTCAGCAATGGAGCGGGTTGCGTAATTTTCCCCTGCATGCTGATAAAGCAGCCTCCGGACGCTTAACGGCTCCGGGGGTTTGTTTTTGTGGAGCCCCTTTTACAACTCACCCGTGACAAAGCTCGACGAATGCCGCTATTCTGGTGCAAAATCAGAACGGGGGATGTGAATGCCGGTTGATCTTAAAATGATTTTGCCGCAAAGCCGTATTGCGGCGATGAAGGACGCGGGCCTGTGGCCCGATATCCTGCTGAGCGATATGCTGGACAAATGGGTGGCCACACAGCCGGACGCCATCGCCATCACCGGATTTAATTCCATGCGCGGCTGCCGCGAGAGTCTCTCGTTCCGCCAGCTTGATCTGTTTTCAAAACGCATTGCGCTGGGACTGGTGCATTACGGCATTGGCAAGGGCGATATGGTGTCGTTTCAATTGCCCAACTGGTGGGAATTTGTGGCGCTGCATCTGGCCTGTGTGCGTATTGGCGCGATCACCAATCCGGTGATGCCAATTTTCCGGGAACGCGAACTTTCCTTTATGCTGGCCTTTGCCGAGAGCAAGGCGATTTTTGTGCCGCGTGAATATCGCGGTTTCGATCATCCTGCCATGATCGCCGGTCTGCGCCCGCAATTGCCGGCACTGGAACATGTGTTTGTGCTGGGTGGTGAGGGCGCGCAGGGCTTTGAACAAAATTTCCTGCATCGCCGGTATGAAGACGAAATGGATGGCCCCGCAATTTTTGCCGCGCGCAGAATGAGCGCCAATGACGTCAATGAAATGCTCTACACTTCCGGCACCACAGGGCAGCCAAAGGGTGTGATGCATACCGCGAACACGCAGTTTGGTAATCTGCAATCGCTTGCGGGTTTTATCGGCCTTGGTGATAAGGACACATTGTTGATGTCCTCACCGCTCGCGCATCAGACGGGCTTTCTTTACGGAATTATGATGCCGCTCTATCTTGGCATCAAGACCGTCTATCAGGATGTGTGGGACGCGCGCGGTGCGGCGCAACTCATTCAGGATGAGAAAGTGACCTATACCATGGCGTCAACGCCCTTTCTGGCGGATCTGACAGATACGCCGGATGTGCATAAATATGATCTTGGCACATTGCGGCTTTTCCTATGCGGTGGCGCACCGATCCCGCGCGTGTTGAGCGAACGCGCCACCAAAGAACTGGATGTCAACGTGCTGGCGCTTTGGGGCATGAGCGAAAACGGTGCGGTTACGATCACCCGTCCCGGCGATCCCATGGAGAAAGTGTTCAATACCGATGGCAGGGCAATGCCCGGCGTTGAGGTGCGCATTGTCGATGATACGGGCAGGCCGGTACCGGCGGATACTGAGGGCCTGCTGCAATCGCGCGGCTGTTCGGCCTTTGTGGGCTATATGAAAAAGCCCGAAATGCACGGCACCGATGCCGATGGCTGGTTTGACACCGGCGATTATGCGCGCATGGATAAAGATGGCTATATCCGCATCACCGGGCGCGCCAAGGACATCCTCATTCGCGGCGGCGAAAATATTCCCGTGGTCGAGGTCGAGGAATTGCTCTACCGCCATCCCGCCATTGCCGATGCAGCGATTGTTGGCATGCCGGATGACCGGCTGGGCGAACGCGGCTGCGCCTTTGTCACGCTGCATCCGGGGGCGAAGCTCGGCTTTGAAGAAATGGTGGCCTATCTGAAAGACGCGAAACTGGCGCGCAACTATTGGCCCGAACGCCTGGAAGTGATTGCAGAAATGCCGCGCACCGCCAGCGGCAAAATCCAGAAATTCAAACTGCGCGAGATCGCGAAGGAGTATAAGGTTTGAGCAAATCCTGGCTGGTAAATGATGCGCTGCGCGATCACGTCACGCGCAATGTCACGGATTTCGAAAGCCGAAATCAGTCTGGCGAGGGGCTGAAACACGCCGCCGTGGCGCTGGTGATTGCCGCCAATGACGCGGGCGAGGGCGCCATCGTGCTGACACGGCGCGCGCCGCGCCTGAACGCCCATGCCGGGCAATGGGCGCTGCCCGGCGGGCGGCTGGACAAGGGGGAAACGCCCATTGACGCGGCCCTGCGTGAAATGCACGAGGAAGTCGGCCTGGATATCGCGCCCCATCACGTGATCGGCACACTGGATGATTATCCCACCCGTTCGGGCTATCTGATCACGCCGGTGGTGATCTGGGCGGGCCTGGGGGCAAAACTTGTCCCCAATCCGGCCGAGGTCGCCTCTATCCACCATGTCAGTTTCAGTGAGCTGAACCGCCCGGATTCACCGGTGTTTTTTAATATTCCGGAAAGCGAGCGCCCGGTTATCCGCCTGCTGGTCGAAGACAGTTTTGTGCATGCGCCCACGGCCGCCGTCATGTACCAGTTCCGCGAAGTGTGCATTCACGGCCGCCACACCCGCGTCGATCATCTGGAACAGCCGGTGTTCGCCTGGAAATAAAGGTTGCAACTTGGCGGTTACAGGATATTTCTGGATTTACAGTTTGGTTATCAGGCGTGTCTGTCTTGTGGGCGCTAAAAAGTTGGCGCTGGAAACAAACTGGTGGGCGCGGCTGGGATTGAACCAGCGACCCCCTCGATGTCAACGAGGTGCTCTCCCACTGAGCTACGCGCCCGCTTTCGCAGTTGGTCTTGTATTATCGGTTGAAGTAGTCGGCGGCAAGCACTTCGTGTGTGAATCAGGATAATGATTCGTAAAGAAAACCAATTTTTCCGGCTATATATGCGCTCCTTACTGATAGATCACTCAAGCAACGCGACCGTAAGCGTGGGAAATATGTCATAGTTACCAACTAAGTTACCATGACACGGCTTTCATTGCCCCCCTGGGGTTGACAGACGTCACCTTTTTCTGGCGTTGTGTCAGACGAGGCATGAGGCTTGTCAGGACAGCATCAAACAAACGCTGCCGGCGGGCTTAAAAAACCAAGAATGGAGGCACGTGTGTCCGGATTGTTGAACACGCCCGCGCGGCGGGTGTTGCGGAATCGTCTTGTAATGGGCGGTTCGGTTTTTGCGGTGATGGTATTTGCGGCGGGTTCCGCCAGCGCCGTTGATTACAGCTTTGGAGAGGTTACCGGCTCGATTGATACGGTGGTTTCGGCGGGCGCCTCGATGCGCACCAGTGCGCGCGATTGCCGCAATCTTGGTGAGGGCGAGGGTGGCTGCAAGGTCCGTGACGCTTCAGGCGTTGAAAAAGGCGGCGGCCTCAACGGCGATGACGGCAATCTGAACTATGGCCAGTGGGACGTGTTTTCCGGCGCCATGAAGGCGACCTCGGAAGTGGGCGCGACCTGGCGCAATTTCAACGCCTTTATGCGCGGCACGGCTTTCGTCGATCCGATTGTCGATAACACCGACTTCCGCGATCTGGACAGCGCGGCGCGCAGCGAAGTGTCGCAGAACGCCAAGCTGCTCGACTATTTCGTTGGCGGCAGCTTTGATGTGGGCGGCCTGCCGCTGGAACTGCGCGGCGGCAACCAGGTGATCAGCTGGGGTGAAAGCACCTTCATCCAGAACGGCATCAATGTGATCAACCCGATCGATATTTCAGCACTGCGCAAGCCGGGCTCCGAAGTGAAGGAATTCTTCACCCCGGTTCTGGCCGCCAAGGCGGCGCTGGGCTTGCCCAACAATTTCAGCCTTGAAGGCTTTTATCAGTTCAAGGCTGATAATATCGTACCCGATGCCTCCGGCACCTATTTCAGCTCGGCGGACATTATTGGTCGCGGTTCACAGCCGATTCGCGCGGGCGTGAACGACCGTGGCGATGATTCGCGCTTCAACCCGTTCCAGGTCATTAATGGCCTTGATGACGATATCACCTGGGTCAGTCGGCACGGCGTCAACGTGCCCTCAGTGTCGATTGAACGCGCCAATGACAAGAACGCCGACGATGGCGGCGAATTTGGTTTCGCGCTGCGTTATTTCAATGAAGAGCTGAACAATGGCAAGGAGTTCGGCCTGTACTTCATCAATTATCATTCACGGCTGCCGATCCTGACTACCAGCATGGCAAATCCTGCCGCCGCATACTCGGTCGCCACCGCCACCCATCTGAATGGTGTCGCGCGGGTTCCCAATGCGCTCACCTCTACAGCGGGTGTGCCACTGGGCGTTGGCACGGCGGCGTCTGAAAATGCGTTTAGCGCCGGTATTGGCAGCGGCCCGAACAATGCCCCGGTCAATGCCTGGGAATCGGCGCAGATGTTCTGTAACACGGTCGGCGCGGTTGGTTTTGGTCTGCAGGCCCAGGGCATGGGTTCCGCGACCGGCACCCCCTTCGCCAATCCGGCGGGTGGCGCGGCTGCGGCGGCGATCAATGCGGGCAATGTCAGCCTTGCCACGCCCGGTGGCTACACCAACTGTAACAACATTCTGCGTAACCGCAGGGGTGCCGCCGATCTGGAACGTAACTTTGGCGCCCTGTTTGCCAACAGCTCCAACTACCGGCTGGAATATCCCGAGGACATCAAACTGGTGGGCGCCAGCGTGAGCACGACGCTGGGTTCGCTGGCCTTCCAGGCTGAAGCCACCTATCGCCACGATCAACCGATGAGCTTTGTCGGTTCTGAAGTGGGCGCGCTCAGCAACGATCTGTCCGGCCTCACCGCGCTGCAAACCGGCGCGGCGACACCGGCGGGCACGGGATTGACGTTTAATGGGGCCAATGTGCCAACTGCGGCGGCGCGTCCCGCCACGGATGCGACACACCGTTTCTCCGTGGTCCGGCTGCAGGCAGGCAACCAGTCGGTTGCAGGCACGGCGATTGCCGGGGATAACCTCTATAACTTTGTCGAAGTGGCGGCCCTGGAACAGGCGGCGCTCAATAGGGCCGGGGTGGACACCGTTCCCGGCAATGTGGTGGGCACAATGGCGCTGACCCCAGGTCTGGCGGCGGCGGCCGACAAGGCAAGGCTTGGTACGCTGACAGCGGCGGATATAACGGCGCTGCTTGGCACCCCTGCATTCGCGCTTAGCGCGGGTGGCACCCAGTCGACGGGTCTGGCTGGCGGCGTTGGGACCATGCTGGGTCTGGGCGGCACCACGGCGGGCGCATTGCCCGGCCAGGTGGTCTTCCCGGGCGGCACGGCGGCAAGCGTTGCCGAAGTCGCTAACCGGCTTGGCTATATCGCCATCGACACGCAGAATGCTAACCTGGCGGGCAATGTGTCCAATGGCCAGGCCGCCAACGTGCTGTTCGCACGTCATGCGGATAGTGGCGTGGACGGGCAGGCGCTGATCCCGATCACCCCGCAAACCCGCTCCTCGCAACTGACTGCGGCCAATGTGCGGCGCGACGGGTTTGTCGAAATCCCGCGCGAAGACGTGTTCACCGCGCAATCCACGATCACCTCGGTGCTGTTCGGCTCCAATCCGATCGTGCAGATGATGAAGGCCGATGGCGGCGCCATCGTCACGGAAGTGGGCATGGTGTGGGCACCGGGCATCTCGACCAGCTCGGCGATTGCAGCAAGTGGCAGCGAAGGGTTGCTGAACCCGATTGCGGCCGCGACCTACAAGCTGAATGCGGATCTGAAGGGGCCAACCAACTGGGCCACCCCATTTTCCTGGGGCGCACAGGGCATCTTCAACATGACCTATAACCGCGTGTTCGGCAGCCCTGTCAATCTGGTGCCACAGATTGCCTGGCGCTGGGATATGGGCGGGCGCACGCCTTCACCGCTGGGCAACTATATGGCGGAACGCAAGGCGATTGGCCTGTCACTGGCGGCGAACTATCAGTCGCGATGGACGGGTTCCATGAGCTGGACCGCCAATTTCGGTCCCGATGCTCCGCTGGATGATCGTGACTTTGCCTCGCTGAACATCGCCTACGCTTTCTAAGGTCAGGCATTAAATCAAAAAAGCGCGCGGAACGCAGGTTCCGGGCGCTTTTTTTCTGTTCAAATCGGGAATATTGGTCTTACGGGCTAGCGTCTTCAAGTGACATCGTCTAGAACAGGGGGCCATAACATGGCACACAAAAGTGTCAGTTCATCAAACGGGGAAATGCGATGCGCATTCTGAACTCTATCATTATCAGGGCCGGTATTATGGCTGTGGCGCTGGCTACAGTGGTATTGACGACAGGCCCGGTCCAGGCGGCGGATCGCATGGGACAAAAAACACCGGAAAAAGCGGTTCAGGAAGATGCAATTCCATCCGGCCTGATAGACAAAACCCTGTTGCTTGGTGTTACGAAGGCGGGGGAACGTCTGGTTGCGGTTGGAAGCTGGGGACATATCATTTTGTCGGATGATGCGGGTGTGACCTGGCGTCAGGCGCAAAAAGTACCAACTCGCACCACACTGACATCGGTATATTTCACGGACGACAAAAATGGCTGGGCCGTGGGCCATGACACTGTGGTGCTGCATACCGCAGATGGCGGCGAAATCTGGGAGATGCAATATTCCGATCCCCCGGCCGAAACGCCCCTGTTGACCGTATGGTTTGAAAATAATGAGCACGGCATTGCTGCGGGATCGTTCAGTTTCATGCTGGAAACATTTGACGGCGGCAAAACATGGGAAAGCCGTCCATTGCTGGAGGCAGAGCCAGACGAATTTGAACAGCCGCACCTGAACGCCATTTTCTGGGGGACGGACCGCAAAACCCAGGTCATGATCGCATCCGAAGCCGGGAACTTTTTCCGTTCCCATGATTCGGGTAAGACCTGGGAACTGGTCAAAATGCCATATATCGGCTCATTCTGGGGTGGTCTGATCACAAAACAGGGCCGCGTTCTGGCGCTGGGCATGCGGGGAAATATATTCCGCAGTGACGATTTTGGCGCATCATGGACAAAGGTCGAGACCGGCGCGGAACAATCCTACAGCGGCGCAGTGCAATTGGCCGACGGCACCATTGTGGCTGTTGGGCTGGCCGGTACAGTGTCCTATAGCAGCGACAATGGTGAAAGTTTCTCCACCGTGATCCGTCCCTCGCGCACCGGGCTTTCGTCGGTTGCGGAATCAGCCAATGGCGAAGTGGTGCTGTTTGGCGATGTTGGCATCGAACGCCAGCCCGCCAAACTTCCGGTTGCCGCACCCGCAGGCAGCTAATCGCGCAGGGAATGCCCTAATATTGCCTCCAGTTCGGCGAGCGCCTTTTCCGGCTCGCCGACCTTGATGGTGCGCATGCCCAGATCGCGCGCGGGCTTCAGATTCACGCCCAGATCATCCAGATACACCGCCTGTTCCGGGCGCACCTCCAACGCATCGCATGACATTTGATAGATGCGTGGATCGGGCTTGCGGATGCCCGCGCGTTTTGATTCGATGATATGGTGAAACAGCGCCATGACATCGCGCACCGCCTGCGCGCGCGCATTATCCAGCACCATTCCGGGACCTTTGCCCGCCGGTACATTATTTGTGATGCACCCGACTTTGTATTGCAGCGAGCAGCGCCGCAGCGCTTGCGCCATCATGGGACGTACATTACCGCCCAGTAATGCGATCACATCGCGCCCCGCAATTCGGCGTCCGCGCGCGGCACTTTCATCCGCAAACAGGACGTCAAATTGATCCAGCGTAACTTCGCTGCGCTCAAAACGCGCCCACGCATTGGTGTCCGGGTTGACGGCATTAACGCCGCGAATAAAATCCGGGGGAATATTGTTGGCGGCCTCATAACAGTTAAACGCCTCAAACGGGCTGCTCGTCAGAACCCCGCCAAAATCCCAGATAATTGCCCTGATCATGGTATTTCCCAATTCAATTAATTATTCGCGTTGTTTTACACGGATTGACGTCATCTGGGAAACTCCTTACTTTCGCGGTAGTCAGAACAGATAATTCCCAGCAAAGCGCAAACCATGATTCCACAGGCCGTGCGCGAGGCGCTGCAAATCCAGGGTTCTTACGCGAACACTGGCGCTCGCAAGTGATGGATAAATAACATGGCGTTGTTTTTTGATCAGGAATGGTTTGACGCAAAGCTGACAGAGCGCGGCCTGAACAGGCTGGCGCTAGCGGCGATTCTGGGTATCAGCACCCCCGAACTGGACGCCATGTGGAAAGATCAGCGTGAAATCAGCCCGCGTGAAGTCACCCTGCTGGCGGAAATACTGGGCGTCACCACCCAGGAAATTGCCGCGCGTGGCGGCGCCTCTACCCCCATACCGAAATCAGCCGATGACATGGGCGCGGTCCTGGCGCGCCTAGATGCGCTGGACGCACGCCTGCAAAAACTCGAACGCGGTCAGGCGGATATCATGGCGCTGTTAATATCGCTGCGGGCGACAAATTAAACCCGCATTTCGTGCATGCTGGCGCGCATTGACAGGCGGGTTTGCTGATAGGCCAGCGCCACATCCTGCGACGAAGCCACAGGCGTTACAGATTGATGGCGCGATAATTGCGCCATGATCTGCATATCACCCTGTTGATACTGAAACGCCCGCGGTTGCGCGCTCGAAACCGCCGCTGTGATTTTTGACGCCCGCGCCTCAATGCACACGGCGTCTTTCTCGCGAAAAACCGGTGCGGATGATTTATGGGTGGCGATAGAATGAATTGCGAGGGTCATTATGAAACAATCAGTCGGGGATTTAAAATATCCCTTACGATAGCTTAATGGTGCGCACGATCAAGTTTTCACTATGGTTAATTTCGATTAATCAACCGGACTGTGACCGTTGCTATTTAATTTATTTGCTTAACGCGGCGGTGCGTTCATATTTTGCGGCGGGCGTATTTACAGGTTCGGACAATGGCGCCGCCTGAAATGAGGCCAGCGTGCGGGCGCGCGCGACCTCGCCATAAATGGTGCTGCGTTGCTGTGGGGTACGGCCCGCAGTCTTGATCAGTGTCTCCATCTCCTGGGGCGGCATTTCCTGGCCGTGTTCGGCGCCAGCGGCGCGGGTGATGGTTTCATTCATCAAGGTGCCACCCACGTCATTGGCCCCGGCGGCAAGGCAGGCGGCAATGCCTTGTGGCCCCATCTTTACCCAGCTTGCCTGAATATTCTGAATATGCGGATGCAGCGCAAGGCGCGCCACGGCATGCATCAAAATGGCCTCGCGGAATGTTGGTCCCTTGCGGGCCCGGCCTTTCAGATAAATCGGCGCTTCCATATGCACAAATGGCAGCGGCACAAATTCCGTAAAGCCACCCGTGCGCGCCTGCAATTCGCGCAGCCGCAACAGATGCCGCGCCCAGTTCTGCGGACCATCCACATGGCCATACATAATGGTGGAAGTGGTGCGAATGCCAAGCGCGTGCGCGGTTTGCATTACCTCAAGCCATTGCGCGGTATTGATTTTGTCCGGGCAGATAATGGCGCGCACTTCATCGTCCAGAACTTCTGCTGCCGTGCCGGGCAAGCTGCCCAACCCGGCATCCATCAGCCTACGCAGGAATTCTTCCAGCGATAGTCCCAGCGTCTCGGCGCCCTGCCAGACCTCCAGTGGCGAAAACGCATGAATGTGCATGTCGGGGGCGGCCTGTTTCACCGCATGACAAATATCAATATAGGTCTGGCCGGTATATTCCGGGTGAATCCCGCCCTGCATGCACACTTCGGTTGCGCCGCGTGACCAGGCCTCGCTGGTGCGGCGCATGATTTCATCAAGTCCCAGATCATAGGGGCGTCCGCGCAGGTTCTCGCTCATTTTTCCTTTGGAAAAGGCGCAGAACTGACATTTGAAATAACACACATTGGTATAATTGATATTGCGATTGACCACATAGCGCACTACATCGCCGCTGATGCGCGCGCGCAGATCATTGGCGGCGGCGCAGACGGCGGCAAAATCATCCCCGCGCGCCTGAAACAGGGTGACGATTTCGGATTCGGACAATCCGGCGCCGTCGTTGGCTTTATCAATCAGTCCACGGATGGTTTGGCTGCCGCCTTGCCCCCTCACCCCCGCCCTCTCCCGCAAGGGGAGCGGGAGAAGATCAGAGCTCGGGGCTGCTTCTCCCTCTCCCTTGTGGTGAGGCCGGTTAAGAATGCGCGCCAGATCGGCGGCGGGTGGCGGTGTCTGTGTCCCCGGTGACCAGTCTTCGCCGCGCGCAAAGCCGTCGCTGTCATGAGATTGCAGTACGCGGGTGTACAGGGCTGGGTCCAGCCAGCGCTCCGGCGCGCGCGCAAAATCCGGGTAAATCGTCAGGCGTTGCAGCAGATGCTTGCCAGCATTGGCGGTCTCAAGCGTCAGATGGTCCAGATGCGGCCAGGGCGCTTCGGGGTTGACAAAATCCGGCGTCACCGGCGATACGCCACCCCAGTCATTGATGCCCGCAGCGACCAATTGCGCCAATACGCCGGGGCTTAGATTTGGCGGCGCCTGAATGCTCATGTCCGGGCCGAAAATGATGCGCGCCACCGCTATGGTCCACAGCAGATCATCCAGATCGGGTTCCTTTGCTGCCACCATGCGGGTGCCGGGCTTGGCGCGGAAATTCTGGATAATGATTTCCTGAATATGTCCGTACACATCATGCAGATCGCGTAAGCTGAACAGCGCCTCGATGCGTTCCGCGCGCGTCTCGCCAATGCCGATCAGAATACCGCTGGTAAACGGCACCCTGGCGATACCGGCCTGTTTGATACATTCAAGCCGCAATTCGGGCGCCTTGTCGGGCGAGCCGTGGTGCGCCATGCCTTTTGCCAGCAGGCGCTGTGAGGTACTTTCCAGCATGATACCCATGCTTGCAGAAACCTTGCGCAGACGCGCAAAATCCTCAGCGTCCATCAGACCGGGATTAAGATGCGGCAACAGGCTGGTTTCGCGCAGCACCAGTGCGGCCATGGCTTCAAGATATTCCAGCGTGCTGGCATATCCCATTTGCGCCAGCGCATCGCGCGCCGCGCCATAGCGCAGCTCAGGCTTGTCGCCCAGCGTAAACAGCGCCTCCTTGCATCCGGCCGCCTCGCCTTTGCGGGCAATCTCCAGAACCTGTTCGGGTGAAAGATACGCCGCTTCGCCTTTGCGCGGCGGTTGCGCAAAGGTGCAATAATGGCAAACGTCACGGCACAGATGCGTCAGTGGAATAAACACCTTGCGCGAATAGCTGATCAGATTGCCATGGCCCTGGTCGCGCAACCGGCCGGCGGTTGCAACCAGTTGTTGCGTGTCCTGATGATTTGCCAGCGCCATCGCTTCGCCATGGTCGGGCCGGTGGTTGCTGACAAGAAAATGCATCTGGTCCATATGGGTTACCTTGCCTGTGCAGATGCGATCTGCATTCGGTTTTCCAGGCGCAATGCGCGCAAATATTTCTGAGCCCGCGTGTGGCCCGGGGCCGCCGCCAGTGTAAATAAATCATCCACAGTGTCCACGTCAAAGGCCAGCCCCGGCAAATCCTTTATGTGTGGTGTCACACCGTTATTTGCGGCTTCTTGCAGATGTGCCGAAAAACTATTGCGGCCATAGCGGAATTTGACCAGATCGGGCGGGCTGACCAGCATGGCATTGGTGCCGTCATGCGCGGCATCGGGCGCAATGGCGATAGCGGGTGCAGACTGAAATTCGCAGATCAGGCGCTCAATTTCTTCTGACCTCGCCAAAGGCACATCGCCATGCAGCACCAGCGCGGCCGCAACATTTTCGTCCGCCAATATCCGGGCGGCATGGCTGACAGCGGGGTTCAGTCCAGCAGCGCCGGTCTCCGGTATAATCCGCGCGCCATAGCGGCGTGCCAGATCGCAGGCATCCGGGTCCGAAGACACCAGCAATATCCCGCTCAGACCCCTGGCATGGGTCAGGGCTTCCAGCACGTCCTCCAGCATGGCCAGCCCCAGCGCGCGCCGTTCCAAATCCTGCAATAGGCCACTAAGCCGTTGTTTTGCAAGACTTAAATCCTTAATGGGTATGATGGCCCAGATCGCCCGCATGGGCTACTTCCCTGTGGTTTTTATCGTTGCAGCGAAGTCTAGCACAGATTGGGCAAGTTTCACCCTGTCTTGCAGCGTATGCATCACACTTTGGGCGCTGCGGCAGGCAAGGCCGGCTGCCGTCAATTGCCGGGCCATATCCGCATCGGTTTCATCCAGTATAAAGCCGTCCAGCAGGCCGTGATAATGCGCGGCCACAGCACTAGCGGTTAGGGGCACGCCCAGTTCCTGCATCATTTTGGCGGTTGGCCCCTTGATGGCGCGCCCCCCCACAATCGGTGAAACCGCAATCACCGGCGCGCGCGCCGTTGCAAGTGCTGCGCGAATACCCGGCACCGCAAGGATCGGATCAATGCTGACAAACGGGTTGGACGGACAAATGACGATGCAATCCAGATCGGGATCGTTCAGCGCCTCTGGCACGCCCGGTGCGGGGGCGGCCTGTTCATGGCCTGCAAAATAAAAGCCGGTAACAACCGGCGCGCATTTGTCGCGTACAAAATAATGCTGAAACGCCAGCGGTCCGTCCGGCGTGTGAATGATGGTGGCGACCGGATCATCGCTCATGGGCAGAACCTGTGCGCCCACCCCCAGTGCCGCAAATAAATCCCGTGTAATGCGTGACAGGGTTTCGCCCGCCGCCAGACGGCGCGTACGTTCCACATGGGTGGCCAGATCCAGATCGCCCAGTTGAAACCAGTCTTCGCCATTCAGTTTTCGTAAGCCCGACATGAACTGCCAGGTCTCGCCTTCGCGGCCCCAGCCCTGTTGCGCATTGGCAAGACCCGCCAGCGTGTACATCACTGTGTCCAGATCGGGCGATATATGCAAACCCAGATGCGTAAAATCATCGCCGGTATTGACGATCAGCGTCAGATTTTCATCCGGCAGAATATGCGATAGCCCCAGCGCCAGTTTTGCCCCGCCAACGCCTCCGCATAATGCGACGCATTTCATCTGTTAACGGAACATATCGATGCGCTTGTCGCGCACCAGTGCGGTGGCGGGTTTGTGCGCATCCTGTTTGGGTGGCATAAAGCCGCGAATAAGCACCACCGGCATGCCTTGTGCCCCCTGACCCTGCAACAATGATCCCGCAGACGCCAGCTCGTCTGCGGTAGCGGCTTCGGTTACCTCCAGACGGCGGCCAAAAAGATCCGGTTCTCCGCGCAGATCATGCAATGTGGTCAGGCCGGCGGCGCCAATGGCGATGCCGACAATGCCGTTGCGCCAGGCGCGGCCCACACTGTCATTAATGATAATGGCGACATTCGCGCCACACAGCGTAAGTAATTCCGTACGCAGACGTTGGGCTGATGCGTCGGGATCAACAGGCAATAATAATATATTTTCTGTGCCGCCGCTGTGATCAATATTGGATTGATCAATGCCCGCATTGGCCATCACCACGCCGATGCGATGCGCCACGATCAGAACATTTTTCTGATAGCGCACAATGTCAGAGGATTCTGATAATACCGCCTGCACAAAGCGCGGGTCTTTTTCCACCACCGCCTCTATTTCCAGCGCGCGCGCTGATGGCGTGATGCTGCGCAGATCGACATAGCGGTTTTCCGATTTGGAAACAATTTTTTGCGCAATCACCAGCACATCGCCATTCTGTAACGCCATGCCCGCAGCGGCAGCGCAGTCATGGATCATGCGCGCAAGCGCGTCACCGGGCGCCACCAGCGGAATGCCCGCAATGGCGGTAAGGCTCAGGCTGCGGGACAAGCTAATCTCCCTTGCCGGATGGGTTGCCCGGCGTGCCGGTAATGCGCAGGCCTGCGCCTTCGATCTGATAGCGTTTGTTAATGCCGATCAGCACAGAGGTCAGCGCTTCGGCCGCCACACTGTTGGCCAATGGCCCGGCATGCCAGCCGCGCATGCCGGCGGCCTCGACCAGCGCGATCACCTGTTCGCGCGCCGCCAGTTTATCACCGCACACCAGCACGTCGCAATCGACGGGATGATCGTCGCGCAGATGGCTGGCGCCAACATTCTGAAACGCCGACACGACGGTGACGCCATCGCCCAGCACGGCCTGGGCCGCCAGCGCGGCGCAGCCTTCGGGCGGCATCTGCACCCGGGCGACTTTGGGCGGCACCAGCGGCACCGTCACGTCGATCAGGATTTTACCGTTCAGGGCGTCGCGCACATTTTCCAGCGTCGCTTTCTGATTGGCGAACGGCACCGTCAGCACCGCAATGTCGCAGGCCCCTGCTGCGCTCACATTATCCATACCCACCGCACCCAGCGGTTTGGCAGCGTCCTCGGCCTTTTCCCGGGTGCGTGAGCCAATGATGATTTTGTATCCGGCACGTGACCAGCGCACCGCCAGCCCCCCGCCCAGATCGCCGGTGCCGCCCAGGATAGCGATGGTGGGTTTGTTTGCTGACATGGTTCTGCTCACGCTTGGAATTGAATTTCCCCATGATTAGCACGAAAAATGCTGGAGCGAAATCGCCCTTAAATGCTAGCCTGAGTGAAACAGAACAAAAGCAGGGAGGCGTCAGTGCGTACAGGCGTAATTTTTCCAACCATTTCCATCGGTAATGATCCAGGTGGTATCCGCGATTATATCCAGACCGCAGAAGCACTGGGCTTCAAACATATTCTGGTGTTTGATCATGTGCTGGGCGCGGGGCTGAACACCCGTCCGAACTGGCGCGGGCCGTATAATCACACCAACGGCTTTCACGAACCAATGGTGTTATTCGGGTTTATCGCGGCACTGACCAAAAAAATCGAAATGGCGACCGGCGTGCTGATCCTGCCGCAGCGCCAGACCGCACTGGTCGCGAAACAGGCGGCAGAGGTGGATATTCTCAGCCGGGGCCGGTTGCGGCTGGGTGTTGGCATCGGCTGGAACGATGTCGAATATGAAGGTCTGGGCGAGAATTTTCGCACCCGTGGTCGCAAGGTCGAGGAGCAGGCGAAACTATTACGTGAATTGTGGGCCAGGGATCTGGTCACCTTCAAGGGTGAATTCGATACGGTCATTGATGCGGGCATTAATCCACGCCCAACACGCAAAAATATTCCGCTGTGGTTTGGCGGTAATGAGGATGTCGCGCTGCGCCGGATCGCGCGTATTGCCGATGGCTGGTTCCCACTGTTTGGCATGGGCGACAAGGGCGCGGAACGCATTGAACGCATGAAGGGTTATGTGCGCGATACCGCGCGCGGCATCACCGGTTTTGGCCCCTATTTCGGCATGGACCCGATGTTGCAGGGCGGCGATCGCAGTCCGGATGAATGGGCCCGCGAGGCCGAATGGTGGAAATCCCACGGCGCCACGCATATTTCGCTCAACACCATGACCAGCGGTCGTCATGGCGCGAAAGCGCACATTGAATGCATCAGGCAGTTTGCCGATGTAATGGCGCTCGCGTGAGTTAGGCATGCATGCATGCCGCGTGAGCCAGGCTTGCGCGCATGCCGCATGAGCCAGGCTTGCGCGCATGCCGCATGAAATGTATCGGCCTGATAGAAACCAGCGATAGAAATCAGCGGAGATATGATTATGCGTATTGGCCTGCTTTTTCCCACTCTCGACCTTGGTTCGGATTTTGGCGGCATCCGGGATTACATCGAAACGGTTGAGGGGCTGGGATATGACCATCTTCTGGTTCCCGATCATGTGATGGGTGCGGGTCTGGCCACGCGGCCGGACTGGAACAAGCCCTATGATTACACCAACCCGTTTCATGAGCCATTTGCATTGTTTGGCTTTATCGCGGGCATCACCACACGACTTGAAATGGTGTCGGGGGTGTTGATCCTGCCGCAACGCCAGACGGCGCTGGTCGCCAAACAGGCCGCACAGGTCGACGTGATGAGCAATTCGCGTCTGCGGCTGGGCGTCGGCATTGGCTGGAACGATGTGGAATATGACTGCCTGGGCAAGAATTTTCGTGACAGGGGCAAGCGGCTGGAAGAGCAGATCTCGCTGTTGCGGGCATTGTGGGCCAGCGATGCGATTACGTTTAACGGCATCTATGAACAGGTTGTGGATGCGGGCATTAATCCACTGCCGCTCAAGAAAAATATTCCTGTATGGATTGGCGGCGAAGCGCGACCCGCACTGCAACGCGCGGCGCGCATCGCCGATGGCTGGTTTCCGATGTTCGCCCCGGGTGAACGCGCGGCCGTAAAAATAGATCGCATGAAAGAATATCTGCGTGAGGCCAATCGGGGCATTTGCGATCATGGGCCGCAATTCGGTATGGAGCCGTTCGTGCATGCGGGCCGTGGGTTTTCCTATAATGTACCGGCACCGGAAAAGGATCCGCAATTCCGCTCCAACAATCCGGGGCCCCAGGAATGGGCCAAAGAAGCCCATTGGTGGAAAGATCATGGGGCAACGCATGTCTCGCTCAATGCCATGAATGCCGATCAGAAAGGGCCCAGGGCGCAAATACAACTGATCACCAAATTCGCCAATGCGATGGGGCTTGTGAAGGCGTAAAAGGCAGACATGACCAGGATCAAACGCGATACAACCGCCGCCGACATCATGCAGGAATGCGACCTGACGGCGGTGCAACTGATTGTCTGAGATAAATATGTGATACGGGGCGGCTTATGGAAATTTAAGCTGATCGCCGCTGACAATCACACCCTTAAGCAGGAACCGTGATGTCGGACAGGGCAAAGAATTTCCATCCGGCCTTGGTTCGCGTCAGCGCATAAAACCCGGATACGGTTTCGATCGGGGTTCCATCTTTTTTCACCCGGGTCGCGCTATGCAAAATCACATGGGCTTTTTTATCGGTTGCGAACACCACTTCGTAATTGGCGTCAATCGTGGTGTGCATCTGTTTCGCCGCCATCAATGCGGCCGGATCGAAGGGGAATGTGTCAAACATTTTTGATTTGCCATCGCCGATATAGGCAATCGGATACTGCATCAGGCTGTTGAGCGTGCGCACATCCTTCGAAAGAAAAGCCTCCAGATAGGCGGCGTAGGTCGCAAGCACCTCGTCCCTTAGTTTTTCATCCATGATTCTCATCCATCACGACACACCTGCGCCCAAGATCAGCTTCAGTTAGCAGGCCAAAGGTGGCCTGCCGCCCGAAAGCCGAAGGCGTAGGGTGGCGGTGTGTTGGTTGCGCCGCTCGCACCTCGTTATAAAAAGACACAAGGAAAACTGCGGCTCTCAAAACGCGTACCTTGCTGTCATGAATACTACGCTAGGGAAGGTATTCTTGACAGCTAAAACACACATCATTCTACAGAGACTATTCCTGAACTATTCTACAGAGACTATTCCTGAACTCGAAACTAAAGACAATCTAGTTTTTAGACCAGTGATACCTTCTTCATCCAAACACCCAGTAGCCTCTGCTAGCGCACAGCTTAATTGAATCGCGCGTGCTGCAATATCTTTGCGCCCAACACGATACGCTATTGCTTCAACAGCTAAAACCGACCTAAAAATATGATTTGCAAAATTATCTATACAGTCCTTCATGTATGGCGAATCTGGTGTACCTCTCATATGATACTTGGCAGGTCTGCCGCCATATAGCTCCATTATAAATACATAAGGCCCATGAACAAAACCGGAAAAAGTTTCAAAAATAGATTTTGCAACGGTTCTTCTTGTATGTGGATCACCATGATTTATAGGTATATTGCTGATAGCTGCTCGAATATCTTTTCTGGGTACTCTATCGCGTGAAACCGAAGATAATGGATCGTTATGGTCTTCATGTTGCTCTTGATAGAATTCTTTGAGCAATCTGATTTGTTTCTCGGATGTCCCCGTTTCTCCAATATTCAATGCAAAAAAGGAAATATCTTCTACAGCTTCATCAATTGCACGGCACAATAGGTTTGCCTCTTGTGCATATCCTTTCTGTATTAAGCAAATACAAGCATTTAATAGACTTGTAATCCTGACTGTTTTTAGAAAAGAAGCTAGTATATCGCTACGAACATTGGGGGGATGTCGGTATGCTTGTTGCCCTGCTAATTCAACAATTTGAGGTTTCGAAAGCTCAGCATCAAGGGCTTCTATTAATTTTTCAAGATCTTCTAAAAATCTTTGATACATATTTTCTCCTAATTTACTACGCTAGGCGTAATTTAGTAGCAACTCTCAGCTACATGTATATCGCCAATACTTCAGAGTAAAAAAGCACAAATTTTTTGCATTCTCAAGTCAGGGGATAATCTCTTGAGGCGCAGAAAACCTAAGGTTTTTTATATACGCCAGAAACTGCCAGAAAAAAGTTTCCGAAAAAAGGCTGGCGGAGGGGATGAGATTCGAACTCACGATACGACTTGACATCGTATAACGGTTT